>JBDHZH010000021.1:0-39525 GCA_039811745.1 Arachnia sp.
GCCCGGCCGACGGCAGCCAGGTCGACGCCCTGCGGGGTGCCGAAGACGCGCTCGAACGCGTCGGCATACTCGGGGGCGCCCTGTTCGAGGGTGTGGAAGATGGCGCCGCCGTCATCGTGCACAACGACGACGCGAACGTCCGCCGCGGGTTCAAGGGGCGGCCGGACCAGCGCCCCCATGTCGTGCTGGAGCGTCAGGTCGCCCAGCAGCACGGTGGTCGGGCGCCCGGTCGCGAGCGCTACCCCGGTCGCGGTGGCGAGGGTGCCGTCGATACCGGAGGTGCCGCGGTTGGAGAAGGTCGTGGCGGGGCGCTCGGCGATCGGGGCGAGGTCGGCCTCGCGGATCGTCTGGCTGGAACCAAGGAACAGGTTCGTCCCCTCCCCTGCCGAGGCGACCACGGCCCGAACCACTGCGACACGATCGAGTCCGGCCTCGGCGGCCGGGGGCCGGCGATCCAGCGCGCGCCACTCCCCCAGCCACCCTGCCGGCTGGCCGGCCAGCGTCACCGCATCCGCCACGACGGCTGCCCGATGTCCCACGTCGGACCAGTCGGCCCGGTCCGTCACCACCACGAGCTCGATGTCGTCGCGGCCGAGAAGCCGGTTCACGGGACGCGACAACGTGGGATGCCCGAAGCACACGACCCGGCGGATGCGCGCCGCCGACGGCCCGTCGAGCAGGAGCCGGTAGCCGGCGATCGCGTTCGGACCGGAGCGGGCGTTGCTGCTCGGCTCCGCGAACAGCGGCGCGCCGGCACGCTCCGCCAGCGCCCTCGCCGCGGCGCCGACGGCCGGTGCGGCATCGCCGACGAGAACCACGGTCTCGGCCCCGTCCAGCGCCACAGCGGGGCCCGGCACGCTGGGCGCGATCCGCGCCGTCCGCACCGCGACCCGCGGCACCGGCCCGACCAGCGGCATCCCCAGCTCCACGTTCAACTGCACCGGCCCGGGCCGCCTCGTCCTGACCCCCGACGCCAGCGCGTGCGCCCGCTGGACCCCGGCCGACCAGGCGGCCACCGTTCCGGACGCCGACGACAGCCGCACCACGCCGAGCGCCGAGGTCCCGAACACGCCCACCTGCTCGGCGGTCTGATTGGCGCCGGTGCCGACGAGCTCGGAGGGCCGGTCCGCCGTCACCAACAGCAGCGGCACGCCCGCGTTCCTGGCCTCCATCGCCGCGGGCGCGAGGTTCGCGACCGCCGTCCCGGACGTCGTGACGACCGCGACGACGCGCCCGGAACCCTTCGCCAGCCCCAGCGCGGTGAACCCGGCGACGCGCTCGTCGACGCGCACGTGCAACCGGATGCGGCCGGTAGCATCGGCCGCATGCAGGGCGAGCGAGATGGGAGCGTTGCGGGAACCCGGCGACAACACGACGTCTGTGACGCCGCAGGCGGCCAACGCCTCCACGACCACGGCGCCGAGCAGGGGCGAGTTCACGACGCCTCCTCCCCGAGGACCGCCAGGGCACGCCCGAGGCGTTCCTGCCACCAGTCCATCACCTCGGGCCCCGCGGCGACGCGCCCCAGGGCCGCCTCGTCGATCTCCAGCGGCCCGACGAGAAGGAACCCGTCGGTCGCCCGCAGGGGTCGGGCGACGACGTCGTCGGTCAGCAGCGACAGCGTCTCCAGCCCGCACGCGTACGGCAGATCCGGCAGCGCCGCGGCGAGCGCCACGCCCGCCCGCAGGCCGACCGACGTCTCCAGTGCGCTGGACACCACGGCGGGCAGCCCGATCCGCTCCACCAGCTCCAGGGATCGGCGGACCCCGCCCAGCGGCTGGACCTTCACGATCGCGACGTCGGCCACCCCCCGCACCAGCAGCGGGTCCGCGGCCAGCCGGATCGACTCGTCGGCCGCGATCGGCACCGTGACCCCGGCCCGGTCCAGCAGCCGGCGCAGCTCGCCGAGCTCCTCCACGGTGCGGCACGGCTGCTCGGCGTACTCCAGGCCGAATGCCGCGAGCTCCCGCAGCGCGACCAGCGCCTCCGCCGGCTTCCAGGCCGCGTTGGCGTCGACCCGGATCGCCCCGAGCGGCCCCAGCGCGGCACGCACGGCCGCGACCCGCGCGACGTCGTCGTCCAGGCCCTGCCCGGGCTCGGCGACCTTGACCTTGGCCGTCCGGCAGCCCGACCGCCGCACCCGCTCCGCCGCGGCATCCGGCGGCAGCACGGGCACGATGGCGTTGACCGGGATGCGGTCCCGGACCGGCTCCGGGAACCCTTCGCGGGCCGCCTCCAGCGCCGCGGCCAACCAGCGCGCGGCGGTGGCGTCGTCGTACTCGGGGAAGGGGCTCCACTCGGCCCAGCCCTCGGGCCCCTCGACAAGCATCCCCTGACGGCTCGTGATCCCGCGGAAGCGGGTGGTCATCGGGATGTCGAAGACGACGGTGCGTGCCCTCACCCCATCACCACCCCGACGAGCAGGCCGAAGGCCATCAGCAGTTCGGTGAGGCTGGTGGCGCGCAGCAGCGGGATCAGGTCACGGCCCCGGGCGCCGGCGAGCATGCGGCGCACCGGGGGGACGGCCAGCCCGAACGCCGCGAGGGCGCCGAGAACCCACCAGTTGGTCATGGCCGCGAACACCACGACGTTCAGCGCGGCGAAGGCCACCAGCGCGACGTAGAACCAGCGAGTGCCCCGATCCCCGAGTCTGGTGGCCAGCGTCAGCTTGCCCGCCACCTTGTCGCGGTCGAGGTCGCGCAGGTTGTTCACCACGAGCAGCGCGCTGGCCAGCGAACCGACGGCCACCGCCGCCGGCCACGCAGCGGCCGGCAGCCAGCCGCCGATCACGTAGGCGGTGCCGCAGACCGCGACCAGCCCGAAGAACACGAACACGAACAGCTCCCCGAGCCCGAGGTAGCCGTAGGGACGGCGGCCACCCGTGTAGTACCAGGCCGCGAGGATGCAGACGACGCCGACGGCGAGCAGCCACCACTGCCCGCTCGCGGCCACGACGGCCAGCCCCGCCAGCGCACTCACCCCGAAGCATCCGAACGCCGCCCGCTTCACCGCCGCCGGGGACGCCAGCCCGGACGCGGTCAGGCGGGTGGGGCCGACACGATCGTCGTCGGTGCCGCGGATGCCGTCGGAGTAGTCGTTGGCGAAGTTGACCCCGATCTGCAGCCCGAGAGCGACGACGAAGCAGCCGAGCGCGATCCACCAGCGGTGGACGCCGAAGTGCGCTGGGACGGCCGCGCCGGCCAGCACGGGCGCCAGCGCCGCCGGCAGCGTGTTCGGGCGGGCACCGGCGATCCAGGTCCTGACTCGGGTTCTCATGATTCGACCAATGCTAGGAGCTTCGCACGATCCGGTTTGCCACCCGCGGTCCGCGGTACGGCGGCCACCCGCACGAACTGCCTGGGCAGGGAGGCTCGCGGCAGATCCAGCTCGCCGCGCCACCACCGGAGGTCACCGAGGTGGGAGAACAGCACGATCCTCACGCCCCACTCCGCATCCGGCACCGCGAGCACGGCAGCGTCCGGGTCGAGCGTCCCGACCGCGCGCCGCACCTCTGCCAGGTCCACGTTGACGCCGCCGGTGATCACGACGTCGTCGAGCCTGCCGCCCACGCTCAGGTGCCCGTCGGCAAACCTCCCGAAGTCCGACGTCAGCAGTGCACCATCGACCAGCGCCCGCGCCGTTGCCGCCGGGTCGCCCAGATAACCGTCGAAGAGCACCGGGCCCGCCAGCGCGATGCGCCCCGAACCCTCGGGCGCCCGCTCATCGGGCAGGATGCGGACGTCGACCCCGTGCAGCGGCACGCCGTCCCAGACGCAGCCGCCGCAGGTCTCGCTCATGCCGTAGGTCTCGATCACGCGCACCCCAGCGTCCAGGGCGCGGCGGCGCAGGTCCGGTGCGAGGGCGGCACCGCCCACTAGCACGGCGTCGAAGCGGGCCAGTCGCTCGCTGGTCCGCGGGTCGGCCAGTGCGCGGTGCAGTTGCGTGGGCACGATCGAGACGGCGTCGCCGTCGCCCGTCGGTTCGAGGTCCGACAGATCGTTGGAGGCGAGCACCGGCACCCGTCCCACTGCGAGCGACCGCACCAGCACCATCAGCCCCGCGACGTACTGGGGGGCCAGCGTCAGGTGCCAGGTCAGGTCCGCCCCGAGTCGTTGCCGCGACGCCGCGGCCGCTGCCACGAGCGCCGCCCGCGACAACACGACCAGCCGTCCGTCACCCGTGGACCCGGAGGTGCGGACGACGGCTCCGACCCCCGTCGGCAGCGCCGTCGGCTCGCCGGGGGCCAGCCAGAGCGGAGGTCCCCCTTCGAGCATCAGCGCCACGTCGGGCAGCAGCGTCCTGGGGTGCACGTGGAGACGCTAGCACCGTCCGCCCCGGGCGGACCTGACAAGCCCCCCCTGGAGCAAAGGGTAGGATTGCCGTGTGACCCGGGTCCTGTTGATCGTTGTGATCGTCGCGTTGACGATCTACTGCATCGTCGAGGTCGCGCAGTCGTCCACGTATCGCGTGCGCGCGCTCCCCAAGTGGCTCTGGGCCTTCGCCGTCATCTGCCTCCCGCTGGTCGGACCGCTCCTGTGGCTGGCCTTCGGCCGCCCCTTGGCCTCGTCCCGGCCTGTCGGCCGCGACCAGGGGCCCGACGGCGACGACGACTTCCTGAAGGGCCTGCGCCGTTGAGTCCCACGACTCCCCCGCCCTCGACACCTCTTCCCCGAGCATCTGAAGGACATCACCGCATGGACACCGGAATCGCAATCATCCGCGCGTGGTTGGAGTGCGCCGTCGCCGCCCTCGACGAGAACGCCGCGGAGTTGAACGAACTGGACAGGCAGATCGGCGACGGCGACCACGGCTCGAACATGCTGCGCGGGTTCCGCGCCGCGCTCGCCGCCGTCGACGACGAGGAGTCCGCCGCCGAGAACGTCAGGAACGTCGGCATGGCGCTGGTCTCCAACGTCGGCGGAGCATCGGGCCCGCTCTTCGGCACCTACTTCCTGCGCATGGCTGCCGCATGGCAGGCCGAATCCACCACCGAGGACGTGGCCCGCGGTTGCCGGCTCGGTCTGGACGCCGTGATGGCCCGCGGCAAGGCAGAACCCGGCGACGCCACCATGGTGGATGCGCTGCTGCCGGCCGTGGAGTCGCTCGAGGCGTCGATGGCGGCCGGCCTGCCGCTCACCGACGCCCTGTCGGCCGCAGCCCGCGCAGCCGACGCCGGGGCGCAGGCCACCGCTCCCATGCTGGCCCGCAGGGGCCGCGCCGCCCAGTTCGGCGAGGCGAGCATCGGCCATCTCGACCCGGGTGCCGTGTCCGCGGCACTCCTGTGGAGTGTCCGCAACAGGTGATCCGTCACCCGGATCGCACGTTTGGGGCCGGAGGGTCGCCGCTCCCCTAGGCTGTCCCCATGGCATCTGACATCATCGCCCCTCCGCACAAGGCCGTCATCCTCGCCCGCGGGCTCGGTTCCCGCATGCGGAAGGAGGCCGAGGGCGTCGAGTTGAGCGACGAGCAGTCCAAGGCCGCCGCCTCCGGCGTGAAGGCCATGATCTCGGTCGGCCGACCGTTCCTGGATCATGTCATCTCCGCCCTCGCCGACGCCGGCTTCACCGAGGTCTGCCTCGTCATCGGCCCCGAGCACGGCATGATCCGGGACTACTACGACGACGTCGCGAAGTCCCGGGTCACCATCAGCTACGCCGTGCAGGAGGAGCCCCTCGGCACGGCCAACGCGGTGCTGGCGGCCGAGGAGTTCGCCGGCGACGACCGCGTGCTGGTCATCAACTCCGACAACTACTACCCGGCCGAGGCGCTGCGACTGCTGGCGGATGTCCCCGGCTCCGCACTGGTCGGGTTCGAGCGCGAGGCGATGCTGACGAAGTCCAACATCGATCCCGAACGCATCCAGGCGTTCGCCCTGGCAACGGCAGACGCCGAGGGCAACCTCGCCGAACTCGTCGAGAAGCCCGACGACGAAACCGTCGCGCGTCTCGGCGCCGACGCCGTGCTGTCCATGAACTGCTGGCTGTGCGGCCCGGCCATCTTCCCGGCGGCCAAGTCCATCCCGATGTCCGCCCGCGGCGAGTACGAGATCACCGACGCCGTCCGCGCCGCGATCGCCGCCGGCGACCCGTACCGGGTCGTGCGGGCGAACGTCGGTGTCCTGGACATGTCCAACCGCGGCGACATCGCCTCCGTCGTCGACGCACTCGGCAGCCGCGAGGTCGTCCTGTGACACGGATGTTCGTGCCCGGCCGTCTGGAGGTGTTCGGGAAGCACACCGACTACGCCGGCGGCCGGTCCCTGCTGGCTGCCGTCGATCGCGGTATCACGATCACGCTGACCGACGGCAGCGAAGGAATCTGGGCCACCACCACGGCCAGCCCCGACTCGCTGCGCGTCCACCCCAACAGCCCGAGCCACCTGCCCGCCGGGCACTGGGGCGGCTACCTGCAGGCCGTCGTCGACCGGCTGGCCCTCAACTTCGGACCCCTGCGGCCCGCCCGTTTGGAGATCGACTCGAACCTGCCGTTGGCCAGCGGCATGTCGTCCTCGTCCGCGCTGGTGGTCGCGATGGCACTGGCACTGGCCGACCACAACGGCTTCCGCGAGACCGGCCTCTGGCGCAGCAACATCCAAGACAACATCGATCTCGCCGGCTACATGGCCTCCTTCGAGAACGGCATGACGTTCGGGACTCTGGAGGGCGTCAAGGGCGTCGGCACGTTCGGGGGTTCCGAGGACCACACCGCCATGCTGTGCTGCAAGGCCGACCACCTCACCCAGTTCTCGTTCTGCCCCATCGTCGAGCACGAGTCGGTACCGTTTGCCCCCGAGTGGTCGTTCGTGGTGGCCGTGTCAGGGGTTCTTGCAGAGAAGACCGGCGCAGCCCTCGAGCTGTACAACAGGGCCTCGCTGCGGACCCGCGAGATCGTGGCCGCCTGGAACTCGGCCACCGGCCGCGACGACGTCACCATCGCCGACGCCCTCGCCTCCGACGAGGACGCCCTGGAGGGCCTTCGGGCCGTCGTAGGCCACTCCCCGGAGTTGTCCGCGCGACTGAGGGCGTTCCTGACCGAGTCGGAGGAGCTGATCCCCGCCGCGACCGCAGCCCTGGCTGCGGGCGACCTCGCCGAGTTCGGAAGGCTCGCGGACCGTTCACAGCTGAGCGCGGACGTCGATCTCGGCAACCAGATCCCCGAGACCAACCGCCTGCAGGCCCTGGCCCGGGAGCTCGGCGCTGATGCCGCCGCCGGCTTCGGCGCCGGCTTCGGCGGCTCGGTTTGGGCACTGACCCGTACGTCCGACGCCGACGCGTTCGCGGGCGACTGGCTGGCCCGCTACCTCGCCGAGTTCCCGGACGTCGCCGGCCGCGCCAGCACGCTCGTCACCCGCCCCGGCGGCCCCGCCCGCCACATCTGAGGTTCCGCTACCGGTAGTCCATGTCCTCGTAGCTTCGGGGGTCCTCGATGGGCTCGAGGTGGCCGGTCACCCACAGGTCCGGGAACTCGGCCCGGATCTCCTCGATCAGGTCCTCCATGGCGTCGTGACCGCGTTGCACCGTCCAGTCACCCGGGACCAGCATGTGCATCTCCATGAACTGGCGCGTGCCGGACTCACGGGTCCGCATGGCGTGGAAGGCCACACTGTCCGAGGTGTGGGAATCGAGGATCGCCCGAAGCCGGTTGTTCGCCTCCTTCGGCAGAGAGATGTCCATGAGTCCGGCCGAGGACTCCTTGATGAGGCCATAGCCCGCGAAGAGGATGTTGATGCCGACGGCGATGCCGATCAGCGGATCCAGGATGACCCAGCCGGTCAGCGCAACCAGGCCGATGGCGACGGCCACACCGACGGAGGTGTAGACGTCGGTCATGAGGTGCTTGCCGTCGGCCCGCAGGGTGATCGAGCGGTTCCGGTTGCCCGCCCTGATCAGCACCAGGCCGACGGCGCCGTTGATGGCCGCGGCGACAAGTGAGATGGCGACGCCGATGCCCAGCGATTCGAGCGGCTGCGGCTGGATCAGTCTCTGGATGGCGAAGACGATGATCGATGCCGCTGCCACGAAGATCATGATCCCCTCGACGGCGGCGGAGAAGTACTCGGCCTTGGTGTGACCGAAGTGGTGGTTCCGGTCGGCCGGCCTGGCGGCCACCTTCAGTGCGATCAGCGCCACGACGGCGGCCACCAGGTTGACCACCGATTCGGCCGCGTCCGCCAGCAACCCCACCGAGCCGGTGAGTAGCCAGGCGCCGGCCTTGAGCCCGATGGTCACGACGGCGGTTGCCACTGCCAGCCAGCCGTAACGGCTCAGGTCGGTGGTCTGCCCATTGGTGGTAGCTGCGCGAGTCACGGGCCAATCCTGCCACCAGCAGGCCAACTAGACTCATCCCATGCCCCCTAGAGGATGGTCGGGACTCCACCTCCGCGGCCTGACCCAGCGCCGGGAGACAGTGGCCTGTGTCCTGTCCGGCGGGGGCTCGCGGGCGAGCTTCCAACTCGGCGCGCTGAGCTGGCTGTACGAGCACGACCCTGTCTTCACCCCGACGGTGTTCGTCGGCACGTCCGCCGGCGCCATCCTCGCCGCCTCACTCGCGCAGGGGAATGGCCCGCAGGAGCAGCTGGCGCGCAACCAGCAGTTGCTGGACATCTGGTACGACCTTCGCAGCCAGGAGGACATGTTCACGCCACGCCCCTGGCTCGGGCGCGCCCAGGCGGAGATGCCGGGCTGGCTGGAGTTGGTCGAGCAGGCGGGCACCCCTGCGGCACCGAGCCCGGGCCGATCCTTCGCGTCCCGGTTCCCATTCCTGCGGCGGCCGGACTCGCCGTCGAGCCCGCAGTCACCGACCCCGCCGCCGCGGCCCTTGGACCCGTTGGAGGCCGCGCTGGCCCCGGATGATGAGCTGCGCCCCGAGTGGTCGCTCGGGGACGTGGTTCAGCTCATGGGCCACATCGGCAAGCTGCCCCGACTGGGAAGCGACCTGGCCGCCATCCGTCAGGGGATGGAACGCACGCGGTCCATGTACCGGCCCGGCCCGATGCTCGCCCGGTTGCTGGATGACGTGGTGTTCGACGAGGAGAGCGTCCGCAGGGCCGGCAACACCCTGCGCATCTCGATGGTGGCGCTCGAGTCCGGGGAACTGCGCTTCATGCGCGAGGACGGCCGGCTGACCGACCGCGACGACAACGTGTTCGACGACGAGCAGCACCCGCTGGCCACCGGCGTGCTTGCCTCCTGCGCCATCCCTGCCGTCTTCCGCCCGGTCAAGCTGGGAACGGAGACGTATGTGGACGGAGGCACCCGCGAGAACGTCGCCGCCGAGCTGACCATCGGCCACCTGCGCCCGGGGCGCACCTACGTGATCACGTCGCAGGCCCTCGGGGTGCGGGCGAAGCAGTCCATGGCGAACGCCGACCTGATCTCGGTGGTGATGAGGGCTGTCGACATCCTCGTCGACGAGACGGGCCGCGACGAGCTGGCCTACGCCCACAGCGCCGGGGCCGTGGTGATCGAACCGGAACTGGACGTCCACGACGCCATGACGGTCCACCCCGGCCTGATCCGCATCCACGTCGCCTACGGCTGGATGCGCGCCGCCGAGACCGTCCTGCAGGCCGGGGCCGACCAGGAGGCCAGGACGCGGCGAATCATCGCGCTGCGGATGAAGGCGGTCCAGTTGGAGGAGAGGATCAGCAAGGGCGACGAGAGCGCCCACACTGCGGAACGGCTGGTCGCCGCCAAACGCGAACTCCGCGAAGTCGTCGCGGCCTCGGATCAGCGGGTCCTGCCGCCCGGCGCCGACGAGTGGTGGGCGCAGTTCGAACGTCACACCGACCCGCCCACATTCGAGCTCTCCTGGCTGGACGACTGACCCACCGGGACCGCCCCCGTCAGGGTGCCCCCACCGGGGATCGAACCCGGGACCCATGGATTAAAAGTCCACTGCTCTGCCGACTGAGCTATAGGGGCGATGCCAGTAAACCACACGGCGCCGTGGCAGGCTTGCCACGTGAATCCCTGGGTCTGGCTGGTGGCCGCGCTCGCGACCGGGCTCCTTCTCTTGGCCGCCGCCCTGTGGGCCGATCACGCGCGCACGCGACGCAGGGACGGTGGTCGCGCGGCCCCCGTGAGGGGAATCGAGGCCGTCGACGCCGTGACTCCGCACTACGTCACCCAGGGTGAGATCGATTCGCTGCCGCTGCCCGCGGCTCCATCTTCGACAGGGGCGCGCCCTGTCGGCCTGCACCTGCACTTCGGCCACCTGGGGCCGGAGTTCAACACCGAGGCCGGCCGGGCCGTCCTGCACGACCCCCTGGTCCTGATGGTCGACGGCGAGGTCACGGCCCTGCGGGAGGTCCTGGCGCTGCTGCCCGCCTCGCCGGAGGCGACCCCCGTGGTCATCGCGGCCATCGGCATCGGTGACGACGTGCTGGCGACGCTGAAGGCGAACCGGCGCGCCCTGCGGATGCCTGTGCTGGTGGCCACCCCGTCGAGACGGGACCTGTACGACCTGCGACGCGCCGTCGACGGCGAGGTGCTGGACATCTCGGACCTTCGGGCCGGGTATCTGCCGTCCGAGGCGCTGGGCCGGAGCGCCACCTGGATCAGTACAGGGTCGGACTCCTGGGTTGAACCTCGACCCTGAACCTGAAGTGGCACTTGAGGTGAACCTTCCCCTCTCACAGGTGTCCTCATCCCGGGTCCGCAGGACGGAGGCGGTATTCGCACAGGAGCCTCAAGTTCCCGGGGAACAACCGCGGCGACCGCTCACCCATTGGGGCCGAACAATCGAACTACACCTGAGTGATTCTTCGCGAGACTCGGCGTGGCTGCTTGACGTGGGCTCAGACGTCTCTCAGAAATCGCTTGTCCCGCCCTCTGCGACGTCCCTAGTCTCCCGGGCACTGGGCCCGGTACGCACCGGAAGCATGGAGCTTCGGGGAAGCGGCGCGTCCAACCCAGTGCCTCGCAACGAGCGAAAGGACAACCGTCGTGAATCGGGCACTGAAAGGGCTGCGCGGGTTCGTCGCAGCAGGCGTGATCGCCGCCGTCGCACAGGGATTCGGCAGCGTCGCGCTGTCGCCGCCTGCGGATGCGGCATCTGCGACATTGACCGCAACCACGGCGGTCAACGTCAGGTCCGCCCCCTCGACCGATGCGTCGCGCCTCGGGGTGCTGTACCAGGGTGACAGCGTCGAGGCCGTCTCCAGCAGCGACGGCTGGACGGAGGTCAGGTGGAACGGTCGCGTCGGGTACGTGGCGAGCGCCTACCTGACTGGCGGGACGGTGCCGTCCGCACCGTCGGGCAGCACTCCCCCATCGGCCTCCCAGGGCACCGTGTACACCACGGCCAACCTGAACCTGCGCACCGGCCCGAGCCTGTCGGGCAGCGTCTACACGGTCGCACCCAAGGGGACGCAGCTCGACGTGACCGGCGAGATCAGCGGGGCCTACGCGCAGGTCGTCTACAAGTCCAGGACGCTGTGGGCCGCCACCGCCTACCTGTCCTCGACCCCGGGCAGCAGCTCCGAATCGCTGCCGGCGGTGATCGGCAACAAGCGCGCCACCACCGCCCTTATGATCCGCACCACCCCGGACAGCGACTTCGAGTCGCTCGGTGACGTGCCGACCGGCACGATCCTTCCGGTCACCGGCGTCGTGACCAACGGCATGGCGCAGGTCATCTGGCAGGGCAACGTCCGCTGGGTGAACAACAGGTACCTGGCAGAGGTGACGGACGAGACCGCGCCGAGCCAGCCCAGCACACCGTCAACGACGGTCCAGTACGCGACCACGGCACTGAACATCTGGGCGGCCAGCAGCGGCACCTCCTACTCGGGCGAGATCCCGCGTGGCGGTCAGGTCAACATCACGGGCACGGTCGAGAACGGTCGGGCCGAGATCGTCCTGAACGGCGCCATCAAGTGGGTGACGGCCAAGTACCTCTCGTCGACGCCGCCCGCGGATGACTCCGGCTCGACCAGCGGCGACATCAACAAGGGCTACTCCAGCGGGCTCGACAAGACCAACGCCGACATCCAACGGGTCACCTGGTACATCTGGAACAACTACCCGCAGATCAAGACCATGTACGGCTGGCGCAAGGACACCACCCCGGACCATCCGGCCGGACGCGCGGTCGACGTCATGATCCCCAGCTACAGGACGAACACCGATCTCGGCTGGAGCATCGTGAACTACTTCAAGTCGAACGCCAGGGCCTACAACATCTCCTACATCATCTACCAGCAGAAGATCTGGAGCGTCGCACGCAGCAGCGAGGGCTGGCGCGCCATGGCCGACCGTGGCGACGACACCGCCAACCACTACGACCACATCCACATCAACTCCAACTGAAGCACCATCGGCAAGGCCGGGGCGCGACCGTCGTTTGCGGACGCGACCCGGCCTGACTATTCTTGTGGCTCGGCCGGTCCCCATCGTCTAGCGGCCTAGGACTCCGCCCTTTCACGGCGGCAGCACGGGTTCGAATCCCGTTGGGGATGCCAAGTCACCTCCCTTCGGGAGGGGGCGAACCGGTGGCTGACAGCGTCAGATGGCCCGATTTCCCTTTGGGGAGAAGGGGACGCTATAGTTGCCGGGCTGGCTCAGCCAGCAGGTCAAGAAATTGGCCCCGTAGCGCAGTTGGTTAGCGCGCCGCCCTGTCACGGCGGAGGTCGCGGGTTCGAGTCCCGTCGGGGTCGCTGTTGGGCGTCATTGAGCGCCGAACACGAGGCCAGGTAGCTCAGCTGGTAGCAGCGTTCGCCTGAAAAGTGAAAGGTCGCCGGTTCGATCCCGGCCCTGGCCACCAGCAGCCCAGTCCGAATCTCAGCCGTAGGTGGACAGCCACTGTCGCAGGTCATCGAAGAATGTGCTGCGTGCCGGCTCGTCGGACAGCGTCAGGTCGTGCATCCCACCGTTCACACGGACCAGCGTCACGTGCCTGCCCAGCCTGTGGGCCCTGGTGGCCAGCCGTTCCACGTCGAGGACCACGTCGACGGTGCGCAGTTCCTCGGACCACTTGCGGCTGAAGTCGCTGGCCGCCGAGATCGCCATGTAGACCGGGACGTCGATATCCAGCCCGGCCGCGACGCGGGCGTGGCCGGCCATGACAGCCAACAACCACCCGACGCGGACGACGAACGCCTTGTCACCCTTCAGGTTCAGGTTGTAGTCCCAGTGCCCCTCCTGCGCGCTTGAGATGGCGCGGTGATAGAGGCTGCCGTCGGCCATGGAGAGCACCGCGGTCGGCGACACCTGGCGGGCCGCCTTCAGCACCGAAGCGATCGCCGGCCTGGCTGCGCTGTAGCTCTGCAGTTCCAGCCAGGGCGAGTTGAGGACGACCGCCTCGGCCACGCCCGGGTTCGCCGCCACCCACAGGCTCGCTATCAGGCCGCCGGTGGAGTGCCCCATGACCACGAGCCCGTCGTGACCCTCATCGCAGATGATCTCGGCGGCGCGGCCGAGTTCGCCGAAGTAGTCGTCCAGGTCGTGTGTGAAGCCGGCGAGTTGCCCCTCGCGCAGCGACCTGCCGTAGCGGTGCAGGTCGACGGCGTAGAAGTCGTAGCCGGAGGCATACATCTCGTCGGCCAGGTGCCGCTGGAAGAAATAGTCGTCCCAGCCGTGGATGTACAGCATGGCCCTGCGCCGGCGCGGCGGGTTGCGACGGATGAGCGTGGCACACAGGCTGCCCTCCCGCTCACCGGTGTAGGTGGGCAGGTCGGGAAGTGCGATCGTGCACGTCTCGTAGGAATCGAGTTCCACATCCGGGGACCAGGTGACCTCCCGGCCGCCCCCGGGCTCAGGCGCCTCGGGCATCCTCGTCATCGTCGATGTAGCTGCCCGTGGACCCGTACTCCTCGGACTCCTCCGCCTCGTGGGCGGCGTACTCCTCCGCGAGGTCGGCGTAGGCGTCGGGGATGGACTCCCGGTCCTCGCCGGATCTGTAGTCGTCGCCCCGGAGTTCTCGCTCCAGTAAGACGAAATCGGTGTCCACCGAGCGATACTTCAGATCGCGGGCCACCTTCTGCTGCTTCGCCCTTGCACGGCCGCGCCCCATATGGGTCGACCCCCTCGCTTTGTCCCTCGCGGCCTGGCCGCGGAATGTGTTCAGTAACTCGTGGCGCCAAGGCTACCGGAGGACGCAGATCATTCCAAAGGCTGGTCGCTAAGCTTGGCCGAGCACCGAAGACCAGGAGGTCCCCCATGGGCAAGATCATCTACACCCTCACCGACGAAGCACCGCTGCTGGCAACCTACTCGCTGCTGCCGATCATCAAGGCCTTCGCCACGCAGGCGGGCGTAGCCGTCGAGACCAGGGACATCTCGTTGGCGGCCAGGATCCTTGCCCAGTTCGCCGATCGGCTGCCCGCCCACCAGGTCCGCCCCGATGCGCTCGCCGAGCTCGGCGAGTTGGCGAAGACCCCCGAGGCGAACATCATCAAGCTTCCGAACATCTCGGCCTCCGTCCCACAGCTCAAGGCCGCCGTGGCCGAACTCCAGGCGCAGGGCTTCGCCGTCCCCGACTACCCGGAGGAGCCGGAGACCGACGACGAGCGTGAAGTTCGCGCCCGCTACGACAAGGTGAAGGGGTCTGCGGTCAACCCGGTCCTGCGCGAGGGCAACTCCGACCGGCGGGCGCCCGAGTCGGTGAAGAACTACGCCCGCAGCCACCCGCACTCGATGGGGGCTTGGTCCCCCGACTCCCGGACCGCAGTGGCCACGATGGACTCCGGCGACTTCCGCCACAACGAGAAGTCAGTGATCCTGCCTGCCGACGACGTCCTCACGGTCCGGCACGTCGACGCCGACGGCAACGTCACGGTCCTGAAGGAGAGGCTGCCCGTCCTGGCGAGCGAGATCGTCGATGCGACGGTGATGGAGGCGGCGGCACTGGAGAGCTTCCTGTCCGCCCAGGTGGCCCGGGCGAAGGAAGACGGGGTCTTGTTCTCGGTCCACCTGAAGGCCACCATGATGAAGGTCTCGGACCCCATCATCTTCGGCCACGTCATCAGGGCCTTCTTCCCCGAGGTCCTCGCGACCTACGGCGACCAGCTGGCCGATGCCGGCCTGTCCCCCAACGACGGCCTCGGGGCCATCCTCGCCGGGCTCGACGCCCTGCCGGACGGCGCCGAGATCAGGGCCGCCTTCGAGCGGGGCCTCGCAGAGGGTCCGCGGCTCGCCATGGTCAACTCGGCCAGAGGCATCACGAACCTGCACGTGCCCTCCGACGTCATCGTGGACGCCTCGATGCCCGCGATGATCCGCACGTCCGGGCACATGTGGGGACCCGACGGCGAGGAGGCGGACACCCTGGCGGTGCTGCCGGACTCCTCCTACGCCGGCGTCTACCAGGCCGTCATCGACGACTGCCGCACGCACGGCGCCTTCGATCCGAGGACGATGGGCACCGTCCCGAACGTCGGCCTGATGGCACAGAAGGCGGAGGAGTACGGCAGCCACGACAAGACCTTCGAGATCGCCGCCCCGGGCCGCGTGGAGGTCGTCGATGCCTCCGGAACCGTCCTGATGTCCCACGAGGTGGCAGCCGGAGACATCTGGCGCGCCTGCCAGACCAAGGACGCACCCGTCGCTGACTGGGTCAGGCTCGCCGTCTCCCGCGCGCGGATCACGGGCTGGCCGGCCGTGTTCTGGCTCGACCCGGAACGCGCCCACGACCGGAACCTGGCCGCGAAGGTGCAGGCGTACCTCGCGGACCACGACACCGACGGCCTGACCATCGAGGTCATGGGCCCCGTCGAGGCGACGAAGTACTCGGTGGACCGCATCCGCCGGGGTGAGAACACGATCTCGGTGACGGGCAACGTCCTGCGCGACTACCTCACCGACCTGTTCCCCATCCTGGAGCTTGGCACGTCGGCGAAGATGCTGTCCGTCGTGCCGCTGATGGCGGGCGGCGGCCTGTTCGAGACCGGGGCCGGCGGTTCCGCCCCGAAGCACGTGCAGCAGTTGCTCGCGGAGAACTACCTGCGCTGGGACTCGCTCGGCGAGTTCCTGGCACTCGCGGCGTCGTTCGACCACCTCGCGCAGGCGGAGGGCAACGCCGGGGCCGGCGTGCTGGCCTCGACGCTGGACCGGGCAACAGGCACCTTCCTGGACGAGGACAAGTCGCCCACGAGGCGTCTCGGGGGCATCGACAACCGCGGCTCGCACTTCTACCTCGCCCTGTACTGGGCGCGGGAGCTCGCCTCGCAGACAGACGACGCTGACCTCGCGGCGGTCTTCGGCCCGGTCGCTGCCGCGCTGGGTGAGGCGGAGCAGACGATCGCCGGGGAGTTGCTGGCCGTGCAGGGATCACCGGCCGAAATCGGGGGCTACTACCACCCCGACGAGACGCTGACCGCGAACGTGATGCGTCCCTCGGCCACGCTGAACCGTATCGTGGACTCGCTGGCCTGACACGGCACCACGATTCCCGGCAACCGGCTGAGTTGTACCGCCGGTTGCCGGGTGATCTAGGCTGCATCCATGCTTGACTCCAACGATATCGACGAGGCGCTGGCCCTGAAGGACGAGGACCCGCGCCACAGCGTCGAGGGGCTCCTCACCGAGTTCCACCACGAACTGCACAATCGGCAGGGCACGAACCTCGAGAATGCCTCCGACATGGCCAAGTACCAGGCACTTGCCAGCGCAGTGCGGCACTATCTGATGGACGACTGGCTGCGCGCGCGAGAGAAGGACAGGAAGTCGCGTGCCAAGCGGGTCGGCTACCTGTCTGCGGAGTACCTGCTCGGCCCCCAGTTGGACAATGCGCTGCTCGCAGCAGATCTCGTCGGGATCGCCGAGCAGGCCATGCAGGAGGCGGGCACCGACCTCGACGTGCTCCGCAACATGGAGGTCGAGCCCGGTCTGGGCAACGGCGGCCTCGGCAGGCTCGCCGCCTGCTTCATCGACTCGCTGGCGACGATGGGGGTGCCGTGCATCGGCTACGGCATCCGCTACGAGTTCGGCATCTTCCGGCAGCGGTTCGTCGAGGGCCGTCAGGTCGAGGAGGCCGACGCCTGGCTCGCGTTCGGCTCCCCCTGGGAATTCGCCGTCCCCGAGCAGGCCGTCACGGTCAACTTCGCGGGCCACACGGAGCGCTACACCGACGAGGCCGGCCGCGAACGCACCCGATGGGTGCCGGGCTGGAACGTCGAGGGTGTGCCCTTCCTCTACCTCGTGCCCGGGTACCGCAACGGCCGCGTGAACACACTGCGTCTGTGGGGGGCCCGCGCCACCAAGGCGTTCGACCTGCAGAAGTTCAACTCGGGCGACTACATCGAGGCCGTGCGGGCCCAGACATTCGCCCGCAACATCTCGATGGTGCTGTACCCGGAGGACTCGACGCCGCAGGGCAAGGAACTGCGCCTGCAGCAGCAGTACTTCTTCGTGGCCTGCTCGCTGCGCAACTTCCTCGACACGGCGCTCGAGAAGGGCTTCGACCTCCACAACCTGGGCGACCGCATCATCTTCCAGTTGAACGACACCCATCCGGTGATCGCGGTTCCCGAGCTCATGCGCATCCTGATCGATGAGGAGGGCTTCGACTTCGACGAGGCCTGGGAGGTGACGAAGTCCTGCTTCGCATACACCTGCCACACGCTGCTCCCCGAGGCGCTGGAGGTGTGGCCCACCAGCCTGCTCGGCCGTCTGCTCCCCCGCCACATGGAACTCATCAACCTCATCAACGAGGCCTTCATGGCCGAGGTGCGCTCCACGTTCCCCGGCGACGAGGACCGCGCCCGCCGGATGTCGATCGTCACCGAGCACCCGTTCCCCGCGGTGCGCATGGCGCACCTCGCGACGGTCGCAGGCTCACGCGTGAACGGCGTCGCCGAACTGCACAGCCAGCTGCTGCGTGACAAGGTCCTGCCCGACTTCTCCGAGCTCTGGCCCGAGAAGTTCACCAACGTCACCAACGGCGTCACGCCTCGCCGGTTCCTGAGGCAGGCCAACCCGCAGCTGTCGAAGGCGATCAGCAACCGCATCAGCAACGCCTGGATCACCGACCTGGACCGCCTCTCGGAGCTGGAGCCCCTCGCCGACGACGCCGGTTTCCGTGAGGAGTTCCGGGCCATCAAGGCGGCGAACAAGGATCGCCTGCGTCAGGTGCTCCACAAGCGGGACGGCATCGACCTGCCGCAGGGCCACCTGCTCGACGTCATGGTCAAGCGCCTGCACGAGTACAAGCGCCAGACCCTGAAGCTGCTGCACGTGGTCTCGCTGTACGAGCAGGTGCTGTCCGGCAAGCTGGCCGCCGACGACCTGACGCCGCGCACCGTCGTGTTCGGCGCGAAGGCCGCTCCCGGCTATGGCATGGCCAAGGAGATCATCCACCTGATCAACTCGGTGGGCGAGACCGTCAACAACGCGGCCGTTCTGGAGGGGCGCCTCAAGGTGGCCTTCCCCGCCAACTACAACGTGACGCTCGCCGAGAAGCTGATCCCGGCCGCGGACCTGTCCGAGCAGATCTCGCTGGCAGGCATGGAGGCGTCCGGCACCGGAAACATGAAGTTCGCCCTGAACGGCGCGCTGACGATCGGCACGGACGACGGCGCCAACGTCGAGATCCGCAAGCTCGTCGGGGACGACAACTTCTTCCTCTTCGGCATGGACGAGCCCGCAGCGGCGAAGCTTCGCGCCGACGGCTACCACCCGTACTCCTACTACGAGCAGGACCCGAAGCTGAGGGCGACCATCGATCTCATCACCTCGGGGCACTTCTCGGGCGGCGACGGGCGCACGTTCCGCTCCGTCACCGACGCGCTGCTGTACGAGGACAGGTTCATGGCGTTCGCGGACTTCGCAGCGTACCTGCAGGCGCAGGACGCCGTCGAGGCCAAGTACGCCGACGTCGACGCCTGGACCAGGTCGGCGATCCTGAACGTCGCCCGGACCGGGTTCTTCTCATCCGACCGCTCGATGCGCGACTACCTGGACCGCATCTGGCACGCCAAGCCCGTCCTCTGACAGGCACCGGAAGACGCCAAGGGGCCCCGACCACACCGGTCGGGGCCCCTTCACGTTCGGATCAGACCAGCACCGCCGAACCGGGGCCCGCGTCGGTCACGACCTCCCCCAGCACCCAGGCGACAACTCCACGGGAGGAGAGCGCCGCGATGGCGGCATCCACGCCGTCGGCCGGAAGCACCGCGACCATGCCGACGCCCATGTTCAAGGTGGCGTCGACGTCGGCCTGGGTGAGCCCGCCGACCTGCTGCACCAACTGGAAGATGGCCGGCGGGGTCCAGGAGTCGCGCCTCAGCACGGCCTTCAGCCCGTCCGGGATCACGCGGGCGAGGTTGTTGGCGAGTCCGCCCCCGGTGACGTGGCTGAACGCATGCACCTCGACGCGCCGGATCAGGTCCAGCACGTCGAGCGCATACACCTTGGTGGGCTCCAGCAACTCCTCGCCCAGCGTCCTGCCGAGTTCGGGGACGTGCCGATCCAGCGACCAGCCCGCCTGGTTCAGCAGGACGTGGCGCACCAGCGAGTAGCCGTTCGAGTGCAGGCCGGAGGAGGCCATGCCCAGCACGACGTCGCCCGCCACGATCCGGTGGGCGCCGAGGATCTCGTCCTTCTCGACCACGCCGGTGGTGGCGCCCGCGACGTCGTACTCGTTCGGCCCGAGCAGCCCGGGGTGCTCCGCGGTCTCGCCGCCGACCAGCGAGCAGCCGGCAGCGACGCACGCGTCGGCGATGCCGCCGACGATGGCCGCGATGCGCTCGGGGACGACCTTGCCACAGGCGATGTAGTCGGTGACGAACAGGGGCTCGGCGCCCACGACCACCAGGTCGTCGACGAGCATGCCGATCAGGTCGAATCCGATGGTGTCGTGCTTGTCGAGCGCCTGTGCGATGGCGACCTTCGTGCCGACGCCGTCGGTGGAGGTTGCGAGCACCGGGTGACGGAAGGACTTGAGGGCTGTCGCGTCGAAGAAGCCCGCGAACCCACCGAGGCCGCCGATCACCTCGGTGCGGCGGCTGCGGGCCACGGATGCCTTCATCAGCTGGACGGCGCGGTCCCCCGCCTCGATGTCGACGCCGGCGGCGGCGTAGGCACTGGGTGTCACAGTTCCTCCAGGTTCAGCAGTTCCGCCTGCTCGGGCGGGATGGGCACGGGGTACACGCCGTCGAAGCAGGCGCGGCAGAGGCGATCCGCGGGGATGGTGGTGGCCTTCGTGAGGCCTTCGAGGGACACATATCCCAGGCTGTCGGCGCCGAGCGAACGGCAGATCTCCTCCACGCTCAGGCCGGGCGCGATGAGCTCGGCGCGCGTGGAGAAGTCGATGCCGTAGAAGCAGGGCCACTCGACCGGCGGGGAGCTGATGCGCACGTGCACCTCGGTGGCGCCCGCCTCGCGCAGCATCTTCACCAGCGCGCGCTGCGTGTTGCCCCGGACGATCGAGTCGTCCACCACGACGAGCCGCCTGCCCGCGACGATCTCGCGCAGCGGGTTGAGCTTCAGCCGGATCCCGAGCTGCCGGATGGTCTGGCTGGGCTGGATGAACGTACGGCCCACGTAGGAGTTCTTCACCAGTCCCTGACCGTAGGGGATGCCCGACTCCTCGGCGTAGCCGATGGCCGACGGCGTGCCCGACTCGGGCGTCGGGATGACGAGGTCCGCCTCCACCGGGTGCTCCCGGGCAAGCACGCGGCCGATCTCGACGCGCGTGGCGTGCACTCCCCTGCCTGCGATGGTGGTGTCGGGCCGGGCCAGGTACACGTACTCGAACAGGCAGCCCTTCGGCCTCGGCTCGGCGAACCGCTGCGACCTCAGGCCCGCCTCGTCGATCGCGATGAACTCGCCGGGCTCGACCTCGCGGATGAAGCTGGCGCCCACGATGTCCAGCGCCGCGGTCTCGGAGGCGACGACCCAGCCGTTGGCCAGGCGTCCCAGCACGAGCGGCCGGATGCCCTGCGGGTCGCGAGCCGCCATGAGGGTGTTCTCCACCATGAAGACGAAGCAGAACGCGCCGGTCAGGCGGGGCAACACCTTCATCGCCACGTCCTCGATGGGCTCCTCACCGAAGGACGTCATCAGGGCGGTCACCAACGACGTGTCGTTGGTGGAGTCCATCGTCTTCTTCTCGGGAACGGCCTCCGCAGGGTCGAGTTCGTGCAGCCAGTCCTCGAGTTCATGCGTGTTGGTGAGGTTGCCGTTGTGCGCGAGCGCCAGTCCGCCACGCTTCCCGGAGCGGAAGGTGGGCTGCGCGTTCTGCCACACCGAGGCGCCCGTCGTCGAGTACCTGGTGTGACCGATGCACAGGTGCCCCCGCAGCGCGCTCAGGGTGGTCTCGTCGAACACCTGGGAGACGAGCCCCATGTCCTTGAACACCATGATCCGCTGCCCGTTGGACACGGCCATGCCGGCCGACTCCTGCCCGCGATGCTGCAGCGCGAACAACCCGTAGTACGTCAGCTCTGCGACGTGCTCGCCCGGTGCCCAGACGCCGAAGACACCACAGGCGTCCTTCGGGGGCCGGTCTGCGGGGTCGAGGTCGAGGCTCAGTCTTCCGTCGGGACGTGGCACCCGGTCATTCTATCCGCTGGTCGCGGACAGGTTGACCAGCAACTGCACCTCGGCCATCACGGCCTTGGTGAGGTCGCCGAGGTCCAGGGACTCGTCGATGCCGTGCATGCGGGAGTCCGGGTCCGTCACGGCGGTGACCAGCACCGTCGCGTCGGGGTTCCGGGCCGCGAACTCGGCGACGATGGGGATGCTGCCGCCGCAGCCCATCTCCACGGCCTCGACGCCGAACCCCTCACGCATCGCCGCCCGCGCGGCATCGGCGAAGGGACCCGACAGCTCGATACGGCTCGGCCCGCCCGCCTGACCGCCGGTGATCTCAACATGGGCACCCCAGGGGGCATGCGCCTTCAGGTGTGCCGCAAGTGCCTGCTGGGCGGCGGCAGGGTCCTGCCCGGGCGCCAGCCGGACGCTCACCTTGGCCGATGCCGAGGGGATCAGGGTGTTGGACGCGTCGGCGATCCTCGTGGTGTCGATTGCGAGCACCGAGCATGCGGGCTTGGTCCACATGCGCTCCACGACGCTGCCGGTGCCGATCTGGGACACACCCGGCAGGATGCCGGTCTCCGACGCCAGACGGTCGGCCGGGTATTCGAGGTCGGCGGCAGGCCCGGAGACCAGCCCTTCGATAGCGACGTCGCCCGCGTCGTCGTGGAGGGTGGCCAGCAGGCGACACAGGGCCGTGAGCGCGTCCGGGACGACTCCCCCGAACTGGCCGGAGTGCAGGCCCTGCTTGAGCGTGGACACCGTGACGACGCAGTCGATGACACCCCGAAGTGTCGTGGTGAGGCTGGGTTGACCCACGGCCCAGTTGACCGAGTCGGCGATCACGAACACGTCGGCGGAGAGTTCGTCCGGATAGGCATCGAAGATGGCAGGCATCGACGCCGACCCGATCTCCTCCTCGCCCTCGATGAGCAGCTTCACCCCGACGGGTGGCCCCTCCTCGAACAGCCGCAGCGCAGCCAGGTGCACGGCGATGCCGCCCTTGTCGTCGGCGGAGCCGCGCGCAAACAGACGGCCGTCGCGCTCGGTCGGCGTGAAGGGCCCGGAGGTCCAGAGTGAGAGGTCGCCGGTGGGCTGGACGTCGTAGTGCGCGTACAGCAGCACTGTGGGCATGCCCTCGGGGGCCGGGAAGTGGCCGTACACCGCCGGCTTGCCGCCGCCCTCCAGGAGCCTCACCTCCGGGCAGCCGGTGCCCTCGATGAGCTGGGCGACGCGACGGGCACAGGCGACGACGTCGGCGTGGTGCTCGGGCTGCGAGGAGATCGAAGGGATCGTGATCAGTTCGTGCAGGTCGGCGATGACCGACGGCAGGACGCCCTCGACGTCCCAGGCGAGGTTGCTCATGGAACCAACCTACTTGGTCGACCTCCTCCCCGCAGCCGTCCCTCGATAGGTGGGGCGCGGGCAACGGTCAACCATTGCCCGCGCCCCAGCTACATCAGCCCTTCACACCGCCCGCGGTGAGACCGGAGGCGATGTACTTCTGCAGGAACATGAACAACACGATGATCGGGATGGCCGCGATCACTGCCCCGGCCGAGAACAGCGACCACGGAGCGTTCCGCTCGTCGGCCGCCCACACATACAGGCCGACGGCCAGCGTGTAGTCCTCGCTGCGCGGCAGCACGATGCGGGCGAGGATGAACTCCCCGTACGTGCCGACGAAGCTCAGCAGGCCGACGACGGCCAGGATCGGCGTCACAAGCCGCATCACGATGCCCCAGAAGATCTGGGCGTGCGTGGCGCCGTCGATCTTCGCCGCCTCGTCGAGTTCCTTCGGGATGGTGTTGAAGAACCCGTACATGAGGAACGTGTTGGCGCCCAGCGCGCCGCCGAGGTAGACGAAGATCAGGTTCAGGTGCGACCCGATGCCAAGGCCCGGGAACACGTCGCCGAGCGTGAGCAGCAGCAGGAAGATGGCGACGAACGCCAGCATCTGCGGGAACATCTGGATGATCAGCAACGCGGTGAGACCGCCCCGCTGGCCCTTGAACCGGAACCGGCTGAACGCGTAGGCCGCAGCGGCGGCCATCACGACCGTCCCGATGGCCGAGGCACCGCTCACGACGAACGAGTTGACGACCCACTTCGGGAAGTTGGTGCCGAACAGTTCCACGTAGTTCTTGGTCGACACGCTGCTGAACAGGTTGTTGCTGCCAGTCAGGGTGCCCCCGGGATTGAGGGACGCGGACAGGATGTACAGCAACGGCATCAGGACGAATGTGAGTACGAACAGGACCGCGAAGACATGCTTCCAGCCCACCTCGGCCCACCAGCGGCCACCCCGGAGGCGGGGCAGATTGGCGTCGGGAGTCACCTGGGTAGTCATCACACCATCTCCTCAAGCTTCTTGGTCTGCCTGAATCCGATCCAGGACACGATGCCGACCACGAAGAAGATCAGCACCGACATGGCGCTCGCCAAGCCGTACTGCTTGGCGCCGGACTCGAACGCGATGGAGTACACCATCGAGATCAGGATGTCCGTGTGGCCGATGATCACCGGGGTGCCCGGGAAGTTCGGTCCGCCGCCGGTCAGCATGTAGATCAGCGAGAAGTTGTTGAAGTTGAACGCGAAGCTCGCGATCATCAACGGCGCCACCGCAACCAGCAGCAGCGGGAACGTGACGTGCCAGAACTGCTTCCATGGGTTCGCGCCGTCCATCATGCCGGCCTCCTTCAGCTCCTCCGGGATCGCCTGGAGTGCACCGGTGGTGACGAGGAACATGTACGGGAAGCCGAGCCACAGGTTCACGAGCAGGATCGCGAACTTCGCCAACCACGGATCGCCGAGCCAGTTGATGTTCGCGCCCCCCAGCAGTGTCTGGTTGATGAACCCGAATTGCTGGTTCAGCATGCCCCGCCAGACCAGCGCCGCAAGGAACCCCGGGAAGGCGTACGGGAGGATGAACAGCGCCCTGTACACGACCCGGCCCTTGACGCGCGGATCATTGAAGACGACCGCGAGGAACAACCCGAGCGCGAACGTGGTCAGGACGCTCAGGATCGCGAAGGCGAAGTTCCAGACGGTGATCCTCCAGAACGGGCCGGTCAGGGCCTCGTCGGTGAAGACGCGGGTGAAGTTGGTGGTGCCCACGAAGACGCGCCAACCGGGCATCAGCGTGGAACCGTCCTCGGCGACGAACAGGCCCCTGGACGGGTCGGCCGTGTAGACCCTGCCGTCGACGTCGGTGAAGGCGTCGGCCGCCTTGTCGTACGTCATCAGCGACTTGGCGATGTAGGCGACCGTGCCGTTGTCGGTTCGCAGCCAGCCCTCGGTCGGGTCCTCGGAGATGTTGACCCGAAGGTCGAGCACTTCGCGCTGGCGCTGCTGGATCTGGCCGATCGTGAGGATCGTGCCAGCCGACGTCGCCTTGACCTTGCCGTCGGCCTGCTCGCCCTTGGCGTCGGCGGTCAGTGGCTCCTCCGAGGTGCCGACCATGACCTGGCCATCCCGGACGATCGCGAAGCCCAGTTCGCCGCCCTTCTCGAAGACCGCGACCGGGTAGGTGGCGGTGTCGGGAAGCCGGGAGTCGGCCTTGCGCATGATCTGGGTTATCGCGTGGTCCTTGGTGTCGTTGTGCCCGTCACCGAAGTTGGTGAAGGCGACGTAGGCCGTCGAGATCATGACGTACACCTGGAACAGGGCCAGGAACACGAGCCCGGGGAAGAGGTACTTCCCGGGCAGGGCACGCTTGGAGAAGTAGACGTAGTCGGCCAGGACCAGCGTCACTGCGAGGAAGGCCAGCAGTGGCCACTCGCCCTTCGCGTACGAGGCCAGGATGCCGAAGACCCCGAAGGCGTTGACGATGGCCATCAGGACGAGCTTGACATAGAAACCGGGTCTGGAGAGATCCCGTGCGTGGGACAGCGGTTTGGTTGCTGCGGCCTTGTCTTTCATGCGATTCATCCTTGAATCTGGACACAGTGGACGGGTCGAGCCTAGCGCCCCGACCCGTCCCCTGTTATCGGTTTGGTTATTTCCCTTGCAGGTTGCTTCAGCTCTTGAAGGCCGCCTGGATGTTCTTGATCATCGTCGCCCACTCGGCCGCCGGATCGGTGGCCTGGCCGCTGATGATGGCCGCCTCCGCGGCGCCCCAGAAGTTCCACACCGCGTTCATCTCGGGGATGGCCGGCATGGCCTGGCCGGACTTGCCCGCCTCGCCGAAGCCCTTGAGGATCGGGTCGGCGACCGCGGCGGCGGACTCCGCATTCGCCGGGACGCGCCCACCGAGCTCGAACAGCTTGTCCTGCGTGGTCTTCTGCGTCATGAAGTCGAGGAACTGGTTGGCGAGCAGCGCGTTCTGGGACTTGCTGGACAGGAAGACACCCTGGACGCCGACGAACGGTGCGGACGGCTGGCCGCCGGCGGACGGGACGGGCAGGACGGAAATGTCCAGACCCGCCTTGGTGAAGTCACCCGTGTTCCAGGGACCGGTGACGATGTAGGGGGTCTTGCCGTCGAGGAAGGCCTGCTTGGCCTGGTCGCCGCCGATGTTGACCGACAGGACGCCCTCCTTGCCCAGCTTGCCCAGGTACTCGGCGAACTTGGTGCCCTCGGGGCCGGCCATGCCGAGCTCGTTGGTGTACTCGCCCTTGGCGTCGGACTTGAACACCGGCGCGCCGAAGGAGGTCTGCAGCGGGTAGAGGTGGTAGGCGTCGCCGTTCGCGCCCTGCTGGATCACGATCGGGAACTCGGCGCCCGAGACGGCCTTGCCCTGGGCGATGAGCTCGTCGAAGGTGGCGGGGGTGTCCTTGACCATCTTGTTGTTCCGCACCAGCGCGATGTTCTCGATGGCGTAGGGGACACCGTAGCTCTGGCCCCGGAAGATGAAGGCGCTGACCGTGAGCGGGGTCATGCCCTTGAGCTGGTCACCCAGTTCGACGGGGGCGACGACGCCGTTGTTCACGAAGTCACCGGTCCAGTCGTGGGCGCCGACGACGAGGTCGGGGCCCTGGCCGGTCGGGACCTGGGCGATGAAGTCCGTCTTCAGGTCGGCGTTCGGCTTCTGGATCACGTCGAGGGTGATGCCCGTTGCGGCCTTGAAGTCGTCGCCGACCTTCTTGAAGTCAGCCGTCCGGGTCTCGTCCACCCAGATGCTGATCTTGCCCGCGTCCGCGGGGGGCGCGCTGGTCTGGCTCCCGGTCTCGGCCGGGGTGGTGGTAGTGGAAGTCGTGCCGCCGCCGCACGCGGCCAGCGACAGTGCGACTCCCGCCGCTGCAAGAACGGCGATGTGTCTGCGGATGTTCATACCGTCTCCTTGGATTGGTGCCGGCAGCCATTGCCGACGTTCCGTGAGACGAGACTAGCAAGAGCGAAGGTATTCTCTGCAACTTTTCTGGTCACAGTTTCATAACATCCACGCAAGAGTTCTGGTAGTTTGCAAACTTCTTGCAGCAAATCCTGTCATCGTTGGTACTGTTGGCTTGCCACCAGGGCAAGGTTGCCAGCAATGCGAAGGAGGACCCGTGACGGAGAACAAGCGGCCCCGGTTGTCCGACATCGCGTCACACGCGGGGGTCTCCACCGCGACGGCGTCCCGCGTCGTCCGCGGCAGGCCCGGCGTCAAGGAGGAGACTCGTCAGGCCGTCCTGGGCGCGATGGACGAACTCGGTTTCTCCCGGGAACGCGTCCAGCGCAGCAGGAGCGGGCTCGTTGCCATCATGATCCCCGAGCTGACGAACCCCGGGTTCGCCACGTTCATCGACGAGTTGGACATCCTCCTGTCTGCCGCGGGCCTGCCGAACATCGTGTGCCCGGCCGGGAACACCGGAACCACCGAGACCCAGCACCTCGACCAGTTGCAGGCACTGCAGGTGGACGGCGTCGTCTCGGTGTCGGGTACGCCCGCCGATCGCTACACCAGCAACGAGCGCTACCAGCGGCTCGCCGACTCCGGCGTCGCAATGGTCTTCATCAACGGCTACGCGCCCGAACTGCGAGGAGCCTTCTTCTCCACCTCGGATGCCGACAGCGTCAACCAGGCCGTGGCGCACCTCAGGTCCCTGGGGCATGAACGCATCGGGCTGGCCACGGGACCTGTCCGGTACCTGCCGAGCAGGCGCAAGGTGGCGGCCTTCGAGGATCTCGGGTTCAGCCGGACGCACGACGTCGCCACCACCTTGTTCACCGCCGAGGGCGGGCAGGCCGCCGCCTCCATGCTCCTCGACGGCGGCCACACGGCACTCGTATGCGGTTCCGACGTCATGGCGCTCGGCGCCATCCGCGAGATCCGCGCCCGGGGGCTCGACGTCCCGGGTGACGTCTCGGTGGTCGGGTTCGACGACAGCCCCCTGATGGCGTTCACCGACCCGCCCCTGACCACTGTGCGCCAACCGGTGCGTGCCATCTGCGAGGCCGCGGTCGCCGCCCTGCTCGGCGAACTGGCGGGCGAGGAACCGAGCGGCATCGAGATGCTGTTCCCGCCGGACCTGATCATCCGTCAGTCCACGGGCCCGCTCGCGGCTACGCCCTGACCCAGCTCTCGATCATCCGACGGGCGATCGAGACGGGCCCTGGTAGCAGCAGCGGGGCCCTGCCGCCCTCGAACCAGTCCCCGGCATCGAGCGCGGCTGCGATCTGGGCACGGGTGTACCAGCCGGCCTCGGCGATCTCACCGTCGGCGAAGCGCAGGGGCTCGGCCGGATCCGCAACCGCGGAGAAACCGATCATCAGCGACCGCGGGAACGGCCACGGCTGGCTGCCCAGGTAGCGCAGATCCGTCACGCCGATCCCGACCTCCTCCCGCACCTCCCGAACCACACAGGCCTCCAGCGACTCCCCCGCCTCCACGAAACCGGCAAGCACGGAGAACCGACGCTCCCCCCACGTCCGCTGCCGCCCGAGCAGGATACGGTCGGCGTCGTCGTGGACGAGACAGATCATCGCCGGGTCGGTCCGGGGAAACTCCTCCCGGCCACTCGCGGTGCTCGTCCTGGACCATCCCGACAGCGACGGCGCGCTGGGCGACCCATCGACGGCGCTGAACCTGTACCGGTCGTGCCAGTTCAGGATGGCGACCGCATGGACGAGCAACTCGGCATCCGCCGCACCGAGCAGCGCCCCGAGTGCCCTGAGGTCGGAGGCCGGCTCCGGAACGTCCCGGACGCGGATCGCCCAAATGTGACGACCCTCCCTGACCCCAAGGAACACCGCCCCCGGGACCGGCTCCGGCCCGAGTGCTGCCGCCTCGGCGAGCACCAGCCCATGCCCTGCCGCCGTCGCCCTGCCCCGGTCGTCGACGCGGAGGAGGACGGCGTTGCACCAGCCGGCGCGAAGGGCATCGGCGTCGCGCCTCAACTCCGCGGCCCTGTCCACCGCAGTGCGCGAAAGCGTCGGCACATCCAATAGTTCGAAACCCGGCATGCGATTCACACTACCGCCGGCGGTAAACCTCCAGATGCAGCGGCCACCGGAGCCGGAGCCGGGCACGCAGGCCCCTGTCCCTGACCAGGTACAAGCCCACCGCGAGGAACGTGAGGCCGCACACCATGGCCCCGATGAGCAGCGACCAGCGCGGGCCGAGCACGTCGCCGACCCAGCCGACGACGGGCGCCCCGAGCGGTGTCCCGCCCATGAAGATGGCCATGTACAACGCCATGACCCTGCCCCTGAACTGGGGCGCCGTCGAGAGTTGGACCAGCGAGTTCGCACTCGTCATGACGGTCAACGCGAACAACCCGCAGGGCACCAGCAGGACCGCGAAGGTGAAATAGCTGGGTGCCAGCCCGGCGAGCAGGCAGAAGAGGGAGAAGAGACCCATGCCGACCATCAGCACCCGCAGGGTCGGCTTCTCACGGCGGGCGGCAAGCAGCGCACCCGACAGGGTTCCGACGGCCATGACGGAGCCGAGCAGGCCGTACTCCGTGGCGCCCTTGCCGAACACCGCCGTCGCCATGAGTGCGATTGTGATCTGGAAGTTCATGCCGAACGTGCCGAGCATGAAGACGATGAGGAAGATCAGGAGCAGGTCAGGGCGCGACCTCACGTAGGAGAGACCCTCACGGACGGAGCCGCGGGACTTCATCCTGGCGAACGGGACCAGACGGTCGTCCCGGATCAACAGCAGCGCCACCAGCACCCCGACGAAGCTGAGGGCATTGACCAGGAGCGCGGGCGCGACCCCCCAGACCCCGATCACCAGGCCCGCCGCTGCCGGCCCGATCAGCCTCGCACCGTTGAACGACGCCGAGTTCAGGCCGACGGCGTTCGACACCAGGCCGGCCGGGACCAACTCGTTCACGAACGCCTGCCGGGCCGGGTTGTCGAAGGAGGTGACCACGCCCTGGAGGAACGCCAGGACGTACACGTGCCACAACTGGGCCACACCGGTGAACACCAGCAACCACAGCAGCAAGCCGGTGACCGCCATGGCAATCTGCGTGACGACGAGCAGGCGCTTCTTGAAGAACCGGTCCGCGATCAGCCCCGCGTAGGGGGCGAGGAACGGCAGCGGCAGGAACTGGAACCCCGTGACGACGCCGAGCGCCGTCGACGAGTGGTTGGTCAGTTCGGTCAGGACCAGCCAGTCCTGGGCCGTGCGGGCCATCCACGTGCCGACGTTCGACACCAACGCACCGGCTGCGTACAGCCGGTAGTTGGGAACCGCAAGGGAGGCGAATGTCTTGCTCATGCACCTCCCACCCTACGGCCTCCTCGGAGCGGTTGGCTCAGCCCTCCAGCGCGGCACGGATCGGGGAGCGCCAGGCCTCGCGCGCCTCGTCGAGCCCCAGCGCGAACAGCCCGACGAACTCCGCCGTCCCATCCGCGGTCACCTCGCCGATCCTGGACGTCGGCACCGAGTGCTCCGCGCACAGTGCCTCGAACCGGCCGAGTTGCGCCCCGGACAGGGACACGACGGCGCGGGCACCGGACTCCGAGAACATGGCCACGGTCGGGTCGCCGTCGGGCAGTGTGACGGCGAATCCGAGGCCACCCTGGAGAGCGGACTCGACCAGCGCGATCGCGAGGCCGCCCTCGGACAGGTCGTGCGCCGAGGACAGCAGGCCCTCGGCAGCCGCGGCCTGCATGACGCGGGCGAGGTCGCGTTCGGCGCCGAGCACCACCTGCGGCGGCATGCCGCCGAGGTGACCGTCGTGGACGACGTCGGCCCAGATGGAGCCGGACAGTTCCTCGCGGGTGTGCCCGAGCAGGAGGACGGCGTCGCCCTCGTGCGCGAAGCCGGACCTGATGCGGTCGGCGACGTCGTCGATGACACCCATGACGCCGACGGTCGGCGTGGGCAGGATGGGCGTGGAGGCCGTCTGGTTGTAGAGGCTGACGTTGCCGCCGGTGACGGGGATGCCGAGTTCCTTGCATGCGTCGACCAGGCCGAGGATGGCCTCCGCGAACATCCACATCACCTCGGGGTCCTCGGGCGAGCCGAAGTTGAGGCAGTCGGTGACCGCGACCGGCTCCGCGCCCGTGACGGCGACGTTCCGGTAGGACTCTGCGAGCGACTGCTGCGCACCGAGGTACGGGTTCAGGAACGTGAACCGCGAGTTGGCGTCCAGCGACAGCGCGATCCCGAGCCCGGTGCGCTCGTCGATGCGCAGCATGCCGGAGTCCTCCGGCTGGGCCAGCACCGAGTTGCCGCGGACATAGCGGTCGTACTGGTCCGTGACCCAGGACTTGTCCGCGATGTTCGGGTGCGCCAGCATCCGCAGGAGTGCGCCGCGCAGGCCCTCGGCGGAGTTGTCGCGGGGCAGGTCCTCGGCACGGTTGGCGTTGACGCCGTCCAGCCAGCCGGGGCGGTGGTAGGGCCGGTGGTAGACCGGACCCTCGTGGGCGACGGTCTTCGGGTCGACGTCGACGATGGTCTCGCCGTGCCAGTCGATGATCAGGCGATCGCCCTCGGTGACCTCGCCGACGACCGTGGCCTGGACGTCCCACTTGCGGCAGATCTCCATGAAGCGCTCGACGTTGGCCGGCTCCACGACCGCCATCATGCGTTCCTGCGACTCGCTCATGAGGATCTCCTCGGGAGCCAGCGACGGATCGCGCAGCGGAACCAGATCGAGTTCGACGTGCATGCCACCGTCGCCCGCCGAGGCCAGTTCGGAGGTGGCGCAGGAGATGCCCGCGGCCCCGAAGTCCTGGATGCCGTTGATGATGCCGGCCTGGAACAGCTCCAGCGTGCATTCGATCAGCAGCTTCTCCATGAACGGGTCGCCGACCTGGACGCTGGGGCGCTTCGCCGGGCCGGTCTCGTCGAACGTCTCCGACGCCAGGATGGAGGCGCCGCCGATGCCGTCGCCGCCGGTGGCGGCGCCGAACAGGATCACCTTGTTGCCGACGCCGGTGGCGCGCGCCAGGTGCAGGTCCTCGTGGCGGAGCACGCCCACGCACAGGGCGTTGACGAGCGGGTTGCCGAGATAGGACTCGTGGAACTGCACCTCGCCGCCGATGTTGGGCAGGCCGAGGCAGTTGCCGTAGCCGCCGACGCCCGCGACGACACCCGGCAGGACCCGGTGCGTGTCGGCTTCGTCGAGAGGTCCGAACCGGAGCGAGTCCATGACGCCGATCGGGCGCGCACCCATGGCGAGGATGTCGCGGACGATGCCGCCGACGCCCGTGGCCGCGCCCTGGTAGGGCTCGACGTAGGAGGGATGGTTGTGGCTCTCCGCCTTGAACGTGACGGCGTAGCCCTGGCCGATGTCGACGACGCCGGCGTTCTCGCCGATGCCCGCGAGCAGCGGACCGCGGGGCGTGTCCTGGCTCAGCTCACCGAACTTCTTCAGGTGCACCTTGGAGGACTTGTACGAGCAGTGCTCGGACCACATCACCGAGTACATGGCCAGTTCTGCGCTGGTGGGACGTCGGCCGAGAATCTCGCGGATGCTGGCGTACTCGTCGTCCTTGACGCCGAGGGCGGCGTACGGCTGTTCGAGGTCCGGCGTCTGGGCTGCGTGCTCAACGGTGTCTACCACGCGCCCAAATCTACCCGAGCCGGGGCGAGGAGGTCGCACTCACGCCAGTCCCGGAAGGGTGAGCCGGGCACGCTCCGCGATGCGGAGTTCGGCGTCGCACTCAAGCACCAGCCGTCGAAGGGCGCCGGGTGCATCGGGGTGGGCCGCCAGCCAGTCCCCTGACAACCCGAGGTGGGCAGGGTTCCGCGGATAGCCCTGCACGACGAGGCGACGCGCGATCTCGATCGGATGGTCGGCCCACACCCCGAGCAGCCCGGCGAAGTAACCGGCTGCGAACTCGTCGGCCAGCGGCGAGTCGCCCTGGGCGAAGACCCCGGCCAGGAGTGCGTCGACGGCGTCGTTGGTCTCCCCGCCGACGACGTGGGCGCGCCGCCAGGCCTCGCGCTTGAGTCCGGCGTCCGGGCGGGAGAACCACGCCTCCAGATGGGAGGTCTCCCCCGCCGCCGTGCGGTCGCGGGCGAGCATCTGGTCCAGTTCCGCCTCCGTTGCATCCCCCTGCGTGGCCAGCGACTGCCATGCGAGCCAGCGCAGGTCGTCCGACACCTCCACGCCCGGGATACCGCCGTCGAGCACGAACCGCACGTCCTGCGAGGCGAGCGAGGCCGCCCACAGGTACGCCTTGGCCCAGAGCAATTGCAGCGCCGAGCCCGGCTCCGACTCGCGCGCAGCAACCAGGCAGGCGTCCCGCCACTGTTCCGCCACCATGCCCCGCAGAGCGGGCGCCGTGTAGCGCCGCAGGACGACGTCGACCTCTGTCAGGAGCGAGGTCAGGATGCCGGGACGGTCCTCGCGTCGCCCATGCCGGACGACAGCCGTCACGAAGTCGAGCACCCCGAGGCGGGCCTCCCGCACGTCGGAGCGCAACGCGAACCACACCACGGCGCGGGTGAGCGGCTCCAGGTCGCCGACGTGGGCCAGCAGGATGCCCCGCGCGGCCTCGTCGAACCGCACCCTGGCGAACGTCTGATCGGTGTCGTTCGGGATCACGACGTCGGCCGGCTGAGCGAGTGCGGGCACCTCCACGCCGTCCCCGGCCACCACCACGTCGACGCGTTCGCGCAGCACGAGCCTCCCGTCGGTAAGGTCGTAGACGCCGACCGTGGTGGCGTGGGGACGATCGGCCGCCTCGGCGGCGCCGCTGGGTGAACGGACCAGCCGCGTGCCGGCAACCGCCAGTTCGTCGTGGCCGCTCGTCTCCAGCCATGCCGAGGACCAGGCGGCCAGATCCTTGCCGGAGGTCTCGCCCAGCGCGGCCAGGAAGTCCGCCAGCGTCGCCGACGCGTACGCGTGGCGCGCGAAGTACAGCCGACAGCCCGCGAAGAAGGCATCCAGCCCGACGTAGTGGACCAGTTGCGTCAGCGCCGAGGCACCCTTGGAGTAGGTGATGCGGTCGAAGTTGTTCTTGGCCGCCTCGAGGTCCGGGATGTCGGCGACCACCGGGTGCGTCGTCGGCAGCGAGTCGGCGATGTAGGCGGCGGTCTTGCGGCCGCCGGTGAAGTTCAGCCAGGCGTCGCCGAATCCTGCAGCCTCCTTCGACAGGTGGGTGCCCATGAACTCCGCGAACGACTCCTTCAGCCACAGGTCGCTCCACCAGCGGGGCGTCACCAGATCCCCGAACCACATGTGGCTCATCTCGTGCAGGACGGTGTTGGCGCGCGCCTGGTACTGGGCCGGGGTCGCCTGGGAGCGGAACAGGAATGCCTCGGTGAAGGTGACCAGGCCCGGGTTCTCCATGGCGCCGAGGTTGTACTCGGGCACGAAGATCTGGTCGTACTTGCCCCAGACGTAGTCACCGAAATCGAGGTGCAGGGTCTCGAGCCCGGCCTTCGTGGTGCGGAAGAGCTCATCGGCGTCCAGGTGCGGGGCCAGGGACTCGCGGCAGAACAGCCTGAGCGGCACCTCGATCCGACCATCGGGCGAGACCCATTCGTCGCCGGCCTCGTGATAGGGCCCAGCACACAGGCACGTGATGTAGGTGGACTGCCTGGGGGTCGGTGCGAAGGTGACGCACACCGTCCCCTCCTCCGCGGGCTCACGCGACACCTCGGGCTGCGTCGACAGCAGATGCCAGCGCTCCGGACCGATCATCGTGAAGGTGAACGTGGCCTTCATGTCCGGCTGTTCGAAGCACGGGAAGACCCGGCGCGCGTCGGACGGCTCGTACTGCGTGTAGAGGTAGATCTCGCCGTCGGCCGGGTCGCGGAACCGGTGCAGCCCCTCGCCGGTGCGCGAGTACAGGCTGGCGCCCTCGACGACGACCCTGCACTCGCGCCCGACCGGCAGCCCCGTGACCTGCACCCGCGCACCGTCGTAGACCACGGGCTGCGCCACGCCGTCCACCATGACGGCGGTCACCGACGAGGCGATATAGTCGATCCAGGTGCTCGACACCTGCGAGGTCAGCGTGATCGCCGAACGGGCCGGGTACGTCGGCTGCTTGAGTTCGGTGGCGTTGCTGAGGTCGACGGTGACGGCGTAGGAGCGCAACTCGATCGCGCCGGCACGGGCGGCGGTCTCTTCACGGGTGAGGTTGGCGGACATGGGTCCATCCAACCACCCGTCGGCTCAGGCGCGAACCGACAGGAAGCTCAGGACCGACGAGAAGAACTTCCTCCCGTCCAGGGAGGGGCCGGTGAGTTCCTCGACGCAGTGCTCGGGATGCGGCATGAGGCCGACGACGTTGCCGCGGGCGTTCGTGATGCCTGCGATGTCGTTCGCCGAGCCGTTGGGGTTGTCGAGGTAACGGAACACGACCTGGTCGTTGTCCTCGAGCCGACGAAGCGTCTCCGGGTCCGCCTGGTAGTTGCCCTCACCGTTCTTCAGCGCGATGACGATCTCGTCACCCTTGGTGAAGTCGCACGTCCAGACCGTGTCGACGGTCTCCACGCGCAGCCGCTCGTCGCGGCAGATGAACTTCTGGCCCGCGTTGCGGATCATGGCGCCGTCCAGCAGGTGCGCCTCGCACAGCAGCTGGAAGCCGTTGCAGATGCCGAGCACCGGCATGCCCTTGTTGGCGGCGTCGATGACGGTGTCCATGACCGGGCTGAAGCGCGCGATGGCGCCGCAGCGCAGGTAGTCGCCGTACGAGAAGCCGCCGGGCAGGATGATGGCGTCCACGCCTTCGATCGAGTCGGAGCCGTGCCAAAGCGGCACCGCCTCGGCGCCGCTCAACTCGACGGCGCGCAGCGCGTCGTGGTCGTCGAGCGAACCGGGGAAGGTGACGACGCCGATGCGGGGCATCAGTCGGTCACCACTTCGTAGGACTCGATCACGGTGTTCGCGAGCAGCCGCTCTGCCGCGTCCGAGATCTGGGCGAGCACCTCGGGCGTGGCCTCGCCGTCGATCTCGATCTCGAAACGCTTGCCCTGACGGACACTCATCCCGCTGAAACCGAGACGCCCCAGGGCACCGGTGACGGCCTTTCCCTGGGGGTCGAGGATCTCGGGCTTGGGCATGACATTGACGACCACGCGACTCATGGGCCCCAGCCTAGTGGTCTGTAGCCTCCACGACGAGCAGGTCGTCGATCGCGGGACCGATCGAGGCACGCAGGGTGAGCATCCCGCCGGACAGGTTGGCGGAGTCGAAACCGGCCTGCGCCAGCTGGCGGTGGGCGAGGTAGGACCGCATGCCGGAGGCACAGTGGACGCGGACCGAGCGGCCGGAGGCTGCATCCCGCACCTCGTCCATGCGCTCGCGAAGCTCGGTGTGCGGGATGTTCAGTGCGCCGGGCAGGTGCCCGCCCCTGAACTCGCCTCGACTCCGGACGTCGAGGATCAGGGAGTCGGCCATCGCGGACTCCAGATCCGAGGCGTGCCAGATGGCGTGCGACCCGTCGAGGACGTTGCTCGCCATCATGCCGGCCATGTTGACCGGGTCCTTGGCGGAGCCGTAGGGCGGGGAGTAGGCCAGGTCGAGGTCGATGAGGTCCTCGACGGTGAACCCGGCCTTGATCGCGGTGGCAAGCACGTCGATGCGCTTGTCGACGCCGTCGTGACCCACCGCCTGGGCTCCCAGCACGCGGCCATCGGTGCCGAAGTGCATCAGCAGGTGGATCTGCGAGGCGCCCGGGAAGTAGCCGGCGTGGTTGAGGGGGTGCAGGTGCACCGTCCTGTAGTCGATGCCTGCGTCGTCGAGCGCGCGGCGGTTGGCGCCGGTGAGGGCGGCCGTCAGATGGCCGACCCGCACGATGGCCGTGCCCGCGACGTCGGGGATGGCGTGGCCGGTCTTGCCCATGATGGCGTCGGCGACCAGCCTGCCGGCCCTGTTGGCGGGCCCGGCCAGCGCCACGGGACGCCTTGCACCCGTGACGCCGTCGACGGAGATGGTCGCGTCGCCCACGGCCCAGATGCGTTCGATGTTGGTGCGCCCGCGTTCGTCGACCTCGATGGCGCCGCGGCTGCACGCCACTCCGGCCGCCTCCCAGACGGCGGTGTCGGGACGCACGCCGACGGACAGGACCACGAAGTCGGCGTCGATGCGGGAACCGTCGGACAGCACGACGACGTCGTGGCCGATGCCCTGCTCCAGCGCGGTGGCGGAGACGCCGTCGCGCACGTCGATGCCGAGGCGGACGAGTTCCTCGCGGACCAGGCGGGCCATCTCGTCCTCCAGCGGCGGCAGGACGTGGGGCGCGAGCTCGACGATGGTGGTTGTCAGGCCGCGGTGGCGCAGCGCCTCGGCGGCCTCCAGCCCGATGAAGCCGGCCCCGAGCACGACGGCCCGGCCGCCCTGGTCCGCCAGTTCCTTCAGCGCGACGGCGTCGGAGACGGTGCGCAGGGTGTGGACCCGCGGGGAGTCCAGCCCGGGGATGGGCGGCCGCAGTGCGGAGGCGCCGGGGGAAAGGATCAGCTGGTCGTAGGCCAGCTCGTAGGGGCCGTCGGCGTCGACCACCGTGACGGTGCGCGTGGCGGGATCCAGCGCGACGACGTCGGAGTCGACGCGGACGTCGAGGCCCAGGGAGGCCTTCAGGCTGCCGGGGGTCTGCACCAGCAGCTGCTCCTGGTGCTTGATCTCCCCGCCCACGTAGTAGGGCAGGCCGCAGTTGGCGAAGGACACCTCGGGGCCGCGTTCGAGCACGATGATGTCGGCGTGTTCGTCCAGGCGGCGGGCGCGGGCGGCGGCGCTCATGCCGCCGGCGACGCCACCGACGACGACGAGTCGCATTGGGTTCTCAGTTGTCTGCACGAGTCGAAAGAATACCCCCCTGGGTATTTTGGCGCAAACCGGCTATGCTTGCTGGTGGACTTTCCGGGGACAGGAGGAACCATGGAACCCACCGACGCCGAGGCCCTGGCCGCGCAGCGAAAGGTGCTCAACCGCCTCAAGCGCGCCCGCGGCCAACTGAACGCGGTGATCGAACACGTGGAGGCCGGGGCCCCTTGCCGCGACGTCGTCACCCAATTGTCCGCCGTGTCGTCCGCCCTGGACAAGGCGGGGTTCCAGATCATCGCCGGGGCGATGCGCAACTGCATGGTGCCCGGCGACAAGGAGCCCGAGCTCACCGTCGGCGAGCTGGAGAAGCTGTTCCTCTCGCTCAGCTGACATGATCGACCATCTCCACGACGACGAGTTCTGTCCCACCTGCTGGAGGTGGGATCCGCTTGCGCGTCTGCGCAGGGACGACGACCCGCCCCTCGACGTCCTGACCTGCGGCACCGTGTTCTTCGACATCATCTTCACAGGCCTCGACCGCCTACCCCGCCCCGGCGAGGAGATCTGGAGCACCGGCATGGGCTCCTGCCCGGGCGGCATCGCCAACCTGGCAACCGCGACCGCCCGGCTCGGGCTACGCACCGGCCTGATCACCGGCTTCGGCGACGACACCTACGCCGACTGGATGCGTCAGACGCTGGCCGGCCAGGAGCACATCGACCTGTCCGCCTCCAAGGTGTTCCCCAACTTCCACTCCGCCCTGACCGTGTCGCTCGCAATGGACGGCGACCGCGGCATGGTCACCCACGGACACGCGCTCCCCGAGGCACTCGTCATCGATCCCGCCCTGCTGCCGCATGCGAAGGCCGCCGTCGTCGACCTCACCGGCAACAAGACCTGGCTGCCGGAGATGTCGAGACGTGGCACCCTGGCCTTCGCCGACGTCGGGTTCGACGTGACCGGCCGCTGGGACGTCGCGGACCTGGAGCCGCTGAGGGACTGCCACGCGTTCACGCCCAACGCCGTCGAAGCCATGGGCTACACCCGCACCGACTCCCCCGTCGCCGCCCTGCACAAGCTGGCCGAGCGCGTGCCCCTCGCGATCGTCACCAACGGCAGGCATGGCGCCTTCGCCCTCGACCAGACCACCGGCGAGGAGGTGTTCGCCCCGGCACTCGACGTCGACGCGATCGACGCGACCGGCGCAGGGGACGTGTTCGCCGCGGCCTGTGTCCTCGGGACCCTGGCGGGCTGGCCGCTGGAGCACCGGCTGCGCTTCGCCGCGTTGGCGGCGTCGCTGGCGGTGCTGGAGTTCGGGGGCTCCCTGGCCGCACCCGGGTGGGGCGACCTGTCCGACTGGTGGCGCGGCGTGAAGTTGCGCACGGACCCGGGGGCCCTGGACCTGCAGGCCCGCTACGGCTTCATGGACGAGCTGATCCCGAAGCACCGCGTGCAGGGCGTGCGCCGCGCCCAGGGCACGTTCGCCATGGCGTCGGACGCCTGACCGGGCTCAGAGCCCGATCTGCGCAAGGACGACGCCGGTGACCATGCTCACCGCGAGGAACACGAGCAGGATGCGGAAGGCCAGAAGCCAGCCGCGATGCTCGGGGCGTCCGCTGCCCTGCCGGGTGGCGACCAGCGCCCAGGCGAGCGACGCTGCGAGCGCGACGGTGGCGGCGTCGGTCACGAGCACCGTGGCCGTCAGCTGCCCGACCAGCACCCCGACATTGCCGAGGTTGAACAGGGCGAAGATGCCCCAACGCGTCCGGACGTCGGCCCCAGGGGCGAGCGTGGCGAGCGCCGCGCCGAGCGCCACCTGCACCACACCACCGATCAGGACGATGTAGGCGGTGGCCCACGCGGTCTTCTCGGTCGTCGTGAACGCCGTCGCGGCGGCGAGCATGCCGCCTGCGATGGTGTAGGCGATCCCTGCGATCAGGAAGGGCAACT
>JBDHZH010000022.1:0-38838 GCA_039811745.1 Arachnia sp.
ACCGGATCGGCGCAACCCGGACGGTCAGCGGCAGCGGGTGCCATCTGCCGGGACGACGCCGTCGACCATGAAGTCGCGCGCCGCCTTCGCAAGGCAGGCGTTGTTGCCGAGGACCGAGCCGTGACCTGCACCCTCGAAAGTGACGAGCGTCCCGGAGGCGAGCTGTTCGGCCATGGTCACCGCGTGCTGGTACGGCGTGGCGGAGTCCCCAGTCGTCCCGACGACGACGATGGGCGGCGCGCCCTGCCCCGTGATCCGGATCTGCGGCGCGGAGTCGGCGGTCCACAGCTCACACACCGGTTGGACGCCCATGTGCTTGCCGACGACCGGGGCCTTCGCCCGGATCCTGTCCAGCTCCTTGAAGGCCGCATCCACCCCCTCGTCTGGCCAGTCCGCGCACATCATCGCCGGGAACGACGCGAAGTGGGTGCCGCGTCCGTCGAGCTCGTCCGCCGCCTCCAGCAGCACCTCGCCCCGCCCCTGCATCGCCTCGTTGATGGCGAACGTCAGGTACTTGTACGCCGACTCGTCGGCGTAGAGGAACATCAGGATGCCGACCAGCCCCAGCGACTGGGTGAGCTTTCGATCCCCGACCGGCACCGGGTTGGCGTCCAGACCCGACAGGAAGCCGTCGATGGTGCCGAGCACCTCGGCCTCCGTGCCACCCAGCCTGCAGGTCGTCTGGCCGGCGCACCACTTCGCGTAGTTGTCCAACGCCAGCTCGAACCCCTCCGCCTGGCTGGGCGCGTTCTCGTCGTTGGTGATGTCGACGGCGGAGTCGAGCAGGAGACGGCCTGCCCTGTCCGGGAACAGCTCCGCGTACATCGCCCCGAGGTAGGTGCCGTACGAGACCCCGAAGAAGTTCAGCTTCTTCGCACCCACGAGGAACCGCATCAGGTCCATGTCACGGGTCACCTCGATGGTGGTGACGTGGTCGAGCAGGTCGCCCGCCTCGTCGCGGCAGAGCCTCGCGAACCCCGCCCAGCCGTCGAGCAACGCCTGCTTCTCGGCCTCGTTGTCGGGAGTGGTGTCCAGCGCCCGCAGTGTGTCCGTCTGCTGGTCGGTTCCGCACGAGATGTGCGTCGAGTCGCCGGTGCCGCGCGGGTCCCAGGCGATGATGTCGTGCCCGGGCCAGCGGTCCGTGCCGACCGATTCCGCCATGCCGAGGCCCGCGACACCCGGACCGCCCGGGTTGACGAAGATCGCCTCACCCGTCGGAGAGGCGGCGGGCAGCTTGATCATGGCGATGCCCAGTGCCGCCCTGCCCGGGTCCTCCCAGTCCAGGGGCACCTGGATCGTGGCGCACAGCGCGGCGGTCCGGCAGGGCTGCCAGTCGATCTGCTGGTTCCAGTAGCCCGTCAGGTCGCTGCTCGGCGCCTTCCCCATCCCCTCCAGCGGCTGGGCGGCCTTGACCCCCAGCTGTCTGTCCGGGTTGCGCACCTTCTTGTCGGGCCAGACCGGATGCTGGGCCACCGGGACGACGGGCACGCCCGGATGCGGATCGTCCGGGCCCGGGGCCGGCCTGGATGTGGTTGACGGCGACTGGGTGGGCGTGGGCAGCGCCGTGGGCTCCGCGGACGGTGTCCCGACAGGGGGCGCCGCCGCCTGCCGGGGAATGACCATCCCGAACACGAAGAACGAGGCAACCAGGCCCACCGCCAGGAAGACCAGCATCCGCTGGGCCCTGCTTGCAAAGCTCCGACGCATCCGAGGGGTCCTCCCTTCAATCACCGAAGGAGTCTACGGGAGCCTCCCGAACACTGCGGCGACCGTCAGGACTGCTTCTGCCTCCTTGCCTCCGCGCGCGCCTTCCTGAACGCACCGTCGAGGCCCCAGAGGCCACCGCCGAGCCCGACCAGGACGAGCCCGACCGCAGCCAGCAGCAGGTCGCGGTCGCCGATGAAGCCCTCGCGGCCTGCCACGAACGGGCTGAACGCACCCCACCGCACGAAGACGAGGACACCGACGGAGATGAGCAGCAGCAGCACGCCGACGACGCGCTGCAGCAGCCCGATGACCAGGAACATGGCCATGGTCCCCAGCGTGAACCCGAGGATCCACGCGACCAGCCGAGGCTCGGGGATGACCGTGCGGCCGAGGAAGTCGGCCGTGGCGTTCACGTCGCTCAGTATCTGGTAGCCGACCACGCCGATGATGGACGCGGTGACGAGGCGCAGCACGAACAGGCTGAAGCTGCCCAGGAACCTGTCCGTGTTGATCCTGACCACGGGTGCCGGCGGCCGCGGGGCCTCCACCGGCAATGGCGGGATGACGCCCAGCCGCTCGTCCCTGGCCTGGCGTTCCGCCTCCAGCTGCTCACGGAGCCGCTGCTCCTCGGCCTGGGCCTCCTCGTTCCACGCCGGGCTGGGCGGTACGGCGTCCTGTAGGACCTGCGTCGGCTCGACCCACGCCTCCCCGTGGCTCTCGTCCGGGAGCAGTGTGGTCGGCTCCGCGTCCGCGACGACGTCGGGCACCGATGGCTCGACGGCGGGCACCATCACTTCAGTCGGTTCATCCCCCAGCGCGGCTTCGTGGCCGATGACCTCGGTGTCGTCGGGGCCGGGTGCCGTGCCGGCACTCGTAACAACTCCTGCCACGACCGCCCATGGGTCGGCTGGGGCCGCCGGCTCGGACGGGGAACCATCCTCCCAGGCGGAATCGGCCTTGGGCTCGGCCTCCGAGACGGGCTCTTGTTCGGCAGCAGTCTCCGCCTCCGCCTCCGACTCTGCGTTCACCTCCGGCCGGGGCTCCACCCCGGACTCCGGCTCGGACTCCGGCTCGGGCTCGGGCTCCGGCTCGGGCTCGGGCTCCGGCTCGGACTCCGGCTCGGGGGCCGCGGGCACGGCCCGGGGAGGAGGCGGGGCCACCTGGACCGACTGCTCACTGGAGTAGTCGTCCCACTCCGTCGGGCTCACCGCCAGGCCGTACTCGCCGCCGTCGGCGTCCCAATCGGCATCGACGTGTTCCCACGGCCCCTCCGCCCGGGTCCGGGCGGCGCCTTCCTGCTCTGACATAGGAGTTCCTTCGTCGGTTTTCGTTCGGTTCATCTTTCCATGCTGTCCGGCGCCGGTCCGTCACCCCGCGGGGCCTCGGCGGGTCGCAGGAGACTGCCCGTGCATCAGGCAGCGCGGCCTGCCTCGATGAGCCCGACCAGCAGCGCCTCCATCGCCAGCAGCGGCGCGACGTTGCCGACCAGCGCCCGCCGCGCGACGAGGATGGCGTCCAGCGCACGCATGGTGGCCTCGGGCGTCGAGCGTCTGGCCAGCGGCTGGATCTGATCCACCAGGTCGGCATTGACCAACTCCGTGCCCGGCGCCGTCTGCAGAGCGAGCACGTCCCGGTACAGCCCGGTCAACTCCGTCAGGGCGGAGTCCAGTGCATCGCGCTGGTAGCGCTTCAGCCGCAGCCGCTGCTGCTCCTCCAACTCCTTCACCGCCGCCTGCGACGATCTGACCCTGACACCACGCGTGCCGCTGCCGAGCACAAGCTGGAGGTCTGCGAGCTCCCTGGCATCCAGGTCGGCGGTGGCCTGGGCCGCCTCCTCCGAGCCGGCGGACACCAGGTTCTCCGCGGCCACGAGACAGTCGGTCAGCGAGCGCAGCCTCAGCGGAAGCGACAGGACCTCGGCACGCCGGATGCGCGCCGCCTCGGACCGGGCCAGCATCCGGGCGCGGCCGACGTGCCCCTGGGACACCCTCGCGCAGAACGCAGCCAGTGCGAGCGGGATGCCGTCGCGTTCGACGAGCAGCCGCGTGACCGACTCCCGGTCGGGCGTGACGAGCCCGAGGTGACGGCAACGGGAACGGATGGTGACGATCACGTCGTCGGCGCTCGGGGCGCAGAGCAGCCACACCGTCCGCTGCGCGGGTTCCTCCAGCGCCTTGAGAAGGGCGTCGGCACCACGCTCGGTCAGGCGGTCGGCGTCCTCGATGACGACGACCTGATGCCGCCGCCCGACCGGGAGGACGCCGGCACGCGACACCAGCTGTCGCACCTCGTCGACCCCGATCGACAACTGCTCGGTGCGGAGCAGGGTGACGTCGGGATGGGCGCCCGACAGCGAGGTCCGGCAATCGTTGCACTGGCCGCACCCGCCCCGCTCGCACTGCAGCGCCGCCGCGAACGCCCGTGCCGCATTCGACCGGCCCGACCCGGGCGGACCGACGAACAGCCAGGCGTGGGTCATCGCGTGACGCCCGCCGGCGACGGCACGACGCAGGACCTCCACGGCCCTGTGCTGCCCGATCAGATCGTCGAAGACGCTACCCACGGCTCAATACTGCCAGCCGGGGCCGACAACACGACCCACCTCAGCCCAGCAGCTCGGACACGCGGCCCGCGATGTCGGCCGCGACCACCTCACGGGGCCTGAGCGCGTCGACGACCAGGTATCTGCGCGGGTCCTCGGACGCGAGGCGGAGGAACTGCTCCCGGACCCGGGCATGGAACTCATCGCCGGCGCTCTCCAGGCGGTCCTTCTCCTCGATGTGCCGCACGGCGTCGGTCGGGTGAGCGTCCAGCAGGATCGTCAGGTCGGGCAGCAGCCCTCCGGTGGCCCAGCGCGCCAACCCCTCGATGTCGTCCAGGTCGAGGTCCCTGCCCGCCCCCTGGTAGGCGATCATCGAGTCGACGTACCGGTCGGACACGACCACCTTGCCGTCCGCCAGCGCAGGCTCGACCACCTCGGCGACGTGCTGCGCCTTGTCCGCGGCATAGATCAGGGCCTCGCAACGCGGCGCGACGTCGCCCATCGACGGATCCAGCACCAGTTCCCGCAGCCGGAGTCCCAGGCGGGTGCCCCCGGGCTGCCGGGTCACGAGATGCGGCACCCCCCTGTCCTCCAGCCACGCGGACAGGTAGCCGATCTGGGTGGACTTGCCGACGGCGTCACCCCCCTCGAGGACGATGAAGCGCCCGGCAGCCATCAGGAGCCGACCTTCGTGTGCAGCCTCCCGATGTCCGCGTGCCACTCCGGCCACCGCTTGGCGAACCTTCGCCTTGCAGCGGCCAGGTCTGCGGCAGCCCTCCCCGCGGCACGGCCCGCCTCGAACGCCTGACCCGGGTCGAGGCCCTCGATGCTCGTCGGGGTGTCCGACTCGATGCACCGGGCCAGTTCCTGGCACAACGACCGCAGCCTGCGCGCGAGCTTGGCCGTCATCCTCCCCGGCAACACCAGCGCGACGGCAGCGGACGCCTCCAGCTGCCCGGCAGCCATCAGTGCCGCACGCCACGCCCCCTCCGGGCTGTCGACCGTGAGCGCGTCGCACCTGTCCGCGAGTATGCGCAGGGCCTGGTCGGCGCGCCTGAACAGGAGCTGCCCGGCGGGCTCGTGCGCCTGGTCGCCGAGACGTGGCGCCCGAACGGCCCCCACAAGCGCCTCCAGCGTCGCCAACCCGACCTCGACCGATCCCGCGGCCGGATCGTCGGGGTCCGTCGGCAGGTCGGCCTCGAAGGTCTCACGCCACGACGGTTCCAGAACGTGCGCCAGCCCACGCAGGTGACCGCGCACCCGCACCAGGCACTGGCGCAGCCCGGCGTCGTCGCCGTCGGGGGAGGCCTGGAGGTCCAGCATCGCGAACGTCAGCTCCCGCAGGTCGTCGGCGAAGACCGCGGTGACCAGTTCCTCCAAGGTGGCCTCCTTGCCGAGCGGCCAGGGAGCGGGGAAGTCCGTCAACCCGGAGGCGGGCGGGCCCAGGCGCTGCTGCAGCGTCGGGAAGGACCTGGTCGGGCTGCCCTCGGCCGCCGCCAGCGAGGCGATCACGAACTCGAGTTGCTGCGGGGTCATCGCAGGCGTCGGCTCCACGACCACCTCGCGGTACCTGGTGGGCGGCCCGTCCTCCCTGCGAATGGTGATGCTGTCGTCCCTGAGGGAGGCCAGTTCCGCGCCGTCGTGGGCCCGCAGCGCCCGGGTGAGCCGATCGGTCTCCAGCACGGCCACCGGCCCGAGCGTCCGGCCCCTGGTGATGGGACGGATCAGCCGGCCGAAGCTGTCAGGCAGGTCCATCGCGCGGCTGACCGGCTCCACGGCGTGCGCAGGGATCCGCGGCGCCCAGGTCGGTGCCTCCAGGCTCCAGTGCCCGACGGAGTCGGACAGGTGGTGGGCAAGCACGATGCCCGACCTCAGGAGCCGGTGGTCTGCCGTGTCGATGACCGTCGTCCGGACCGCAGTCCGGGGGATCTGGCCGTCCGAGTCCGACATCAGGCCCGCGGCCTCGGACACGACGGCGATCGACGGGGCCGCGAACGGCACGTCGAAGCGGATGGAACCCATGTCACTCCTTCCCATGGCCCTGCCGTCACGCCTTCCGGGCCGCGGGCTTGCGGGAAGCCGAGGCCGCGGTGGTGGACTTCGCCGCGGCCGTCCGCGCTGCGGGCTTGCGCGCCGGCGCCTTGCGGGTCGTCGGCCCCTTGGCGCGCTTCTCCGCCAGCAGTTCGAACGCCCTCTCCGGCGACACCGTGGCCGGGTCGTCGTCTCGGCGCAGGGTGGCGTTGGTGTCGCCGTCGGTGACGTAGGGCCCGAACCGCCCCGACTTGAGGGTGACGGCCTTGCCGGAGACCGGGTCGGAGCCGAATTCCCGCAGCGGCGCCGCGGCCGCCGTCCGGCCCCTGGTCTTCGGTTGCGCGTAGATCGCCAGGGCCTCATCCAGCGTGATGTCGAAGATCTGCTCCTCCGAGGTCAACGACCGGGAGTCGGTGCCCTTCTTCAGGTACGGGCCGTACCGGCCGTTCTGCGCGGTGATCTCGACCCCTTCTGCGTCGATGCCGACGACCCTTGGCAGCGCCATCAGCCTGAGCGCGGTGGGCAGGTCCACCGACTCGAGGGTCATCGACCGGAACAGCGATCCGGTGCGGGCCTTGGCCGACTTGGGCGCATCCTCGGGCAGCACCTCTGTCACATATGGGCCGTATCGGCCGTTCTTCGCGACGACGAGGTTGCCGGTGTCGGGATCAATGCCCAGTTCACGTTCGGCGTCCAGCGGCTGCGACAACAACTCCCTCGCCATGTCGACGGTCAACCCGTCGGGTGGCAGGTCCTCTGGCACGTTGGCCCTGCGTCCCTCCGAATCCTCCACGTAGGTGCCGTAGCGGCCGACGCGGACGTTGATGCCTTCTGTCCCGAGCGGGAAGGTGGAAAGTTCTCGGGCGTCGATGTCGCCCAGCTCGTTCACGAGCTTGACCAGACCCTGGTGCTCGGAACCCTCGGGGCCGAAGTAGAACTCCGTCAGCACCTTGAGCCGCTCGGCGTCGCCGGAGGCGATCTCATCGAGCAGCTCCTCCAGGTGAGCGGTGAACCTGTAGTCCACCAGCGCCGCAAAGTGCTCCTCCAGCAGCCTGGTCACGGCGAAGGCCAGCCAGGTCGGCACCAGGGCCGACCCCTTCTTGAAGACGTAGTCGCGTGCCGTGATGGTGCGGATGATCGACGCGTACGTGGACGGGCGCCCGATCTCCAGCTCCTCCAGCTTGGCCACCAGCGACGGCTCCGTGTACCGGGCCGGCGGCTTGGTCTCGTGCCCTGCGGCGTGGACCTCCTCGACGTACACCCCCTGGCCCTTCGCGAGCTGCGGCAGGCGTGCCTGGGAGTCGTCCGCGTCGGAGCCCTCCTCCACGCCTGCGACGTAGGCCCTGAGGAAGCCGGGGAAGGTGATGGTGCGGCCCGAGGCGACCAGCGTTGCCTCCGTCGCGGGACCGGAGGGCAGCGGGACGGAGGCGCCGAGCGCCGCATCGATCTGGACGGAGACCTGCTCCCCCTTGGCGTCGGCCATCTGGGAGGCGATGGTGCGCATCCAGACGAGTTGGTACAGCCGGAAGGCATCGCCGTGCAGGCCGGTGTGATCGGGGTGCACGAAAACGTCGCCCGCGGGCCGGATCGCCTCGTGAGCCTCCTGGGCGTTCTTGACCTTCGACGTGTAGATGCGCGGCTTGGCCGGCAGATAGGCCTCCCCGAACAACTCCGCGACCTGCGCGCGCGCAGCCTTGACCGCGGAGGCGGCCAACGTCACCGAGTCGGTTCGCATGTAGGTGATGAAGCCCTTCTCGTACAGCTCCTGCGCCACCGACATCGTGCGCTGGGACGTGAACCCGAGCTTGCGGCCCGCCTCCTGCTGCAGCGTGGTGGTACGGAACGGCTCGTAGGGACGCCGGGTGTACGGCTTGGCCTCGACGGAGGCGACGGTCAACGTTCCGGCCTCGACGACCATTGCAAGGGCCCGGGCGGTGGTCTCATCCAGGATGACGATGTCGGTGGCTTCGACGGTGCCGTCGGGGCGGAAGTCGCGGCCCTGCGCCACCCTCGCACCTGCCAGTCGCGCCAGTCGCGCCGGGAAGTTGCGCGGCTCCGCGCCCGCACCGCCGTCGAGGACGATGTCCAGGTCCCAGTAGGAGGCGGGGACGAAGGCGATGCGCTCGCGCTCCCGGTCCACCACCAGTCGCGTCGCAACCGACTGCACGCGGCCGGCCGAGAGCTTCGGCATGACCTTCTTCCACAGCACCGGCGAGACCTCGTAGCCGTACAGGCGGTCCAGGATGCGGCGCGTCTCCTGCGCGTCGACCAGGTCGACGTCCAGCTCGCGGGGATTGCGGACGGCCTCCGCGATTGCGCTGGGGGTGATCTCGTGGAAGACCATCCGCCTGGCCGGGACCTTCGGCTTAAGCTCCTCCAGCAGGTGCCACGCGATGGCCTCGCCCTCGCGGTCACCGTCGGTGGCGAGCAGCAGTTCGTCGACTCCTGCCAGTTTCGCCTTCAGGGACCGGATCGTGGCCTTCTTGTCGGGGGCCACCACATACAGCGGTTGGAAGCCCTCGTCGATGTTGACGCCGGTGCGCGCCCACTTGGCGCCCTTGTACTTGGCGGGCACCTCCGAAGCGCCGGTGGGCAGGTCGCGGACGTGCCCACGGCTGGACTCCACGATGTAGCCGTCGCCGAGGTATCCGGCGATCTTCGTGGCCTTCGTCGGTGACTCGACGATCACGAGCCGCTTGGGCTGATCAGCCATGCACTACTCTCCGTTCCGGGACAAGGTCGCTTGGAATGCTAGCTCACGTCCGCCACAACTCCGCTCCCGGACGCCCGTGGAGACAGGTGCGCAGCGGCTCACCCCAGGCGCAGGAACTGGTCCCGCAACGCCTCACGAATCCTCGGGAGCATGCCCGCCGCCAACTCCGAGGCATCCTGTTCCAGAAGATCCGCCACCGCGGCGAAGGTCTGGCCGAGCGTCAGGGTGCCGTCCAGCGAACCCAGCACGGCGGCCTCCGCCGTGCCGACGCTGATCGCCCGCAGCAGACCCTGCCTCTGTCTCAGCACTATGTGGCGCGGGTCCTCGGCCCCGGGCTCCCCGAGCGTCTCCTGCTCGACGTCCGTCAGCACGGGCCGGCTCGCCAGCAGTGCCTCGACAGGCAGCAGGGAGGCATCCACGGCCGCGCGAGCCGCCGCCAGCACCCCTCCGACGGGCTGCCGGACGGCGTGCGGCCACGACTCGAACCGCAACTCGGGGTGGGTCCTGCCCGCATTGGTGAGGTGGATCCACCCCATGCCCACGTCCTGGATGCCGAGTTCGTCGAAGTACGACAGCCACCGGTCGTACTCCTGCCGCCAACGCGGACTCCCGTTCAGCCCGGCGTCGGCCAGCCACAGTTCGATGTAGGCGAACCTGCCGAGCCTCTCCCGTTCGATCACCCAGCAGTCCAGCCCGCTGCCCGCCACCCAGCCCGCCAGCCGCTCCTCCCACGGCTGCGACCAGGTGATGGCCCAGTTGACGAGCAGTTGCGCGGTGCCTCCCGGGTTCAGGTGGGACGCCGCGCCGCGGACCACCTGCTCGACGAGACCGTCGGCGGGGAATGTGCCCTCGCGGTAGACGAGCCTGCTGGACTCCGCGGTGGGTGGGCTCATCACGTAGGGCGGGTTCGAGACGATCAGGTCGAACCGCTCCTCCGCCACCGGCTCGTACAGCGAGCCGAGCCTCAGGTCCACCTCGATCCCGCTGAGCGCGGCGCTCAGCCGTGCCAGTTCGAGGGCGCGCGGGTTGAGGTCGGTTCCGACGATCCGTTCGCAATGCCGGGCGAGGTGCAACGCCTGGACGCCACAGCCGGTGCCGAGATCCAGCGCGCTGCCGACCGGGGTCCGGTTGGTCAGCTGCGTCAGGGTGAGCGACGCCGGCGAGGGTCCCAGCACGAAGTCGGGCCGGACGGGGACGACCGAGGTGTCCATGCCGGGTACCGGGTCGCTCACGAGGTAGCCGTCGGCCCCGTCGTCCGGGGAGGCATACGGCCTGATGTCGACGCCGGCGCGCACGCCGTCCCCGGAGCGCCGGAGCAGCCCGGCCGCAAGCATCCCTTCCACGTCCAGGACGTAGCCGCACGCATCGGAGGGAACCGTCTGCTGCAGGATGAACAGCCTGATCAGGACGGCGAGCGGGTCCAGTGCATCCCCCAGCGCCACGTCCGCCGGGACGGTCGAGTTCCTCCCCAGCCCGGCCTGACCGTCCGCGCCGATCCTGTCGAGGACGGCATCCACGGTGAAGTCCGCCGCCTGGAGGGCAGTTCGCAGTCGTTGGCTGTAGAACCCCATGGCCACACCCTATTGCGTGACCATGCCCGGCCGGGTCCCTGCTGCCGCAGTTCGCTGCACCGTGGCCGGTCCGCCCGGGATCACCGGGTGAAGCTGGGCGGTCACCCTCACCTCGACTGCGAACGAGTTGCCCTCCGCGAGCGGAACGCAGCCGGACAACACCGCGTCGTTGCGCTGGGCCGCGAGCGACGCCGCCCGGCACGGGTCCTGGGCCGCAGCCATCGCCGAGGCACCCGCCAGCGCCGCCAGGTCCGCGGCGTCCTGCGCCTTGGACACCTGGAGCCACCAGCCGAGCACCATGCAGGTGCCCCAGGTCAAACTCACCAGGACCAGGGCGACCGCCGCCGCAAGGACTGTTCCCACCCCCCGTTCGCCGGCCCGCCGAGCGGCCACCCGACGGGCAGTCGCAGCCATCATGGCCCGGCCCCCGGCTCGTACCGGGCCCAGGCCGTGGCCGTCAGCGGCACCGCAAGGCCCGCGACCAGAACGGCGTCCAGGCGTGCCTCCACCTCGACTCCGCCGTCCACGGAGGTCGCAGTGAATCGCGTGCCCGGCGGCGCCCCGGCCTTCGCCTCCTCCGCTGCGGCCACATCTCCCCGGGCGAGCTGACGGGCCACTTCCGCCCCGGCCCTGGCGACGGTGGCACGGTTGCCCGACAGGACGACCACCGTCACCAGCAGCGCGGCGAGGAGCGTGACGGTCACGAAACCGATGGCAAGTTCGACCGTGACCATGCCCCGCTCCCCTCGCCCGCCACGCCCGGGCGGGGTGGCGCCGCGTCGCGCCACCGCCGCCCCGGATGTCACTGCGCCGAGGCCGCGTTGGTGAACATCTGGACCACCCAGTCGAACAACATCTTGAAGAAGGCGTTGTCGTTGAAGATGCGGAGGAGCACGAGCGCGACCGCGGCGGCCGCGAGCAGGCCGATGGCGTACTCGACGGTGGTCAGCCCGCGCTCGGCCAGCCTGCGCATGCGGCCCCGCCTGCCCGCACGCACCAGTTCGGTGCCGGCCAGTGCCGCGGCCGCCGGTTCGGTCTCCGCGATGGCGGAGGTGATCTCGCTCGAATCGGACATGTGTGTCTCCCTTCAGGAATGTGACCGGATGCCGTTCAGCCGGTCACAACACACCTTCGACGCGCGGCCGGGGTCGGGGTATCGCCCCGGGATGCCTGTGGAGAAGTCCGGGAGAGGGTGTTCGGAGGGTCACGCCAGCAGTGCGGCCAGCAGGGCGGTGGCGTCGGCCCTGTCGAGGACCTGGTTGGCGTTGCCGCACTTCGGTGACACGATGCACGCGGGGCAGCCATCCTTGCAGTCGCACGACCGCAACCGCTCGAGCGTCGCACCCAGCCACGCCGTCGCGACCTCGAAGCCGCGGGCGGCGAAGCCTGCCCCGCCCGCCATGCCGTCGTGGACGAAGATCGTGGCCAGGCCGGTGTCGGGGTGTGCCGCCGTGCTGATTCCACCGATGTCCCAGCGGTCGCATGGCGCGAACGCCGGCAGCAGCCCGATGGCGGTGTGTTCCATGGCATGGACCGCGGCCCCCATCCGCAGTGGCGCCCAACCAAGTTCGCGCTCGAGGTCACGGGGCACCGTCCACCACACGGACTGGGTGTGCAGGGTTCGCTCGGGCAGGTCGAGGTCCGTGGCGTCGAGCACGTCGTGCGTCACCTCGTCGCGACGCAGGTATCCCGTCACGCTGGTGCGGATGACGACATCCCCGAAGAACACCTGGCACCCGCCGGCGTGTCCCTCCCGCAGGACCCTCTCGATGTCGATCTCGTATGACGACTGCGCCTGCGTGTAGTAGACGGGCACGTCCGACGTGACGAAGACCCTGAGGTCGTCCAAGTCCCTGTCCACCACCACCCACGACTGGCCCTGATGCAGGTACACCGCCCCGGGATGCACGACCCGGTCCGCGGCTTCCTGCTCGACGACGCCGAGCACGCGCCCGGTCTCACGCTCGATGATCTCGACGGGAGCGGGCCCGGACGACCTCAGGTCGATGAAGTCGACGGCCCGGTCGGGCCTGGTCCAGAACCACCGCCCACCCCGCTCACGCAGCACGCCCTGGCCCGCCAGATGGCCCAGCAGCGGCAGCATCCCCCGCCCGAACCATCTCTCGTCGGAGGCCTCCAGGGGGAACTCCTGGGCGGCGGCGGCCAGGTGCGGACCGAGCACCCTCGGGTTGGACGGGTGGAGGACGGCGTTCTCGACGGGCGCATCGAAGATGAGTTCGGGATGCTCCAGGAGGTAGACGTCCAGAGGATTCCTGCGTGCCAGCAGCAACCCGAGGGCCCGCCTCCCGGAGCGCCCGGCCCGCCCCACCTGCTGCCAGAAGGACGAGAGCCTGCCTGGGTAGCCGGCCACGAGCACCGCCTCCACCCCTGTCACGTCCACCCCAAGTTCAAGCGCACTGGTCGTGGCCAGGCCACGCACATGCCTGCTCTGGAGCGCTGCCTCCAGGTCCCTCCTGTCCTGCGCGAGATAGCCCGACCGGTAGGCGGCGATCGCCCCGGGGTCGCGGGCGATCTCCTGCGCCCCGAGAGCGACCAGCTCCGCCCCCGCACGGGACGTGACGAACGCCAGGGTCTGCGCGCCGTCGTCGCTCAGGGCGGCGAGCAGCTCCGATGCGTCGCGATTCGGCGAGGCGAGGGGCTGCCACAGTGCCACGTCCCTGGCACCCCGGGGTGAGCCGGAGGCGGAGACCACCTCCACCCGTTCCTCCCCGATCAGGGCACCCCCGAACGTGGCGGCGTTCGGCGCCGTGGCGGAACTGAGCAGCACCACGGGGTCGGCCCCACTCAGTGCGGCGAGGCGCCGCAGACGCCTGAGCACCGACGCCACGTGGGCGCCGAAGACGCCTTGGTAGTGGTGGGCCTCGTCGACGACGATGTAGCGCAGGGCGCCGAGGAAACTGGACCAGCGCTCGTGACCGGGCAGTACCGAGAAGTGCAACATGTCCGGGTTGGTGAACACGAGGCTCGCGTGGTCCCTCGCGAACTCACGTTCGGCCGCGTCCGAGTCGCCGTCCAGTGTCGAGATCCGCCACCGGCCGGGCCCGAGCGCCCGTGCAGCACGGTACTGGTCGTGCGCCAACGCCTTGGTGGGGGCAAGGTACAAGGCGGTGTGTCTCGGCCTTGTGAGGCGGCGGGTCTGCGGCAGCTCCCGGCCGAGCATCCCCGCAGTCGTGGCCGCCAGCACCGGCATCAGGTACGCGAGCGACTTGCCGGAGCCGGTCGGGGTGCAGATGGCGACGTGCCTGCCCGCGAACGCTGCCTCGGCGGACGCCGTCTGGTGGCTCCACGGCGCCTCGATGCCGGAGGCGATGATCGCGTCCCGGCAGTCGGCGGGCAGCCACTCGGGCCAATCGGCGCGAACCCCAGCTGTGGCCGGCTCGGAGCGCACGGCGACGACCTCGTCGCGCTGCAGCAGCCAGTCCCAATTCACAGGGCAACTCTGCCACGCGCCCGACGCGGCCCCCGCCCCTGTCCCCGGGGCCCGGATCAGTCGCGGATGACGAAGACCAGGGCACCCGCGGCCAGGGCCACGGCAAGGGCCCCGAACAGCGCCAGGATGGTCCCGGAGCGGGACACCCCGCCGCTGCCCGCCTCGGTGCCCGGCGCCGACGACTGCGTTGCGTCGGGGCTCGGATCGGTCGTCCCCGACGGATCGGTCGTCGGCGAGTCCGAGGACGAATCGGTGGCCGTCGGCGTGGCCGTCGGGTCCGGGGCGGGCGCCGGGGTGACGGTCGTGGTGCCGGAGGGCAACGGCTCCTCACGGAACAGCTGGTCGGAGCCCACGAGCATGCGGCCGGTCGTGAACGGCGTGATGGACTCGCCCTCCGGGCCGTCCACGTAGGTCGTCCTGGCCACCGTCTTCCAGGTGGTCGCGTCCAGCAGGGCGACGCCGTCCCCCGTGCGGATCAGCATGGTCGTGCCGTCGGAGAGGAACGCGGCATCCGTCACGCCCTTCGGGGCGTCGGCGGAACGCACCAGCGTGTTGACGCTCTGGCGTGACGGGTTGAGTTCGGCACGGTAGATGCCCGGGTTGTCGCCCGAGGTGATGAAGTAGAACCTGCCCTTGCCGGACACGAGGAACGCCTTGGCGTCGTGGGCGCCGTCTGGGTACTTGAAGTCCCACGCCTTGTAGCCCTGGCGACCATCCTTGGCCGCGACGCCGTACACCGTGACGGAACTGCGCGACTGCGACTCGTCACCGATGTCGGCGACATACAGCACGTCTGCCGCCAGCGCCAGCGCCTGCACCGACTTCGGCGTTCCACCGAACGTGACCTTGCCGGCGGGGCGGCCGTCCTTCCCGACGATGCCGACGGAGGCTCCGTCCCCGGGCCCGACGACGAAGAGGGAACCGGCGGCCGCGTCCCAGGCGATGCCGGATACCGGCGCGCCCCCGTCCGTGCGGATGTCGGCCCGGGCGGACGGCAGCCACACGGCGCTGCCGGCGACCGCCACGATCAGGGCGGCCACAGCCGATGCGCGCTTGTTCATGGTGGACCTCACTCTACTGTCAGTTCGCGCGCCCGGTTCACGGCTGCGCCAGGACGCCGGCGAGGATGGCCACTGCGACCAGCACCACCAGGACCGACGTCACGATGAGGCGGCGGGTTCGCGGATTCACCTCGCCGATGGTACCCCCAAGGTAGCTTTGGGACATGAAGGCGCTGTGGCTCTTCGCCGTCGGGATCGACGCTGTGCGCGACATCTTCCGCGCCGACGACGCACTGGCCGCGCATCTGCGCGCAGTTGCCGCCACCCGCTTCCCCCAACGGACCGCCCCGGCCCCCGGGATGCTGTCCCGGCTCGGGCCGCTGTTCAGGCGCCAGAGGGCCACGGAGGTGGACGCATCCCAGCCCCTGGCGGGCGACGTCAGGTCGATGCTGGCCGGCGGCTTCATCCCACCCGACCGGTCAAGGGCCTGCTGGAGCCTGCTGCTCGCCTGGCTGGAGGACGTCGCAGGCGCCTCGCACCGTCTCGAACTGGACGACATCGACGACCTTGAGTTCGACCTGGCCAGGGCGGGCCTGCCGAGCCAGTACTCGCTGCGCGGCCTGGCGGGCCGGCCGCTCGGGGTTCCCCTCCAGCCCCTGCGGGGTCAGGTCGTCGGCTACTGCAAGCACGTGCAGGCCGTCGAGACGCTGCACGCGCTGCACCGGCTCGCCGAGACGACCAGCGCCGAATTCGGGCCGGTCCTGGCGCGGACGAGCGGAATCCGGGAGGCGCTGCGGACCGTGTCCCGCGACCCGGTGCTGGATCTCGTCGTGATCGAGGAGCCCGCCTGAGCGGTCAGGCCGGGTCGATCACCACGACGAGGTCCCCACCGTCCAGCTGGGTGGTCTGCTGCACGACGACGCGGCGCACCACGCCGGAGCGCGGGGCGTTGATGGACGCCTCCATCTTCATGGCCTCGATGGTCGCGACCGACTCGCCGGCCGACACGCTCTGGCCCGCCTCCACCGACACCGTCACGGCGCCCGAGAACGGCGCCGCGACGTGGCCCGGGTCGGCCGGGTTGGCCTTCTCCGCCGTCGCCACCTGCGACTCGATCGAGTAGTCCCTGACGCGGACCGGCCGCAGCTGCCCGTTCATGAGTGTCATGACCGTGCGCATCGCATGTTTGTCCGCCTCGGAGATGGCCTCCAGCCCCACGAGGATCTGGACGCCCCTGCCGAGTGTCACCTCGTACTCGGCGCCGGGCGTCATCCCGTACAGGTAGGGCACGGTCGAGATCACCGAGGTGTCGCCGAAGTCCTCCCGGAAGCGGTCGAACTCCTTCGTCGGCCCGGGGAACAGCAACCGGTTGAGCGTCTCCTGGCGCTGCCTGCCCTGCGTCCCCAGGACCTCAAGATCCGCAGGCGACACCTCGGTGAGCCGATCCTTCCTGCGGCGGCCACCCACCGCCTTGGTGCGGAACGGCTCGGGGAATCCCCCGGCGGGCGTGCCCAGTTCACCCTCCAGGAAGGCGACGACCGAATCCGGCATGTCGAACTTCCGCGGATCCGCTGCGAACTCCGCCGGGTCGGCACCCACCGCGACGAGGTGCAGCGCCAGGTCCCCCACCACCTTCGACGACGGCGTCACCTTGATCGGGCGGCCGAGGATCTTGTCCGCTGCGCCGTACATGGCCTCGATCTGCTCGAACTTGTCGCCCAACCCGAGCGCCTTGGCCTGCTGGCGCAGGTTCGAGAGCTGCCCGCCGGGGATCTCGTGCGCGTACACACGGCCCGTCGGTGCGGGCAGACCGGACTCGAACGGCTGGTACACCTTCCGGACGGCCTCCCAGTACGGCTCCAGGTCCAGGACGGCCTGCGGGTCGATCTCGGGCTGGCGCTCACCGCCCTCCAGCGCCATGATCAGCGCCGACATCGGCGGCTGCGACGTCGTGGACGCCATGGCCGAGCTCGCCACGTCGACGGCGTCCACCCCCGCATCGATGGCCGCCATCAGCGTCGCCAGCTGCCCGCCGGTGGTGTCGTGGGTGTGCAGGTGGACCGGCAGGTCGAACCGTTCACGCAGGGCCTTCACGAGCGTCGTGGCCGCGCGCGGCCGCAGCAGGCCCGCCATGTCCTTGATGGCCAGGATGTGGGCGCCCGCCGCCACCATCTCGTCGGCCTTGGCCAGGTAGTAGTCCAGCGTGTAGATGTCCTCGCGGGGGTCGAGCAGGTTCGACGTGTAGCACAGGGCCACCTCCGCGACGGCGTCGGTCTCCCGCACGGCCTCGATGGCCGGGCGCATCTGCTCCACGTCGTTCAGGGCGTCGAACACGCGGAAGATGTCGATGCCGACGGCGGCGGCCTCGTGCACGAAGCCGCGCGTCACCTCGGTCGGGTACGGCGTGTACCCGACGGTGTTGCGGCCTCGCAGCAGCATCTGCAGGTTCTGGTTCGGCATGGCCTCGCGCAGTTTGGAGAGGCGCTCCCACGGGTCCTCACCGAGGAAGCGCAGCGCCACGTCGTAGGTCGCACCGCCCCAGCACTCCACCGAGAGCAGGTTGGGCAGCATCCGGGCCTGGTGCGGGGCGACCGCCTCCAGGTCGCGTGTGCGCACCCGCGTGGCCAGCAGCGACTGGTGCGCGTCCCGGTACGTGGTGTCGGTGACACCGACGGCCGTCTGGGCCCGCAGCGCACGCGCGAAGCCCTCGGCCCCGAGTTCGAGCAGCCGCTGCCGGGAACCGTCCGGCACAGGTGCGGACAGGTCGATCCGGGGCAGCTTCTCCGCCGGGTCCAGCGCCGTCGGGGCGTCGCCGTGGGGCCGGTTGACCGTCACCTCCGCCATGTAGCGCAGCAGTTTGGTGCCGCGGTCCGCGCCGGACCGGGAGGTGAGCAGGTACGGCCGCTGGTCGATGAACGACGTGGTGACGTTGCCCGCGATGAAGTCGGGGTCGTCGAGGACGGCCCGCAGGAACGAGATGTTGGTGGTCACACCGCGGACGCGGAACTCGTCCAGGGCGCGCTTGGCCCGGGCGACCGCCATCGCCAGGTCGTGGCCGCGCGTGGTCAGTTTGACCAGCAACGAGTCGAAGTGGGGACTGATCTCCGCCCCGGCACCGATCGCGCCGCCGTCGAGCCGGACACCTGCACCGGACGCCGACCGGTACGCCTGGATCAGGCCGGTGTCGGGCCGGAAGTTGTTGGTCGGGTCCTCCGTGGTCACGCGGCACTGCAAGGCGACCCCGCGGATCTCCAGCTCGGACTGGCGGATCCCGATGTCCTCGAGCGTCTCGCCCCCCGCCAGGCGCATCTGTGCCTGGACGATGTCGACGTCGGTGATCTCCTCGGTGACGGTGTGTTCCACCTGGATGCGCGGGTTCATCTCGATGAACACGTGCTGGCCGGCCCTCGGGCCCTTGGTCTCGACCAGAAACTCCACCGTTCCGGCGCAGAAGTAGTCGATCGACCGCGCGAACTTGACGGCGTCGGAGGTCAGGGCGTCGCGCAGTTCCTGCGTGATGTGCGGAGCCGGGGCCATCTCGATGACCTTCTGGTGACGCCGCTGGATGGAGCAGTCCCGCTCGAAGAGGTGGACGACGTTCCCCGTCCGGTCCGCGAGGATCTGCACCTCGATGTGTCGCGGCGCGGAGACGGCCTGCTCGACGAACACGGTCGGGTCGCCGAAGGCGGCCTCGGCCTCACGCATTGCGGCGCCCAGCTCCTCGGCGAACCGGTCCCTCTCGCGCACGAGGCGCATGCCCCGGCCGCCGCCGCCGGCCACCGCCTTGATGAAGACGGGGAAGCCGATCCGGTCCGCCGCCGCGGTCAGTTCCTCAAGATCCGTGGAGGGCTCGCTCGAGTCGAGGGTGGGGATGCCGGCCTCCCTGGCCTTCTCCAGCGCTCGGACCTTGTTGCCCGCCACGGCAAGCACCCTGGCGGGCGGGCCGATGAACAGGATGCCGTTGGCCGCACAGGCGGCGGCGAGCTTCGGATCCTCCGACATGAAGCCATAGCCCGGGTAGATCGCGTCGGCGCCCGACTCCTTCGCGACCCGGATCATCTCGTCGATGTCGAGGTAGGCGCGCACCGGATGGCCACGCTCGCCGATCAGGTATGACTCCTGGGCCTTGATCCTGTGGTCCGCGTTGCGGTCCTCGTACGGGAAGACCGCCACCGTGTCCAACCCCAGCTCGTAGGCGGCACGGAAGGCGCGGACGGCGATTTCGCCACGGTTGGCGACAAGGACCTTGGAGAACATGGCCGCCAGCCTAGCGGCCACGTCCTCCAAGGACCGTCACGAGATCAGCTGATGAGAGCCATCAGGGGGGCCTGCAGGAAGTAGACGACGAACAGCGCCGCCACCACATACATCAGCGGGTGGATGCGCTTGGCGTGCCCGCGGATCAGGCGGATGAACACGTATGAGATGAACCCGACCCCGATGCCGGTGGAGATGGAGTACGAGAACGGCATCATGATCATCGTCAGGAACGCGGGGATGCCGAGTTCGAGGTCGTTCCAGTCGATGTCGACGACCTGCGAGATCATCAGGAAGCCGACGAACACCAAAACCGGCGAGGCCGCCTCGGAGGGGACCATGTTGATGATGGGCGCCAGCACCATGGCCAGCAGGAACGCCGCGCCGGTCACGACGGAGGCCAGGCCCGTGCGGGCCCCCTCGCCGACACCCGTCGTCGACTCGATGTAGCAGGTGTTGGATGACACCGAGCCGACGCCACCGGCGACGGCCGCGAAGGAGTCGATGAGCAGGATCGCCTCGGTGTGCTCGGGCATCCCGTTCTCGTCCAGCAGGCCACCCTCGCTGCCCACGGCGACGATGGTGCCCATGGTGTCGAAGAAGTCGGCCAACAACAGCGAGAAGACCAGCACCAGCAGCCCGAAGAAGACCGGCCACGAGAACTTGCCGTCCACCAGGAAGGCCCCGAACAGATCGACACGGCCGAGCAGGCCGAGGTTGGGCAGCGTGAAGTTGCCGAGCTGGGGCACGTTCAGGGCCCAGCCTGTGGGGTTCTGGTCGCCGATGTGCGGACCGATCTTGCCGAAGGCCTCGATGATGACGGCCAGCACCGTCGCGGAGACGATGGAGATGAGCATCGCGCCCTTGACCTTGCGCACGTAGAGCGCGATCAGAAGCAGGAGTCCGACCACGAACACGAAGATCGGCCAGCCGGACAGGGAGCCGCCGATGCCGAGCTCGACGGGGGTGGCGCCGAACGGCTTGCGGACCACGCCCGCATTCATGAGACCAACGAATGCGATGAACAGGCCGATGCCGACGCTGATTGCGGTGCGCAGCGTCTTCGGGACGGCCTTGAAGACGGCCGTCCGGAAGCCCGTCATGACGAGGATGGCGATCAGGATGCCCTCCCACACCACGAGGCCCATGGCCTGCGGCCACGTCATCTGCGGGGCGAGGGTGTAGGCGACGAGCGCATTCAGGCCGAGACCGGTGGCGAGACCCATCGGGAAGCGCCCGATGACGCCCATGAGGATGGTCATGACGCCCGCGATGAGCGCCGTCGCGGCCGCCACCATGCCGATCGAGGCACCGACCGCCGCGGCGTCCACCTGCGTCATGGCGGTGTCTGTGAACTTGGGTGCACCGGAGATCAGGAGACCGTGCTTGTCGACGGCGGTTCCGATGATGAGCGGGTTCAGGGCGATGATGTAGGCCATCGCGAAGAAGGTGACCAGACCGCCGCGAACCTCACGTCCGACGGTGGAGCCGCGCGCCGCGATTCCGAAATGTCGTTCGAGCCAAGAGGCGTCGGGCGCGGGCGCGTGCACGGGGGGCCGGGTGGCGGCCTTGGGAGACTTGTTTATCACGGCCGACATGCTAGCGGGTGGCTTCCCGGGTCTCGATGCCACCCACCGTCCCACCGATGGAGATCAGCCGAACAGGACCTCGTCGACGCCGATCGTGTCGTAGGCCGGGGCCGGCAGCTCACGGGCCCGCTGGGTTGCCACGACGTCGGAGTGGCCGCCGCAGCCGTGGTCCAGGCTGACGACGCGGCCGTCGGAGGCCGAGTACTCGTTGGCGCAGGCACCGAAGAGCGTGCCGAGCGAGCCGCGAAGGGGTACGAAGTAGGCGCAGGTGGCGCAGTTGGCCGGGGCCTGTCGCGACCCCTCGTCGTTCGGCCCGGGCGGCCCCGCCAGCCAACGTTCGGCCGCGAGGTCGCGACCCTCCCGCGACAGGACCCGTTCCCGGCCGAGACCGAGGTCCGCGACGGTGGAGCGCAACTGCGCCCACTCGGCCGGGTCCGCGTCGAACGGCAGGTCCCTGGCCGCGAAGCCGGGCTCAAGGCGCGGGTCGTTGTCGGGGGTGGCCATGAGCATGCCCGGGCCGATGTCCCCCGGCTGGATGCGGTCCTCCCACGGCACCCAATCGGGCGCGAGCAGGGACCCTGCCTGGGGCAGCAGCGCCACCTCGTTCACGGTTGCGACCTTGGCACGGGCGGCGCGCACCACCGTCACGGCCCAGTGCCAGCCGGCGTACCCGGGCAGGTCGGAGGCGAAGTAGTGGGTGACGACCCGCTCACCGAGTTCGGCCTTCACGCCCTCATGCTCGCCGACGGCGGCCTCGCCGGCGACCTCGGCGGCTGCCTGTCTGGCCAGTTCGACGGCGTCTGCCGCCACGCCGTCGAGCTTCCCGACGGTCACCTCAGAGCTCCAGCTCGTCCGCCACGCGCCTCAGCAGGTGCGCGACGTTCGTCGCGGTCTTCTCATCCGGATAGTGCCCACGGCGGTAGCCGTTGCCGAGCCCGTCGAGCATGTTGATCAGGTCCTCGACGATCACCGCCATCTGCTCCGGCTTCTTGCGCGACGCCTTGGACAGTGACGGTGCGGTCTCCACGAGACGGACGGACAGGGCCTGCTCCCCGCGGCGTCCCTCCATCACCCCGAACTCCACGCGCTGCCCGGCCCTGAGCGCCTCGACGCCGGCGGGCAACACGTTGGAGCGGACATAGACATCCCCGCCGCCATCCTTGGCGATGAAACCGAAGCCCTTGTCAGCGTCGTAGAAACGCACTTTTCCGGTGGGCACAGCAACCCTCGCTATCTTCTTGGGACCGGCCGCTCATCCTACCGTGCGCGCGGCGGGCGGCTCAACCGGCGGAGACGTTCCCCAGGCCCGCTGCTGCGGTGCCGGGCACCGGCGTGCTGTGCGCGAGCCGGAAGTAGTCCGCATAGCGAAGCTTGGCACCCGCTGCCTCGTCGATGACGATGAGGGTCTTCGGGTGGAACTGCAGGATCGAGGCCGGGCAGGACGCCGAAACCGGCCCCTCGACCATGGCAGCGATCGCGTCGGCCTTGTGCTCCCCGGTGGCGACCAGGACGATCGCATGGGCGTCCATGATGGTCCCGAGGCCCTGCGTGACGCAGTGCGTCGGCACAGCCTCGCCCTCGGCGAAGAAGCGCGCGTTGTCGTCGCGGGTCTGCTGGGTCAGCGTCTTCACGCGGGTACGCGAGGAGAATGACGACGTGGGCTCGTTGAAGCCGATGTGCCCGTTCGTGCCGACGCCGAGGATCTGCACGTCCACACCGCCCAGTTCGCTGATCGCGTCGTCGTACTCCTGCGCGGCGGTGGCGAGGTCGGTGGCTGCGCCGTCCGGCACCCGAACGCGAGCCGGGTCCATCCCGAACGGCTCCTGGACGGTGCGGCGGATGGTCTGCTTGTAGCTCAACTCGTGGTCGGGCGAGATGCCGACGTACTCGTCGAGCGCGAAGGCCAGCCCGTGGGAGAAGTCGACGGTCCCGGCTGCGGCGCGGCGCGCGAGCTCCTCGTAGAGCTTGATCGGGGAACTGCCGGTTGCGACGCCCAGCACGGGCGTCTGGTTCCCGGCCAGCCACGCGACGACGCGATCGGCTGCTACCCGGCCGACCTCGGCCTCGTCAGAACAGATGACAACTTCCATGTCCACTCCTACGTAGAGGGCCTTTGCCCGTTGCTGCGCTCCCAAGCCAGCCTAACTTGTGACTCATGCGCCCGCTAAGCCCGAAGGCCGCAGGACGGCGAAGTGCGCAGCACCCCTGCGCGGGTCGCCGTCCGTGGCCGGATTCCGTCCCTGGGCGCGTTCCGTAGGATTGGCCCATGGCCACCTGGACCGACGGCGCGGCCTACGCGCCCCTGCAGCGACCCTACGGGTTCGCCACCCCGGAGGCACCGCCCCTCGAGGTCGCGGAGCCCGCAGCCGCGGCAACCCCCGGCCAGATCCCACCGCCGCAGGGGTTCGCCCCGTCGGGACCCCAGATTCCGCTCGACCGGGTCGTCGTGGCGGACCGCCGTCCACGCGATCCCGCCTTCCCCTTCACCACAGCCTCCGCCGCCATCGCCTCGGCTCCGCCTCCCGTCTCCGGCGTCAGGGATCCCAGGGTTCCGTTCGCGGTCTACGGCACCGCTTCGGCCGGGAGCGTCGTCGACGCCCCGCGACTGCCTCCCCCGACGGGCGCGCCGCTCGCCACCGCGTTCGACGCATCCTTTTCTCCCCCGGCCCTCCCTCGGCAGGACTTCCCGCCCCCGGGCTTCCCCCCGCCGACCGCACCACCGCCGGGAGAGGGGCTGCAACTGGGGCAGGGCCAGCAATGGCCGCCACCGGGTACCCAGCCACCGCCCTACTGGGCCCCGCAGCAGGGGGGATTCACCGCTCCCGGCACGGACAGGTCCGTGAGGAACCTGCTCCTCATCGGCCTTGCCGGGCTGCTGCTCGGCATCCTGGTGCCGGCCGCGGCGAGCTGGCTGCTCCTGATCGCCGGGCTCCTGTTCGCGCGCACCCGCCATGTGACCGGCGCCCTCGGGACCGCGACGACGCTGGCGGGCGTCTCCTTGCTGATGCTCACACTGATCGTCAACGACGTCTCCCCGCTCGCCCTCCTCGCATGTCTCGGGCTGGGGGGGTGGGCACTCTACTCACTGCTGCGGAGCCCGAGGCCCCGCAGGTAGGCGGAGATCTGCTCACGCTCCGAAACGAGGATCGGGACCGTGGACTCCTCCACGACCCCGAGATCCACCGACGCGTGGGCTCGTTCCAGGATGAGTTGCCCGAGTTCGTACGGCCAGAGCGGGGTCGGCAGACCGGCGACGTCGAACCATGCGAGGCCCGTCATGCGCTGCCGTTCGGTGGCCGTCAGGTGCGCGGGGGCCGGGTCGAACCGCTCCGCGACCGAGACGAGGAAGAACCACTCCCGTTGGACGAGGATCCGGTCGGAGTAGCCGTGGATGGCCACCCTGTGGGCCACGGGCCCGAGCAGGGAGTCGACGTCGGCGCGCAGCCCGGTCTCCTCGTGGAGTTCCCTGGCCGCGGCATCGGCCGGCGCCTCACCGTCGTCGATCCCTCCCCCGGGGGTGACCCACCATGCCGAACCGGGCACCCCCGGGTCGGTGTCCCTCACCAGCAGGACAAAGCGGCCAGCCTGGACGACGATGCGGGCCCCGTCCCGGAACCGGAGGGGACGACTCAAGGCGTCGTCGCCCTCGCGCGGCGGGTCTCGTCGTCGATGAGCTCGCGCCACATCCGTACCAGGTCGGCGTCGACGTAGGCCTTGAAGGACCGGGCCGGCCTGGCAGCGCCGCCGATGTGGAAAGCCTTGATGCCGGAGCGGATCAGCCATGGCACGTGCTCGGTCGCGAGCCCGCCGCCGGCCATGATGAGACGGGCCACGCGCGGGTCCGCCTTGGCGCGCCGGATGAGGTCGTCGAGGCCGTGCTCGACACCGCGCGGCGAACCGGCCGTGAGCACCTGGTCCATGCCCGGCAGCGGAAGGATGGCCTGCCAGGCCCGGTCGGCATTGAGGCAGTTGTCGATGGCTCGGTGGAAGGTCCAGGAGAAGGCGCCCTCCCCGATGAGCTCGCGCACGACGGGCACATCGACCTCGCTGTTCGCGTCCAGGAAGCCGAGCACCACACCATCGACGCCGGAGTCGAGGTAGCTTGCGATGAGCCCCTTCATGCGTGTGATCTCTGCGCCATCGGTGCTGAAACCACCGCGCAGCCTGACCATCGCGCGGACCTGGATGGACGTGGCCCTGCGCACCTTCTCCACCAGCCGGGGTTCCGGCGAGAGTCCGTCGTCGTCCATGGTGCCGACCAGTTCGACCCGGTCGGCGCCGCCCTCCTCGGCGCGTTCCGCGTCGGCGGCGTGCAGTGCGATCACCTCAAGCAGGCTCATGGGCTCATTCTGCCCAAAGTCCGTCGCGAAGGTTGGGACCCGCGTCGTGGCGCGCCAGCCCCACGATCAGGCGGCGCCGCGGTCGGGGTGGAAGTCGATCCAGCCGGTATCCATCTCCCAGCCCCGGATCGGCTGCTCGGCCGGCGGACCGTGCCGACTCGGCGGCACCGGCTCGGGGATGTTGGGCCCGATCACCCATCCACCCCTGGCCCTGAACACCAGCCCATCCGGCCTGCCCGGATCGCCTTCGATCACGAACTGCCCCTGATGGTGCTGGGCGTGGTGCCTGGGACACAACGACACCACCGAGCCGAAATCGCTGACCCCGCCCTTCGACCAGTGCCGCAGGTGATGGTTCTCCACGAACCTGGTGACCGGGCAGCCCGGGAACCGGCAGCCACCGTCCCTGTCCTCCACCAGGCGACGCGTCCTGCCCGGAACGATCCGCATCGACCGACCAACCGACACCGGGGCACCGTCGCGCAACCACACCGGCCGAACCGCACCATCACAGGTCAACCGCTCCAGCAGGTGCCCCGGCAACGCACCCTGCTTGTTCACCCAACCCCGGCCGGTCTCATCCAGATGCACCAGCACCCGGTAATGATCCCGACGCGACCCCGACGACACCGCACCCAAGGACCGCGACGCCATCTCCAGCAGACCATCGGCCAGCCTCGCCTTCACATCACCGCCAGTGAACAGCGCGTCCTTGGCCTCCTTCAACGCCTGCTCCACCAACGCCCCATCCAGCAGGTTGGATTCGAACACCAGATGGAACCTGCCACCCGAGCGATACATCTGCAACGCCGGATCGTCCGACACCAGCACCGGCCGCGCAGCGTCCGACGACTCCGCGGCGGCGGCCTCCTCCGCCAGGTGCGCAGGCGCATCGTGCTGCTCCGCGAACGGATATTTCGGCAACACCCGCCGCAACTGCCGAACCGTCGTCTGGGGCACGAACTCGCTGACGTCGTCCGAATACTCCGCCGGCACATGCCTCGCCACCACCGCCAACTGATCGAGGCTCACCCGACCCGCAGCCAACTCCCCCATCAGCTCCGGGAAATCGCGCCGCCGCGACGCCACCGACACCACATCCCCGGCCCGCGCAGGGGACATCGCCGCCACCACCGTCAGCCAATGCTCCGGCGAAGCGATCCCATCCCCAGCCCAGTCGCCCGCATCAAGCACCTCACCCACGGCAGTAACGAGATCCGAGTTCAACTGCGCCAACTGACCGGCGAGCACGCCCACCCGATCCCGGGCAGCAACCCACCGCTCATACGTCGCCAACCCCGTCACGGACATGCCCTAATCATACACCCGTTCGAAACAACAAGAAGGGGAATCGACCACATTCAGGGAAATCGACCGCGAGAATCGGGGGCGATCGAGCGACGTCCTCAGGCCAGCGCCGGGAAGACCGACTTGAGCCCGGCCACCACCATCTGGACTGCGATCGCGGCCAGGATCATGCCCATCAACCGGGTCATGATGACGCGGAGCTTCTGGGAGAGCAGGTGCCCGATGCTGGGCGCGAAGTACAAGACGGCGCCCATCATGGCCAGCACCGCCAGCAGCGCCAGCCCCGTGGTCAGGTGGCCCCGCAGGCCGCCGTGACCCGGGAGCAGCACCAGCGTCGTGATGGTGCCGGGGCCGACGATCATCGGGAAAGCCATGGGATAGAACGAGACATCGTCCTGCGCCGCCTGGTGCTCCTGCTCGTCCTTCGTGCCCGTGTGGGCACTGCTGCCGACACCGTTCAGCATCCCGAGCCCGATCAGCAGCAGCACGATACCGCCGGCGATCCTGAAGTCGTCGACGCCGATGCCGAAGAAGTCCAGGACCGCGTTGCCGCTGACAAGCACGATGGCGGCGAGAAGTGCGCTGTACATGGTGGTGCGCAGGCCCGCGCGCCGCTGATCGGCGGGGGGCTGGCCGTCGGTCAGGGACAGGAACATCGGCAAGGCCACGAACGGGTTCATGATCGCGAACAGCGCAGCGAAGGCCTTGATCAACAGTGCAGTGTCCACGGGCGACCACCTCCGCCCCCGAGGCTATCGGCAAAGGGGAACGGCCGGGCGATCCGGTGGGGTCGCCCCATGTCGGTGCGGGAACAGTGAAAGGCCGTCCCCCGGCCGGGTTCACAGACACGACCGCGCCGGCCGAGCTCTCGCTCGACCGGCGCGGTCGTGAGGTGTCCGGTTGGACGGTGCGGCTCAGAAGCCGCCCATGCCACCCATGTCGTCCATGCCGGGGGCGCCTGCGGCGGGAGCCTTCTCGGGCTTGTCCGCGATGACGGCCTCGGTGGTGAGGAACAGGGCCGCGATGGACGCAGCGTTCTGCAGCGCCGAACGCGTCACCTTCGCCGGGTCGATGATCCCGGCGGCCACCATGTCGACGTACTCGCCGGTGGCGGCATTCAGGCCCTCACCCGCGGGAAGGTTGGAGACCTTCTCCACGATGACGCCGCCCTCGAGGCCGGCGTTGACGGCGATCTGGCGCAGCGGTGCCTTCACGGCGGCGAACACGATCTGCGCGCCGACGGCCTCGTCACCGACAAGGCCCTCGACCTTGGCGGCGGCAGCGGCCTGCAGCAGCGCGACGCCACCACCGGGGACGATGCCCTCCTCGACGGCCGCCTTCGCGTTGCGGACGGCGTCCTCGATGCGGTGCTTGCGCTCCTTCAGCTCGACCTCGGTGGCCGCGCCGACCTTGATGACGGCGACGCCGCCAGCCAGCTTGGCGAGGCGCTCCTGCAGCTTCTCGCGGTCGTAGTCGGAATCGGAGTTCTCGATCTCGCGACGGATCTGCGCAACCCGGCCCTCGATCGCGGACGACTCGCCTGCGCCCTCGATGATCGTGCACTCGTCCTTGGCGACGAGCACGGAGCGGGCCCTGCCGAGCAGGTCGAGGGTGACGGCGTCGAGCGACAGGCCGACCTCCTCGGAGATGACCTGGCCACCGGTCAGGATGGCGATGTCGGCGAGCATGGCCTTGCGGCGGTCACCGAAGCCCGGAGCCTTGACGGCGACGGACTTGAAGGTGCCGCGGATCTTGTTGACGATCAGGCCCGCAAGCGCCTCACCCTCGACGTCCTCGGCGATGACCAGCAGCGGCTTGCTGGACTGCATGACCTTCTCCAGCACGGGCAGGAGGTCCTTCAGCGAGGAGATCTTGGAGTTGACGATCAGGATGTACGGATCGTCCAGGGTCGCCTCCATGCGCTCGGCGTCTGTGACGAAGTAGGGCGAGATGTAGCCCTTGTCGAAGCGCATGCCCTCGGTCAGCTCGAGGTCCAGCCCGAAGGTGTTGGACTCCTCGACCGTGATCACGCCCTCCTTGCCGACCTTGTCCATCGCCTCGGCGATGATCTCGCCGACGGTGGTATCGGCGGCGGAGATCGACGCGGTGGCGGCGATCTGGTCCTTGGTCTCGACGTCGATCGCGAGGTTCGACAGCTCGGCGCAGATGGCCTCGACGGCCACCTCGATGCCGCGCTTCAGCTCGATCGGGTTGGCGCCGGCCGCGACGTTGCGCAGGCCCTCGCGAACCATCGCCTGGGCTATGACCGTGGCGGTGGTGGTGCCGTCGCCCGCGACGTCGTCGGTCTTCTTGGCGACCTCCTTGACGAGCTCGGCGCCGATCTTCTCGAACGGCTCCTCCAGCTCGATCTCCTTGGCGATGGAGACGCCGTCGTTGGTGATCGTGGGAGCACCCCAGGACTTCTGGAGCACCACGTTGCGGCCCTTGGGGCCGAGCGTGACCTTGACCGCGTCGGCGAGGGTGTTCATGCCCCGCTCGAGGCCGCGGCGGGCCTCTTCGTTGAACTCAATGATCTTTGCCATGTTGTATCGGGAGTCCTCCCGTCGTCGGGGTGCAAGACCCCGGAAGTGGTCGTGTTCATCCGATCCGCGACGGTGCCCGCGACGGACGGCCCCGAGGGACCTCACCCTGCAGATCGGTAGCACTCTGACTGGGAGAGTGCCAACCCCATTATTAGCACTCGGACAAGGGGAGTGCAAAGACCCGGCTCGTCGGCACCGCGCTCGCGCAGCGCCGGTGGTTGGATGGTCACAACGGATGGGAGGATCGCAACATGCCAGCTGGTGTGGTGATGCGCAACGTGGCCAACTTCGTCAACCTGTCCACGCCGCTCGGGCTGCTGCTCGCGATCTGCACCCGCGGCAGGCTCAGGGTGGCGCGGGGACTGATCGTCGCCGATCGCGCCGCCCTGCCGCTGGTGACTGCGTCGGCCCTGACCGTCGGCAGCGTCGTCCTGGTGCCGCACCGCACCCTGGAAGAGGCATCCGCCCAGATCCCGGGACTGCTGGAACACGAGTCGGAGCACGCCTGGCAGTACGCCTACTGTCTCGGGCTGCCATTCCTGCCGCTCTATCTGTTGGCGACGGCGTGGTCATTGCTGCGCACCTCCGATCGGGCGGCCGCCAACTTCTTCGAGGTGCAGGCAGGCCTGGTGTCGGGCGGGTACGCGACGGCGGAACCCAGCGAGGGAGACGTCAGCCGTGCAGGCGACGTGCGGAGCGGGCGTCCTGGCGGGCGGCCCGGAGGCGGCGCAGGCGCTTGACGAGCAGCGGCTTGTAGGCCAGCGCGGGGGCAGTGTCGATCAGCACGTTGAGGTGCTGGTAATAGCGTGTGGCCGAGACGCCGAAGTTCTCCATGATCGCCTGCTCCTTCGGGACCGAAGCCGTGAACCAGCTGTCCTCGAAGTCCAGCATCGCGGCGTCGCGCTCATCCAGTGCGGTGGCATCGAGGGCTGCGGCATGCGGCATGCCAGTCATCATACGCGTCGAATCACACGTGTGTCATTCACGGAGCCCTGACATTCCCTGCACCCGGGTTGAACCAGCCCACCGGACAAGGTTCACTTGGGGCCATGTTCAGCATCGGCGGCGTGGGTCAGAACTACGCATGGGGGTCGACCGACGGCATACCAGCGATCCTCGGCCGCGCGCCGGACGGCCGACCCCTGGCCGAGTTCTGGTACGGGGCCCATCCACTCGGCGATTCACCGGTCGGCGACGGGACGCGGACCCTGTCCGAAGCCATCATCGAGAACCGCGACCTGCTGGGCGAGGCCGCCGCCGAGTACTTCGACGGCAGGCTCCCGTACCTTGTCAAGTTCCTGTCCGCCGGCTCACCGCTCAGCCTCCAGGCACATCCGACGCGGGCGCAGGCCGAGCTCGGATATGCCCGTGAGTCGCTGCAGGGCATCCCCATCGACGCCCCCGACCGGTCCTTTCGCGACGACTGGCCCAAGCCGGAGATCATCATCGCCCTGACCCCGTTCGAGGGGCTGCTGGGGTTCCGCGACCCGATCCGCTCGGCAGAGCTGTTCGAGGGCCTCGGCGTCGACAGCGCACTCGCATCGGTCATCGGCCCGCTGCGGTTGCGCGACGCCACGCCCGCGCTCCAGGAGGTCTTCCTCGACGTCTTGTCCCTCGGCGAGCGCAGGTATCTGGTCGACGAGGTGCTTGCCGCCGCAGTGCACCACCTCGCTGATCCGGGAGAGCTGGGTACGTTCGCGAAGACGGCCGTCGAACTCGACGAACACTTCCCCGGAGACCCGAGCATCCTCGCGGCCCTCCTGCTGAACCGGTTCTCGCTGGAGCCGGGCGAGTCGGTCTGCCTCGACCCGGGCGTGATGCACGCCTACCTGCGCGGCACGGCCATCGAGGTCATGGGCAATTCCGACAACGTGCTGCGCGGCGGCCTGACGAGGAAGCACATCGACGTCGACGCGCTCCTACAGGTTGTGAAGTTCGAGCCCGAGGAGGTGCGCGTCCTCAAGTCGCACGGCGCCGACGGCCTGTACCAGTACCCAACGACGGCCCATGAGTTCGAGGTGTGGCTGATCCAGCCCGTCGGCGAGTTCGCGGTGGAGGTGCCCAGGGAGGATGCGGGGCGCATCGTCGTGTCGTCGAAGGGGACCTTCCGGCTGGAGGGCGATTCCGAGTTGGACGTGCCGCAGGGCGAGGCCGCATTCGTGCCGGCCGGCGAACGGGTCCACGCCAGGGGACACGGGAAGCTGTTCGTCATCGCCCCAGGCATCTGACCCCGCGACGGACGCCGCCCCTGCACGCTTTGTCGTTGCCGCGCCGGTTCGGCACAATGGTCACCATTGCCGCGCCTCCGTAGCTCAGCGGCCAGAGCGCTCGCCTTGTAAGCGAGTGGTCGAGGGTTCGACTCCCTCCGGGGGCTCCACCACCCGTCCGTCACCCGTCCGTCGGCTCTTCGGATCGACCATTGAGCGGTCGGCAACAATGTGGGGCATGACACCTGAACTCGGGAAGTGGTCCCGCATCGTCGCCGCCGACCCGGAGCACTCGCACCGGTTCGTCCAGCGATTCCGCATGATGGCTGCCCAGGGGAGGGACATCGTCGGGGAGGCCCGCACCGTTCACGCTCTGGTCGCTCCGGGCTCCAGGGTGCTCGATGCCGGTTGCGGGATGGGGCGCCACTCGGGGCACCTGCACGAACTGGGCCACGCCGTCGTCGGCGTCGACGTCGACCCGGTGCTCATCGAGGCGGCCGAACAGGACAACCCGGGGCCGACGTATGTGGTGCAGGATCTGGCCGGGCTCGACCTGCCCGCGGTTGGCATCGAGGAACCGTTCGACGCCATCCTGTCGGCCGGCAACACCCAGACGTTCCTGCACCCCTCGACCAGGGTCGACGTGCTGGAGCGGATGCGCAGGCACCTCGCCGACGAGGGACGCATCGTGGTCGGGTTCGCGGCCGGCCGCGGGTACGAGTTCGGGGAGTTCCTGGGCGACGTCGAGGCGGCGGGCCTGGTGCTCGACTCGCCGTTCTCGAGTTGGGACCTGCGCCCGTTCCGGCGGGACAGCGGATTCCTGGTCGCCCTCCTCAGCCCGGCCTGACACCCCTCCTGTCCGCTGCCACCGGTCACCCGGCGACGGGGGGCAGCGGGCGGGGCGCGGTCCACGCGCGACGGAGCCTGCGGTTCTCAAGGATGGTCAGGCCGATCAGCAGCGCAGCGCTGACGGCGGCGACCAGGACGTGCGGGGCGAGCGACGTCGTGCCGTCCCAGACCGCGTGGAGCATCGCGGCCAGCAGGTAGGCGCCCATGAAGACCGTCCAGCCGTACCGGGCGGGGGGTCGCTCCCCCAGCCTCCAGAGCGCCGCGCACGTCATGCCGCTCCACGCGACGTGGCCGGCCGGCGACAGCAGACCCCGCAGCAGCAGGGTGGCGTCCACCTCGGCGAGGTTGCCCTTCGACGCGATCAGCGCGACCAGCCCGTAACCCATGGTCTCCGCCGCGGCGAAGCCTGCACCGGAGGCCACGCCGAGGACCAGCCCCAGCCCGGGTGTCCGCTGCCGCATCAGCCAGAAGACGACCACCGGCACGATCAGCTTCGCCGCCTCCTCGATGAGCCCGACGGCCACCATGCCGAGCCAGGGCATGGCCTTCAGCGTGTTGTATTCGAGAAGGGCCGCCGTCGTGGTGCCGATGACCGCGCCGGCGATGACGGTGACCGTCACCAGCGCGCCGTGGTGCCCCGCCCGGTACTCCACCGCATACACGAGCAGCAGCACCGACATCGGAACGGTCATGGACCCGATCAGGAGCAGGCTCGGGAACATCAGGATGTTCTGGGTCGAGATCATGACGGTCAGCACCACGACATAGCCGGCGACGCCCGCGACCAGGGCCATGAGCCACCCGAACCGCACCCACCACGCCTGCCTGACCGCTGCGTCGCCCCCCGGGACCACCGGGGCCGCCTGCTCGACCTCGCCACCCAGCAGCGTCGTGTCCGTCCAGTAGACCCAGCCCTCCGGGGCCTCGGGCCAGCCGGGGTCCGGTGCCCACCCCGCCGGGGGTGTCCACCCCGCGGGGGGCGGGGGCCAGCCGGGTGCGGGATGGAACGTCCTGGGCATGGGCTCAGCCCTCCTTCGACTGCGGCTTCCTCCTCATCATGGCACCCGCCAGGATCACGACGATGATTCCGATCGCAACGTAACCCGCCACCTTCGCGTACAGGTCGAGCACGTCGACGACGGGCTTGCCGAGCCGCCAGCCGAGCACGAAGAAGCCGATGAGCCAGACCGTGCTCGCGATGTAGTCGTAGATCAGGAACCGCTTCAGGCTCATGCCGGCGGCACCGGCGAGGACGAATACCACCTGCATCAGCGGCAGCGGGATCGGCACGTACGCGATGAAGAAGCCCAGCGGCCCAAGCTTCTCGGCCCAGCGCTCCGCCCTCGCGTAGTTGCGGGCCGAGCGTTTGCTCTTCCCGGCCCACACCTCGATCATGCCGCGGCCCCACAGCCTGCCGGCCCACCAGTAGACCCAGTCGAACTTGAGGCTGAGGACTGTGGCGACGGCGAGCACCGCCGGCCAGTACGGCATCTGGCCGACGCTCGCCAGCGCCCCGCTGGCCGCCACTGCGGTGCGCCCGCCGGTGATCATGGCCAGGAAGCCCGGCGCGGCCGCCATGAGCCAGACCCTCGTCGGAAGCAGGATCAACGTGAACACGGCGATGACGCCGAACCAAGTCATGCAGGCGATGTCGGCGCGCCCGGGCTTGTGGTTCCAGGGAAGCCCCGGTTCCTCCCACCACTGGGTCTCGTTCTCCTCGGAGGCCTTCCCCGCTCCGGTCTGGGCGTCCGGGACGTCCCCCGGCGGGGTGGATTCGGGCTGCTCACTCACGCCGGGCAATGCTACGTGACCCGATGCGGCGCCCACGATTCCGTCGGCGACCGGGCGCCATGTTAGAGTTCGGGGCGGAAGAACCCTTCCACTCTCTCTCCACTACGGATCGTCGGGCACGTACCTGCCCGTGGAAAGGAATGTGGCATGGCCACCGTTAGCTACCGCGAAGCCTCGCGCGTATACCCCGGCTCCGATCGAGCCGCTGTCAACAAGCTGAACCTCGAGATCGAGGACGGCGAATTCATGGTCCTCGTCGGACCGTCCGGCTGTGGCAAGTCCACCTCGCTGCGCATGCTCGCAGGCCTTGAGGAGGTCAACTCCGGCGCCATCTTCATCGGCGACCGCGACGTGACCGATCTGCCCCCGAAGGACCGGGACATCGCCATGGTGTTCCAGAACTACGCGCTCTACCCGCACATGACCGTCGCCGACAACATGGGCTTCGCGCTGAAGATGCAGAACGTTCCGAAGGCCGAGCGCCAGCAGCGAGTCCAGGAGGCCGCCAAGCTGCTCGGCTTGGAGGACTTCCTCGGCCGCAAGCCGAAGGCCCTCTCCGGTGGCCAGCGCCAGCGCGTCGCCATGGGCCGCGCCATCGTGCGCCAGCCGCAGGTCTTCCTGATGGACGAGCCGCTGTCGAACCTCGACGCCAAGCTCCGCGTCTCCACCCGCACCCAGATCGCCGCCCTGCAGCGTCGTCTCGGCGTCACCACCGTCTACGTCACCCACGACCAGGTCGAGGCCATGACGATGGGTGACCGCGTCGCGGTCATGAAGGACGGCCTCCTGCAGCAGGTCGACTCCCCGCTGGCGCTGTACGACACCCCGAGGAACCTCTTCGTGGCCGGCTTCATCGGCTCGCCCGCCATGAACCTGCTCTCGGGCAAGGTCGTCGAGGGCGGCGTCCAGATCGGCGACTACACCGTCCCGGTCGCCCGCGACATCCTGGCCAAGGCTGCGGGCGAGGACACGCTCACCCTCGGCATCCGTCCCGAGGCGTTCCGCGTCTCCGACGACAACAAGGGCATCGCGCTCGACATCGCGGTCGTCGAGGAACTCGGCGCCGACTCCTACCTGTACGGCACGCTCGCCGGTCTCTCGGACATCGAGAAGCTCAACGCGCAGCAGCTCGTCGCCCGCGTCGGCAACCGTCAGGTGCCGCACAAGGGCCAGGTCGTGCGCCTCGCCACCGACAACGAGCACGTCCACGTGTTCAGCAACAAGACCGAGGACCGCATCAGCTGATCACCCGATCACTGGCAGGTCTGTCCAGAAGGCCCCGGCTCCGGCCGGGGCCTTTCTGCGTCCCGCTACAGTTCGGTCCGTACACCCGGGCGTGACCAAGGAGGCAGCATGGCGGAACTCGGACGCTGGACACGGGCCGCCAGGGCGGGGCTGGCCCGGGACGTCGGCCACGGCGCCGTCGTCCCTCCGATCCACCTTTCGAGCAACTTCGTGTTCCCCGCCCCGGATGCACCCGGCGCCTACGAGTACTCGCGCTCGGCGAACCCGACGCGGGACCTGCTGAACGAGGCGCTCGCCGATCTGGAGGGCGGCGCGGGAGCCACCTGCACCTCGACGGGGATGTCGGCCATCACGCTGGTGGTGGAGGCACTGGTGCCGGTCGGCGGCAGGGTCGTGATGCCGCATGACGCCTACGGCGGCACGTGGCGCCTGTTCACGATGCTGGCCGAGCGGCGCCGCCTCCTGGTGGAGTTCGCGGACCTCACCGACCCGGCGTCCGCCGCCGCGGCCCTGGCCAGGCCGGCCGACCTGGTGTGGATCGAGACGCCGTCCAACCCGCTCCTGCGGATCACCGACATCGCGGCGGTCACCGGGCTGGCGCACGCTGCCGGCGCGCTCGCCGTCGTCGACAACACCTTCTGTTCGCCGCTGCTCCAGGAACCGCTGGCGCTCGGGGCCGACCTGGTCGTCCACTCGACGACGAAGTTCATCAACGGCCATTCCGACGTCGTGGGCGGGGCGGTCGTCGCGAGGACTGCCGAGCACCACGAGCTGCTGCGCCACTGGGCGAACGCGCTCGGGCTGACCGGCAGCCCGTTCGACGCCTACCTGACCCTGCGCGGGCTGCGCACTCTCGACGCCAGGTTGCGGGTGCATGAGGAGAACGCCCGCGCCGTCGTCGATGCCGTGATCGGCCACCGTGCCGTCTCCGCCGTCCACTACCCCGGGTTGGGGACACATCCTGACCACGATCTCGCCGCCCGTCAGATGAGCGGCCCCGGCTCGATCGTCTCCGTCGAGCTGGCCGGCGGCAGGCCGGCAGTGGACCGGTTCCTGAAGGGCCTGCAGATCTTCCACCTGGCGGAGTCGCTCGGCGGAGTCGAGTCGCTGGTCTGCCACCCGATGACCATGACACACGCCGCCATGACGCCCGCCGCCCAGGCCCAGGCCGGGATAACGGAAGGCCTGCTGCGGTTCAGCGTCGGCGTCGAGGGCCGCGACGACCTCGTCGCGGTCGTCCGGGAGGCGCTGGAACGTGCCCTTGGCTGACCGCGCCCGGCCCGCGCGCCCGAGTACGGTCACCGGAAGCCTCTAGACTGGCCCCGTGCCACGATTCCTCGCCGCCAAGCCGGATGCCGACCTCATCCGCCTGCCCTGGAACGTGCCGCTCGAGGACTGGCCGACGGTCCACCTCGTCGCGCTCCCCCGTGGCATCTCCCGGCACGTCGTCCGCTTCATCGAGGTCGGCGACGACATCCTCGCGGCAAAGGAGATCCTCGAGGAGGTCGCGGTCCACGAGTACCGACAGCTGACGGAACTGCGTCGACTGGAGGTGCCTTCCGTGGAGCCGGTCGGCGTCGTGCTCGGCCGCACCGACATTGAGGGCAACCCGCTCGACCCGATCCTGCTGACGAGGCACCTGCCGTTCTCCCTGCCCTACCGGGCGCTGTTCCATTCGGGCATCAAGCTCGACACGGTGAACCGCCTGCTGGACGCCATGGTGGTGTTGTTCGCCAGACTGCACCTGACCGGCTTCTACTGGGGCGACGTGTCGCTGTCGAACATCCTGTTCCGGCGCGACGCCGGCGAATTCGCCGCCTACCTCGTCGACGCCGAGACCGGCGAGATCCACGACAAGCTGACGGCGGGCCAGCGCGCCCACGACCTGCAGATCGCCCGCACCAACCTCTACGGCGAGTTCCTCGACCTGGAGGCCGGCGGTCTGTTGGACCAGTCGCTGGACCCGAAACTGCTCGTCGCCACGATCGAGGAGCGCTACGGGCAGCTGTGGGCCGAGTTGACAGGCGTGGAGGAGTTCACGGAGTCGGAGATGTACCGGCTGGAGGGGCGGGTCCGGCGACTCAATGCGCTGGGCTTCGACGTGGCCGAGATCGACGTCAGCACGTCCCCCGACGGCCGCACCATCAGCATGCAACCGAAGGTGGTGGACGCCGGGCACCACACCCGTCGCCTCATGCGACTCACGGGGCTGGACGCGGAGGAACACCAGGCACGGCGCCTGCTGAACGACATGGACACGTTCCGGGCCACACTGCCGGGCTCCCGGAGCGAGGCCGTCGTCGCCCACAAATGGCTGAGCGAGGTATTCGAGCCCGCGATCGCGCACATCCCGCCGGACCTGGAGGGCAAGCGCGATGCCGCCCAGTTCTTCCACGAGCTGCTCGAGTATCGGTGGTACCAGTCACAGAAGGAGCGCCGCGAGGTCAGCATGGAGGAGGCAGCGCACGGCTACATCAAGGACGTGCTGCGGGGGCTCCCCGACGAACAACTCGGCAACGTGGTCCCCGTCGGTCACGAGTTGCGCAACAAGTACGACCCGTCGCACGGCTATGACGACGACGACGAGCCGCCGCCGCACGATCCATGGGAGGACGCCGCCTCGGACCCCGAACTGCCGGTGGCGTTCGGCTTCGACATCGAGGCCCTGCGTGCCAGGGCCCGGCAGAAGGGTTCCTGAGGCCTGGGCCCGGATTCCGGTGGGACGACGGACTTGCCGGACCGGTGCGACGCCGCAGGTCCGCCCCCGCCCGATAGACTCCGAGACGTGAGTCTCCGACTGTATGACAGCGCCGCACGGCGGGTACGCGACTTCGAGCCGCTCTTGGAGGGCAAGGTGTCGATCTACCACTGCGGGCTCACCGTGCAGTCGTCGCCGCACCTCGGCCACATCCGCAAGGAGGTCGTCTTCGACGTGCTGCGCCGCTGGCTGACCCACAAGGGCTACGACGTCACCGTCGTCGCAAACGTGACCGACATCGACGACAAGATCCTCGGCAAGTCCGCCGAGGCCGGCATCCCGTGGTGGGCCCACGCCTACCGGTTCGAGCGCGAACTGCACGACGCCTACGCCTCCCTCGGATGCCTGCCGCCCACCTATGAGCCGCGCGCCACCGGCCACATCCCGGAGATGATCGAGCTCATCGCCTCACTGATCGAACGCGGTCACGCGTACATCGCCACCGACGGTTCCGCAGACGTCTACTTCGACGTCTCGTCGTGGCCCCGCTACGGCGAACTGTCCGGCCAGAGGGTCGACGAGATGGAGCCGGCGGCCGACGCCGACCCGCGCGGCAAACGCGACCCCAGGGACTTCGCACTGTGGAAGGGGCACAAGCCCAGCGAACCCCTCACGGCGTCCTGGCCGTCCCCCTGGGGCCGGGGCCGGCCGGGTTGGCACATCGAATGCTCCGCGATGGCCGGCAAGTACCTCGGGGATGCTTTCGACATCCACGGCGGCGGCATCGACCTGAGGTTCCCGCACCACGAGAACGAGCTGGCGCAGTCGGCCGCGGCGGGGCGGCCGTTCGCCCAGTACTGGATGCACAACGCCTGGGTCACGATGGCCGGGGAGAAGATGAGCAAGTCGCTCGGCAACACCGCGATCGTCAGCGAGGTCACCAAGCGCTACGACCCGCGTGCGGTGCGCTACTTCCTGGTCGCCCCCCACTACCG
>JBDHZH010000023.1:0-38753 GCA_039811745.1 Arachnia sp.
CACTGATCAATCATGTCCTGGCTGCGGCGCCCCGGATCGGGCGATCTGGCACCCCTACATCTGGATATGGACATCCAGTACACGCACCAGATGTAGTGGCACCATCTCATCCCGCCCGAGACGTCCTCGCCGAGGACAGCATTGATCAGCGCTTCCCTAGATCAGGAACCGGAAGAACGGGCTCTTGTGGTCCACGATCTCCACGTCCATGCCGCACTTCGCGATGCGGTGCAGCAGGAACTCGTAGTCTCCGGCGTACCCCAACTCGACCCCCACGAGCGCGGGCCCGGTGTCGCGGGCGTCACGCTTGACGTACTCGAAGTAGACGATGTCGTCCTCAGGGCCCAGCACCTCGTCCAGGAAGCGCCTGAGCGCTCCCGGCGCCTGCGGGAACTCCACCAGGAAGTATCGCTTCCTGCCCTCGTGCACCATCGAACGCTCCACGACCTCCGCGTAACGGGCGACGTCGTTGTTCCCGCCTGAGACCATCGTGAGCACGACGCTGCCGGGGGCGAGCCGGATCCTGGTGCCCATCCCGCCGGTCGGCAGTGCCGCCGGTGCCAGCGCGCCTGCAGGCTCTGCGATGATGCCGTCGGTCTGGTACATGTCCAGCATCTCCGTGCACACCTGGCCCTCCGGGATGCGGACCAGTTCGGGTCGGGCCTCCCGGATCACGTCGAACGTGTAGTCGCCGACCCTGCTGACGGCCGCACCGTCGACGAAGGTGTCGATGTCCTCCACCTCCACGGGGCGACCGGCGGAGATGGCGGCCGCCACGCACGGTGCGCCCGCAGGCTCCACCCCGACCAGGCGGACGTTCGGGAGGTGCGTCCTCAGCCAGGCCGCCGCGCCCGACAGCAGCCCGCCCCCGCCGACGGGCAGTACGACCACGTCGGGGTCGCGCGGCATCTGCTGGATGGCCTCGATGATGGAGGTTGCCTGGCCTGCAGCGGTCAGCGGATGGTTGAACGCAGGCACGAGGACGCGTCCGGTCTCGGCCGCCATCCTGAGCGACGCGTGGCTCGCCTCGTCGTAGGTCGAGCCCTCCAGCACCAGATCGACCTGCCCCTGACCGAGGTCGACGATGCGCTGACGCTTCTGCCTGGGCGTGGTGGTGGGGACCACGACGATGGCGTGGATGCCGAGCGCAGCACAGCTGAAGGCGACCCCCTGCCCGTGGTTCCCCGCAGAGGCGCAGATCACTCCCGCAGCGCGCTGCTCGTCGGTGAGCTGGCTCATCAGGTTGTAGGCGCCGCGCAGCTTGTAGGAGCGAACAGGTTGGAGGTCCTCGCGTTTCACCCAGACCTCACAGCCGGTCAGATTGCTCAGCCTGGCGTTCCGTTGCGTCGGGGTGCGGATGGCGACCCCCTTCAGGCGCTCGGTGGCCTGCGGGATCAGGTCGGCAAGTTCCGTGAGACTGCTCATGGGGCAATTGTGGCCCGTCGGGTCAGGATGTGGAGGGTCTGGCGCTCACGCGTCGTCGGTTCCCGTCGGCTCGAGCGAGGACTCGCCAGCTCCTGCTGACTCCACCGCAGCCAGGCGGCGTTCCCTGTGCTCCAGCAACTCGGGTGCGACCACCGGGCGGCTGGTGGCCTCGACGGGAGTGATGGACGCCAGTTCCTGCTGGGTGACCTCCAGGTCGCGGAATCGACGGGCCGAAACCAGCACGCGTGACTCCAGGGCACCGACGGCCCTGTTGAAGTTGGTCACGCTCGACGTCAGGGAGCGCCCGAGCTTCTCGAAGTGGTCGCCCAAGGTCACGAGGCGTTCGTGGAGTTCCCTGCCCAGCCTGGCGATGTCCGCAGCCGACTCGGCCAGCGCGGCCTGCTTCCAGCCGTGGGCCACGATGTGCAGCAGCGGGATCAGCGTGCCCGGGCAGGCGAGCATGACGTTGCGGCGGGCCGCGTACTCGTGCAGGTCCGGCTGCTGCTCCTGCGCGAGCCGGTAGAACTCGTCCGAGCCGAGGAACAGCACCACGAACTCGGGCGACCCGAGATCGAGCTGCCAGTACCCCTTGCCGCTCAGGTCGTCGATGTGGCCGCGGACGTGGCGCGCGAAACGCGACAGGTGCGCCTTCTGCTGCTGCTCGTCGGCGCTGTTGTAGGCGTCGAGGACGGCCTCGAGCGGCACCTTGGAGTCGACGAACACCACCTTGCCGTCTGCCAGGTTGATGCGCATGTCGGGCCGGTACCGGTCCCCGTCGGATGTGTAGCTCGTCTGGTCGTCGAAGTCGCAGCGGGCGACCAGCCCGGAGATCTCGACGATGCGCCGCAGGCTCTGCTCGCCCCAGGCGCCGCGGACGTTCGGGGTGCGAAGCGCCGTGCTGAGGCTGGACGCCTCCTTGCGGATTGCCTCGCCGGAGTCCTTCACGGCCTGCACCTGTTCCCGCAGTTCGGCCGCCAGCCCGACGCGCTGCTTCTCGACCTCGCCGAGCCGTTCGCCCAGCTGCCGCAGACCATCGGCCAGCGGGGTGACCAACTGCTGGGTTGCCGCCATCCGCTGGTCTGCGACCCTGTCCGCCTTCGCACCCTGGGCCTCGAGTGACTTCTCCGCTAGGAGCCGGAACTGGTCCACCATCTCGGAACGGCCAGCCCTGACCTCCTCGGCCGTCCTCAGCGCCGCGTCACGCTGTGCCGTCGCAGCGGCCGCAGCGACCCTGGCATCGGCGAGTTCCGCCCGTGCAGCTGCCGTGCGACGCTCGGCCTCTGCTACGGCGGCCCGCAGGTCGGACTTCTCGCCGTCGTCGACGCCTGCACGTTGTTGGCGGGCAAGCAGGTACCCGAGAGCGGCTCCCAGTAGGAGGGCCAGGATGGCGATGATGGTGCCGGTGGTGGTCATGGTGCAACCGTCTCATGGGCCACTGACAGTTCCGGGAACGAGACACCCGGGGTCCGGGACGGTTCGTCAGCGGCGCTGGCGGCGCTGCCGCAACTGTTCGAGTTCTGCGCGTTCCCGCTTGGTGAGGCTTCCCATGCCCTCGGCGCTGATCTTGGCCAGCAGGTCGTCCATGCGCTCCTCGTCGGACATGTGGCGACGTTGCTGTCTGGTCGGCCCCGACGCCTTGGACCCGCTGGCCGGACGCTGGCGCTGCTGGCTGCGGCCGGACCTGCCGCCCGGCAGCCACGGGTAGGCGCTGAGCAGACCGAGCCGTCTAGCCGCGAGGGCAACCAACAGGAATCCGAGGAACATGGCGATGATGCCGCCGAAGTTGCCCGCCGCGAGCATCGACAAGGCATTGAGCGCGACGAAGAAGACCCCGAGCGCCCAGGCCGGGATGTTGAAGAAGAACCGGCGGGTGGGGTACTCGGCGATCCAGAGCAGCAGGATCACGAACTCGGCCTGGTCGAGGCCGGCGAGGGCCGTGGACCCGGGGAGGAGAACGCCGATCAGGAAGGCCGCCATCGTCAGGGCCGCCCAGATCTCCGCGTAGAGGCGCATCATGCGGCCCCGCCCCAGCTCCGCCTCGATCGACGTGCCGAAGTACCAGAGCATCAGGAAGGTCAGGACGGTCCAGATGGAGATGGCGTTGGCCAGCGGCCACGTGAACAGGCGCCACACCTCACCGGCCAGGACCTTGCTGGGCACGAACACCATCAGCGAGCCGATCGCCATGGAGGCGATCATCCCGACGACGCCGATCAGGACCACCAGCATCGTCGAGGTGAACTCGAAGCGCCCGATCCTGAACCAGTAGTCCCCTCGCGCCCGGGGTTCGAACATGCCACTCACGCCTCAAGGTTCCCATGCCTTGCCAAACGCGTCCATGTGGAGCCCCCCGACTGGGCCGCTGGTGGTTGGATGGTGGCATGCACATTGACGCCTCCGCCCACATCGACGACCTGATCGATTTCGTCGTCGACTCGCCGAACTCCTACCACGCCGCACACACGATTGCGGGCCGGCTCGATGCCGCGGGGTTCACCCGGATCGACGAGCGGCAGGCTTTCCCGGACGGCGGCGGGAAGTACTACCTGGTCCGCGACGGTGGCGTCGCGGCCTGGCTGCAACCCGATCGGCTCACCTCCGATGCCTCGTTCCGGATCGTCGGCACCCACACCGACTCCCCGGCGCTCAAGGTCAAGCCGGGCGACCTGCCGACCAGCGCCGGTTACGCCCAGTTGGGCGTCGAGATCTACGGGGGCATGTTGCTGAACTCGTGGCTCGACCGTGAACTCGGCGTTGCGGGACGCATCGCCGCCCGCGACGGGAAGGTGCACCTGGTGCGGACCGGGGCGATCGCGAGGGTTCCGCAGCTCGCGGTCCACCTCGACAGGAGCGTGAACGACGCCCTGAAGCTGGACCGGCAGCAGCACATGCAGCCCGTCGTCGCAATGCTGCCCGGAGGTGACGTCTGGGCCCACCTCTGCGACCTCGCTGGGATCTCCCCAGCGGACGTAGCCGGCCACGACCTGTTCTGTTTCGACGTCGCGCGCCCGGCACGTTTCGGGTTGGCCGGCGAGTTCCTGGCCTCCGGCCGTCTCGACAACCTGCTCAGCACGCATGCTGCACTCACCGCCATCGAGTCCGCCGAGATCGGCGACGACGTGGTCGTCTGGTGTGCGTTCGACCACGAGGAGGTCGGGTCCGCGACCTCGTCCGGCGCGGCCGGCCCGCTGCTGGAGGACTTGCTCACCCGCATCGCCTCGGTGGCCGGGCTCGACCTCGACGGCACCCGCGCCATGCTCGCCCGCTCGTCCTGCATCTCGGCCGACTCCGGGCACGCCATCCACCCGAACTACCCGGGCCACCACGACCCGGTGGTGCGGCCGCTGTTGAACCATGGGCCTCTGCTCAAGCTGAACGCCAGCCAGCGGTACGCCAGCGACGCCGTCGGGTCCGCGATCTGGCAGGCGGCTTGCGACCGTGCCGGGGTACCGACGCAGCCATTCGTCTCGAACAACTCGATGCCCTGCGGCTCCACGATCGGCCCGATCACCGCGACCAGGCTGGGGATCACGACGGTGGACGTGGGCGCGCCGATCCTGAGCATGCACTCCGCCCGGGAGATGTGCGGCGTCGAGGACCCGTACCACCTGGCCCGGGCCGTGGCCGCCTACTGGGCGGACTGACCTCGGGGGCCAGTAGACTGACCCCTCGTGGCACTCACCATCGGAATCGTCGGCCTCCCGAACGCCGGCAAGTCGACCCTGTTCAACGCCCTGACTCGCAACAACGTGCTCGCGGCCAACTACCCGTTCGCGACGATCGAGCCGAACGTCGGCGTGGTCGGCGTGCCGGATCCGCGGCTGGAGGTGCTTGCCGGGATCTTCTCGTCGGAGCGCATCGTGCCCGCCACTGTCAGCTTCGTCGACATCGCAGGGATCGTGAAGGGCGCCTCCCAGGGTGAGGGCATGGGGAACGCGTTCCTCGCCAACATCCGCGAGGCCGACGCGATCTGCCAGGTGACCCGCGTGTTCGCAGACGAGGACGTCACCCACGTCGACGGCCGCGTCGACCCCGCGAGCGACATCGACATCATTACCACCGAGTTGATCTACGCCGACCTGGCCACCGTCGAGAAGGCCCTGCCGCGCGTGGAGAAGGAGGCGCGGCTGAAGAAGGACGCCCTCCCGAAGCTGGAGGCCTACCGGGCAGCGAAGGAGGCGTTGGAGTCGGGCAGGGGGGTCCGGGCCGCAGGCCTCGACGTCGCCGAGCTGAAGGAGCTCTGCCTGATGACGGCCAAGCCCTACATCTACGTCTTCAACTGCGACCAGGACGAGCTCGGCGACGAGGACCTCAAGGCACGCATGCGCGAGATCGTGGCGCCGAACGAGGCCATCTTCCTCGACGCCAAGTTCGAGTCGGAGTTGGTCGAGATGGAGGAGGACGAGGCCCGCGAGTTCCTCACCGAGATGGGCGTGGACGAGCCGGGCCTCGACGTGCTGGCCCGCGTCGGATACGACACCCTCGGTCTGCAGAGCTACCTGACCGCAGGCCCGAAGGAGGCCCGCGGCTGGACCATCCACAAGGGCGACACCGCTCCCGAGGCCGCAGGCGTCATCCACACCGACTTCCAGAAGGGCTTCATCAAGGCCGAGGTCGTGAGCTTCGACGACCTCGTCGCCGCCGGCTCCATGCAGGCCGCAAAGGCCGCCGGCAAGGTCCGCCTCGAGGGCAAGGACTACGTCATGGCCGACGGCGACGTGGTGGAGTTTCGGTTTAACGTCTAGCGTTAATGACGGTCCCCGTCATACACTGGCTGCGTGATCAGATCGTTCGGCGACAAGGCGACCGAACGACTGTGGCGTCGTGAGCGCGTGCGCTCGATCGATCCGAGGATCCATCGAGTCGCGTTGCGCAAGCTTCGCCAGGTGGGGTCTGCGGGGGCCCTCGAGGACCTCCGCGTCCCACCTGGAAACCGGCTCGAGGCCCTCAAGGGTGACCGGGTCGGTCAGCACAGCATCAGGATCAACGACCAGTGGCGGATCTGCTTCGTGTGGACCGACGCCGGACCGGAGGAGGTGCAGATCGTTGACCACCACTGACAAGATCGAGCCGATCCACCCGGGTGAGGTCCTCATGGAGGACTTCATCGAGGGTTTCGGCATCACGCAGAACAAGCTTGCCGTCGCGATCGGGGTTCCGCCCCGGCGGATCAACGAGATCGTGCACGGAAAGCGGGGGATTACGGCGGACACCGCGCTGCGGCTTGCGAAGTACTTCGGGACCTCTGCTGAGTTCTGGATCAATCTGCAGAGCCACTACGAGCTCGACCGTGCAGAGGATCTGGCGGGCGAGCAGATCGCAGCGATCTCGCCGCTGCAGGTCGCGTGATCCTGGCGCGACTGGTTGTCAATGGCGGACCGGAGGTTGGTCGTCGCAGGTGATTGGGTGTATCGCGGATGCCCGTCTATGGGCATCCGCGATACACCCAACGCTTCCTGCCGCCGCCGGTTCCATGCAGGCCACGGTGGTCGGTATCCTGAGGGCATGGCTGAGGTCACCATGACGCCCGAGACGCTTGCCCTGCGCGAGCTCATCGACGCACGTCGTGACGAGTTCGAGGTGCTCCTCGATCGGTACGGCGCAACCAGCCCGAAGCTGTTCGGATCCGTCGCCCGCGGCACCGCATCTGTGGGGTCGGACATCGACATCCTCGTCGAGATGGACCCCTCCGACGGCAACCTCCTGATGCGAGCTTCCGGGTTGATGGAAGAGACCCGTGCACTGTTCGGCCGCGACGACATCGACGTGTTTCCCGTCCAACTGCTCAAGCGGCAGATCTCGGCCTCAGCTCTCGTTGACGCGGTTGCGTTGTGAGCCGCGACCCGGCGCAGCGGATCGCTGACACCCTCGAAGCCATCGAGCGGTGCCAGCGGTACATTGTCGCTCTTGACGGCGACGCGGACCTGGTGGGGATGGCGGAGGATGCCATCGAGCGCAACCTGCAGATCATCGGCGAAGCCGTGAACCATCTCCCCGCGGACATCACCGATGCGCACCCGGACATCGCCTGGCCGCAGATCCGGGGCTTCCGGAACATCCTCGTCCATGCGTACTTCGGAGTCGATGTCGACATCGTCCGCGACGTCGTCGAGACCCATCTCCCCCCACTCGCTGAAGCGTTGCGGGGTCATGCCGCCACCGACTGATAGCGGTGGGCTGGTCACGCCCTTACCGGGTACTGGGGACGCCCTGTGATCACCGCCCACCGGTCAGTAGCGCGAAGATCTCACGCGCCTTGTCGGCGACTGTCTTCGGGTACGGGGTCGGCTCCACGCGCGTGACGCGGGCGATCGACATCGACTTGACCTGTTCGCACATGGCCACGGTCGCGCCGGCTTCACCGGGGGTGAGGTTCACGTGGGTTGACCACCCTCGGTCTGTGTGGGTCAGAGGTACCGCGATCAACAGGCCGCGGGCCCGATGCAGGGGTGGCTCGGAAAGCACCAGCCGTGGGCGGTGCTTGGCCTGCTCTCGTCCGATGGTCGGATCCATGTTCGCCCAGACGACATCGCCGCGGCCGATGGTGCCGTTCATCGGCCGGCCTCGAAATCAGCCATGGCGGTCTCTGCATCGGCGGCGAACGCCTGATCAGCCTCGTCGAGTTCCTCAAGGTAGGCCTTGTCCGGGGTTTCCGACTCCAGCGCCGCCCAGAACTCCGCCTTGCGCCGCTCCTGGAGGAGGTCCTCGATGAGTTGGCCCTGAGTCACATGGGCCGCTTGGGCGGCGTCGCGAATCTTGTCGCGAACCTCGCGAGTAACCTTGATCGTCGCCATATCCGTCATACCCGTAGTATACCTCGGTGCCATGTCATCTCTGGACTCTCCGCGTCGCGATGCCTCGTCAAGAGCAGTGTCGTCTTGCCGGCGCCGGACATGCCGGTGATGAGGACGCGGGCCATGGGCTGAGCCTACGAAGCCCCTGGGGGCCCGCTTCACGGTGCCGCGTCAGGCCTTGAAGTTGAAGTGGATGTCCTTCGGCATGACGTGGATGGCGGTGAAGTCGGGGGTGCCGACGATCTGGTGGGCCACTCCTGCAGGGGAGTGGTCTGCCTCATGCGGCGCTCCCCATGAGCTGCCGGTCGGCCTTCTTCAGGGCCTCGTAGGTGGCTTGGTAGGCTTCGCAGCCGTCGCTGGGGACCGAGTAGTCGCTCGTGACGGCCCTCAGTTGGCGGAACAGGTCCGCGGTGATCGCGGCGTGCTGTCCCGTTCCGCTTCCGTGGGTGTCGACGACCCGGAACCGGCGTCGCCGAGCATCTCGGCCATGGCGGCCAGTTTGCCCGGCTCAGCGGCAGCCGCATCCAGTCGAGGTACCAATTCTTGGTAACTTGAGCCATGGCCACCAACACGTCGATCAGCCTCGATGAGCACTTCACCGACTTCCTTGCCCGTGAAGTGTCCACGGGGCGCTACCGGTCCGCGAGTGAGGTCGTGCGCGCGGGTCTTCGCCTGCTCGAGGATCAGGAGACGCAGATGACCGCGTTGCGAGCGGCGCTTGTCGAAGGCGAGGAGAGCGGCGCGCCGCAGCAGTTCGACTTCGACGCGTTCATCGCCTCGAAGAGGCGGTGAGTGTGGGCCGGTTACGGCTTACGCCAGCCGCTCAGCGCGATCTCTCCTCGATCTGGAACTGAACGATGGAGCGCTGGGGCACCGGCCAAGCCGAGACCTATGTGCTCGAGATCCGAAACGCGATCGAGCGGATCGCGGAGATGCCGGACCGCGGGCGCGCAGTCGCCGACATCCGTGCCGGGTATCGTCGCTACGCGATCGGGAGCCACCTGATCTTCTTCGTCGCGAGCGACGGGGGCATCGATGCCATCCGCATCCTCCACCAGCGGATGGATCCGACGCGACACCTGTAGATGGACGACGAGTGGGCTCGTGCCTCCGTAGGACTGGCGTCCTGACGGTCGGGGCGCGCCCGCGCTGTTGTCGTGCGTGCGCCGCCGCCTCCCATGCCATGACGTCCCACTGGTCGCTGCCGTGTGGGAACTTCGCAATCGCCAATGACCCGTCCTCGAGGCGAACGGATGCCTTGGGTCGGGCACCGCCGAGTCCGGTCGTCCCGGTGTCCAGGAGCCGATTGACGGCGGGAGTGGGGTCCTCACCGGAGGCCAACTCGTCGGAAGCCAGCAACAGTTCCGGCAGCGAGACGAGCCTGGGAACGTGCGAAGGCCGTCCGAGGAATGCCGTGTGGCCGGACAGCCGATAGCGCAGCGTGCCCTCCCGGAGCAGACCGGCGGCGTCTTCACCTCCGAGGGGACCTGACCCGTCTCGGCCCGCCCCGCGGCCTGCATTGCGGACCGCAGGCGCCCCGCCCGGAGGCGTTCGCCCGGAGTGGGCGCCTCACGATGCGATCGCCCGGGGAGGCGCCGGACGGAACATGACCGGTTCGGCGTCGGGCAGGGCGGTCAGGAAGTGCAGCAGGTGGGGGCCGCCGGCGTCCGCCACGCGCTCCGCCTCCGCCAACCACAGCCGGGCGACATCGTCCGGGATCGGCGTCGATGACGAGATGGCGACGATCATTCCGACGTCGGAGAAGTGGTCCAGGAACTTGAGGGTCCGACGCCGGGCAGCAGCAGAACAGCGCCAGGGGATGCGGTCGATCACGACCGGCTGGATCAGGGTGTCGTCGTCATGGCAGAACAGCAACAGCATCGCGTCGCGGCGGCGGTCTCTGTCGGCCAGGAGCAGGTCAACCACGTCCGTTGCCAGTGTGGGATCGGTCAGCGGGAGCGTGTCCCATTCGTACGGGAGGTCTTCGTAGGTCATGCCGCACACTCTGGGTGTCGGCGCCGACCGGGGACCAACGCCCCGCTGCCCTGTGGAGAACCGCCCGGGGGCTAACGTGGTTTGGCGACGGTCAGGAGGACGATCGAGTCCTCCTCGGCGGCCAACGCATGCCGGGCCTCCGGGACCACCAGCAGGTCCCCGGTCATCCCGGACCACTCCACGTCGCCCGAGATCAGCCGCACTCGGCCGCTCAATACATACAGCGTCGACTCGCCGGGGCTCTCGTGCTCCTCCAGCAGCTCGCCTCCGCGCAGGGCGATCAGCGTCTGCCGCAGTGTCCGCTCGTGGCCTCCGTAGACCGTCGTCGCACTCCGGCCGCTCCTGCTGGATCGGGCCTGGTCGAGTTCCTGTCTCGACAGTGCGATCAGGGACATCTTCGTGGGCATGGTGTCCTCCTCGTCGAGCCACCCGGGTGGTGCACCCACAGGCAGCCTAACCCGTGCGTCACGCGTACCAACCCCTGCGGAGGTGGTGAGTGCAGCCTTTCCTTCGTTGTCGCGACTCGGTGTCGCTGTTAGTGTCGAATGTGTCCCGGGCACGTCTCGGTCCGGTCATGCTGCAGAGAGGACGTTCACGTGAGGATCGTCGGTTTCTTCCGCAGGTATCCACTCGTCGCGGTCGCGCTGGTGGTGCTCGCCGTCACGCTGTCCCTGCTTCTGTTCGGTCAGCCCGCAATCGCCCAAGTCGTGGCGACGAGCATGGTCCTCATCGTGGTGGCCATCACCACGTGGGACATGATCAAGGACATCCTCAAGGGGCACTTGGGCCTGGACATCCTCGCGGTGGTTGCCATGGTCTCGACCGTGCTCGTCGGTGAGTACGTGGCCGGCCTGATCATCGTGCTGATGCTGACCGGCGGAGAGGCGCTCGAGGACTACGCCGCCAATCGTGCGGGCAAGGAACTGGACGCGCTGATCAGCCGCGCCCCGGCGTTCGCCAACCGAATCGAACCAGACGGCGAGATCACGCGGATCAAGGTCGGAGAGGTGCTCGTCGGCGATGAACTCATCGTGAGGCCTTCCGAGCTCGTCCCCGTGGACGGCGTCCTGGCCGATGAGGTGGCGTCCATCGACGAGTCCTCGCTCACGGGTGAACCGCTTCCCGTCGAGAAGTTCAGGGAGGACGAGGTCTTCTCCGGGACGGTCAACGGAACCCTGGCGTTCACCATGAAGGCGACGGCAACCGCGGAGGACTCGCAGTACGCCAGCATCGTGAAGCTCGTTACCGAGGCCGTGGAGTCCAAGGCACCCATGGTGAGGCTGGCCGACCGCTACGCCGTCCCGTTCACCATCGCCGCCCTGGCCATCGCGGCCATCGCCTGGATCGTGACCGGCGACCCCGTCAGGTTCGCCGAGGTGCTGGTCGTCGCCACTCCGTGCCCGCTGCTGATCGCCGCACCCGTGGCGTTCATGGGTGGCATGAGCCGTGCGGCCAAGGCCGGCGTCATCGTCAAGAACGGCGGCGCGCTGGAGAGCATGGCCCAGGCGAAGTCCGCCGCGTTCGACAAGACGGGCACCCTGACCCGTGGCAGGGCGGAGGTTCGCAGGGTCGTGCCCGCCGCCGACGACGAGGAGACGATCCTCGGTCTTGCCGCGGCTGCGGAGCAGTACTCGGTCCACGTGTTCGCCCACGCCATCGTCGATCATGCCAAGGCCGCGGGCATCTTGTTCCCCTCCATCGAGAAGGCCGAGGAGACGGCGACGCTCGGCGTCCGCGCGGTCCTTCCGGGCGGGACCTCGATCCGGGTCGGCAAGCCCTCCTACATCACCGAGGTGACCGGCCGGGTCGAGGCGCCGACGCTGGAGCCGGGCGAGACGGCCGTCTACGTCTCCCGAGACAACCTCCTGTCCGGGGTCATCATCGTCGCAGACCCGCTGCGCAAGGAGTCAGCAGCCACCCTGGCGGTGCTGGAGCGCCTCGGAGTGTCCCACCGGATCATGGTCACCGGCGACGTCCCCGCAACGGCACACGCGATCGCCTCCGCCGTCGGCATCACGGAGGTGTTCCCCGAATGCACGCCTGCGTCGAAGGTCACGATCGTCGCCGACCTGCCAAGTCGCCCGGTCCTGATGATCGGTGACGGTATCAACGACGCGCCTGTGCTGGCTGCCGCAGAGGTCGGGATCGCCATGGGCGCCCGCGGGGCCACCGCCGCGAGCGAGTCCGCTGCGGCGGTCATCACCAAGGACGATCTGTTCGTCGTGGCAAGGGTGGTCGACATCTCACAGCGGACCGTAAGGGTCGCGTTGGAGAGCATCTGGCTCGGCATCCTGATCTCCGTCGGCCTGATGTTCGTTGCCGCCTTCGGATACCTGCCTGCGATCGTCGGCGCCCTGCTCCAGGAGGTGGTGGACCTGGTCGCCATCCTCGGGGCCCTGCGCGCCCTTGGTGGCAGGACCCTGGAGGTGCCCGCCATTGAGCCGGCGGCACAGCGCCAGGCCGTGGGGGCGCGCGGGTGACCTCCGGGGTGACCGTGGGGGCGCGGCGGATGACGTCGTCCGTCCGTGACCGCTAGCCTGAGCGCATGCTCGAAGTCCTGCATGCGCTCGGCGCCGCCTTGCGCCTCGATGCGGGGCTCTTCGCGTCCGGAAGCCTGTACGACGCCGGGGTGGCGGCCGGCATCGCTTTGCTGGCGGGCGTCTCCACGATGCTCGGGCACATGGCGATCCTGAAGCTCAACCACATCGCCGGCCTCCGCCTGGTCGGGAGCATGGTCCTCACCAGCGTCACCCTTGCCTTCCTGTACACCTGCCAGGCGGCCGCCACGTGGGGCGTCGCGACGTTGGTGCTGTCCCGGCCGTTGCCACTGGTACCGCTCATGCTCGTCGCGCTCGTGTCACTGGCGCCGCTGGTGTTCAACGTCGTGACGATGCTGCCGTACCTGGGCCTTGGGGTCGCCCGCATCCTCCAGGTCTGGAGCTACCTGATCCTGTGGCTCGGCGTGGGCGCCACCTTCTCGATCGAGTGGACGTGGGCCCTGGGATTCACCCTTGCGGGTTGGGTCGTCATGCAGTTCCTGGCGCGCATCTCTGCCAAGCCCATGGGTTACCTCTCGTCGCGCCTCTGGACCCTCGCCACCGGCCGTCCGACCATGGTCACCTCGCACGACATCCTCTCCGGCATGCCCTTCATCCCCGTGGGCGGCCCATCCGGGGTGGAGGCGAAGCGATGATCGGGTGGATCCTCGGCATCATCCTGCTCCTGGTGTTCATCTTCGTGCTGCTCTCCCCCCTCGAGTCCCTGCAGTGGTGGGCCGACAAGGGGGAGGCGGAGGTCAAACGGACCTTCGAACTGCTCCCCAGGGAGCACTGCGCGGACGAGGCGGAACAGTACGTCGTCTACCTGTCGGGTGTGGGCGCCATCGGGGGAGACTCCCTCGCCAAGCGTGACCGGGCCTTCCTGGACGAACTCCAGCAGACGTTGCCCGACGCCGCCGTGATCAGCGACGTGTTCCCGTACGCCGTCGACAACCGCGGCCTGACCCAGCGGGCGACCGTCTGGATCTGGGGGCGGCTCGACAAGTGGCGCCGCCGGCGGGCGATCACGCTTCTCCCGTTGCTCATCAACGTCCGCAACATCGCACAGGTGTTGGTGTCCGCCGATCCGCGCTACGGCCCGACGCAGAGCATCGGCCTGGCCCAGGAGATCTGGCGTTCCCTGCAGCGGCACGGATATGTCGCGGGCAGCGGCACGCCCGTGTACCTCATCGGATATTCGGGGGGCGGGCAGATGGCCCTTGGGTCCGGCTGGTTCCTCGCCGGTCTCGGGGCGCCCGTGTCCGTTATCTCGATCGGTGGCATCTTCAACGACGACCCCGGCCTCGACAGGGTGCGGCACATGTGGCACCTTACCGGCCGGCGTGACCACGCCCACCACCTCGGGAGCATCGCCTTCCCCGGCCGCTGGCCCGTCGCACCGCTCTCACCCTGGGGGAAGGCGAAGCATGAGGGCCGCGTGACGGTGGAGACGATCGGGCCCATGGGCCACGATGGGGCGAAGGGCTACTTCGGGCGCCGTGCGTTCGCCGACGACGGCCGCGCCTACGCCGACGTCACCCTGGACGTCGTCGCGGGCATCATCCGGGGTCGCTGAACCCCCACCTCGATCCCGGCTGCTCAGCCGTTCACGTCGTACAGGTGGTGGTGCACCTCGTGGGAGATGTACTGGGTGAGGGACCCGATGGTGAAGTCGGTGCCGTCGCTGCGTCGGCCCGGCCGGTCCCACTGCTTGCCCAGCACCGTGCGCATCACGTCGACGGTGGCCTTCGTGCAGCGGACCAGGTCCTCGGACACCTCGGCCGGGCGACGTGAATGGTAGTTGCGACGCACGGCCACGGCCTCGCCGTCCCAGTCCGTCAGCGGTGGGTTGTACACGGCGAGCATCGACGCGGTGCGCTCACCCAGGAGGCGGATCATGTCGCGGACGTGACATGCATACTCGACCGGTGACCACACCTCCGGCGACGGCCGCTTGGAGGCGTCGCCGCGTGCCAGGACGGCCTGCCACCTCGGCGCCGCCTGCTGCAAGCCGTCGACGATGCGTGCCGGCGGATGCGGCTGCCACCCGCATTCGGTGCAGCCGCTGTCGATCACGAAGGTCCAGTCGCGCGTGTCAGGTTTCGGTGTTGCGATCATGGCGGCAACGGTATGTCTTCCCAAATGGAGCTTCCAGACCGCGGCACCACCCCGGGGATCCCCAGGTGCCCGCACGAGGTCTCGACACGTGCCCGGCTCCTGCGTCGCGGGGCACTACTCGACCAGCGGAACCCCACAACCGCTGATCGAGTAGGCCGCGAGGGACGAGCGGCCGTGTCGAGATCACCCGGACCCGCCCGGAGACCGTTACCAAACCGGGAAGAACGTCCTTCTGAAGCGCCCCGAGGTCGACTCCGTCGGCTGTGAAGGGCAGCGGATGAGTCGTCCGTACTTGTCGCGGTCGTTCTGCCCGGGTGGCAACACAAGAGTCACCTGGTCGTCGGCCGACAGCAGTTGGCCCCCTCGAACCCTCGGCCGGGCCTCAGTCGAGTCGGGCGAAGGCCACGGTCTTGAGGACCAGCTCCCCGGCCTCGTCGCACTCGTCGAGGTCGACGGTGGCGTGCAGGGCCCAGTCGCGGTTGCCTGCGGGATCGTCGATGACCTGGCGGACGAGCCAGTCACGGCCGCCGCGCTGCTGCTCGACGTCGAAGAAGGCCGGGCCGCGGGAGTCCTTTGAGGTTCGCATCTCGTCGTGCTCGTCCCAGTACGCCCCGAGGGCCTCGTCCCAGCGCTGCCTGGTCATGGGGGACCCGGAGTCGAGAGCGGCCAGCGCGTCCACGTCGTCGGCGGCGGCCAGCTCGATGTGCCGCCACATCGCGTTGCGGACCATCACCCTGAAGGCCCTCTCATTGCCGGTCACGGGGCGGGTCGGGGGCGGCACCTCGTCGGGTGCGCCGGCGTCTGCGATGCCGGACATCGCCGTCAGGGCAGCCCACTCGTCCAGCAGGGACGAGTCGACCAGCCTGGTCACCTCGCCGAGCCAGGCGATGAGGTCCGTGAGTTCCTCGGTCCGGAAACCTTCGGGAACCGTCTGCCGCAGGGCCCGGTAGGCGTCCGACAGGTACCGCAGCAACAGGCCCTCGCTGCGCTGGATCTTCAGGTGTGCGACGTACTCGCCGAACGTCATGGCGGCGGTGAACATGTCCCGCACGATGGACTTGGGGGAGACCGGGGTCTCGAGCAGCCACGGGTGCATCGCCCCGTACTCGATGTGGGCCCGCTCGAGCAGATCCTCCAGGGGTTTCGGCCAGGTGACGTCGTCGAGGATCTCCATGCGTTCCTCGTAGTCGTAGCCGTCTGCCTTGAGCTCGGCCACTGCCGCGCCACGCGCCCGGAACTGCTGCGCGAGCAGGATCGTCCGGGGGTCCTCCAGCGTCGCCTCGATGACGCTGACCACGTCGAGGGCGTGGTCCGGGGCGTCAACATCCAGCGTGTCCATGACGGCCAGCGCGAAGGCCGACAGCGGCTGGTTGAGGGCGAAGTCGCTCTGCAGGTCCACGTTCAGCTGGTAGCGCCGGCCCGACGGCGTGGGTGCGGGAAGGCGGGTGATCACCCCGGCACGCAGTAGGGAGCGCCCGAGCGCCACGGCTCGGCGCAGCAGCCGGCGCCGGGAGGGCTCGTCGGCCACGCAGCTGTCCACCAGGCGCACCACGGCGGCTGCGACGTCGCCGTCCCGCTGGAGGAGGTTCAGGAGCATGGCGTGCGTCACCCGCATGCGGGCGTGCAGTTCCTCGGGTTCGCTCTCGATCAGCTTGGTGAAGGTGGCCTCGGTGTAGTTGACGAACCCCTCCGGCGGTTTCTTGCGCCTGACGGACCTCAGCTTCTTCTCGTCACCGGAGTGTTTCGCGAGGATGCGGGCGTTCTCCACCTCGTGCTCCGGGGCCTGGGCGACGACGTATCCGATGACGTCGAACCCGGCCCGGCCGGCCCGGCCGGCGATCTGGTGGAACTCGCGGCTCCGCAGGTGCCGCTGCCGGCGACCGTCGAACTTGGTCAGGGAACTGAACAAGACGGTGCGGATGGGCACGTTGATCCCGACGCCGAGCGTGTCGGTGCCGCAGATGACGGCGAGCAGGCCGCGCTGGGCCAGTTGCTCCACGAGGCGCCGGTAGCGGGGGAGCATGCCTGCGTGGTGGACGGCGATGCCCGAGCGCAGCAGCTTCGCCAGCGTCGTCCCGAAGCCGCCGGAGAAGCGGAAGCTGGCGAGGGCTTCCTTGAGGTCCGCAGGCACGGCGGCGGAGGCGCGCTTCACGACGCCCTGGCTCAGCAGTGCCTGTGCCTGCTCGACGGCGGCGGCCTGCGTCGTGTGGACGACGTAGACGGGGGCCTGCTGGTCGGCGACCAGGGTCTCGATGGTCTCGTGGATCGGTGTGAGCGACCAGCTGTATGTGAGGGGCACGGGTCGCTTGGCGTCGGAGATGACCGCGGTCTGACGGCCCGTGCGGTCCTTCAGGTCCTTCGCGAGGGACGTCACGTCGCCCAGGGTGGCGGACATGATGACGAACTGGGCCTGTGGCAGTTCCACGAGCGGCACCTGCCAGGCCCAGCCGCGGTCGGGGTCCGCGATGAAGTGGAACTCGTCGATCACCACCTGGGCCACGTCCGCGTCCCGGCCCTCGCGGAGTGCGACGTTGGCGAGGATCTCCGCCGTGCAGCAGATGATGGGGGCGTCGGGGTTGACGGAGGCGTCCCCGGTGACCATCCCCACGAGGTCGGCCCCGAAGGTCTCGCACAGGGCGAAGAACTTCTCGCTGACAAGGGCCTTGATTGGTGCGGTGTAGTAGGTCCGGCCGCCGCCCGCCAGTGCCACGAAGTGCGCGGCGGTGGCGATGAGTGACTTGCCGGATCCGGTCGGTGTGGTGACGACGACGTTGGCGCCGGAGAGGATCTCGAGAAGGGCCTCGTCCTGGTGCGGGTACAGTTCCAGCCCGCCGATCCCCGCCCACGTGAGGAACGACTCGTAGAGGGCGTCCGGGTCGCGGGGGCCGGAGAGAAGATCGGTCAGGGTCATGGTCCGGTCATCGTGTCACGGCATGGGGGCCGGTGGCTAGGAGCGTGGGTCGGAATGCTGTCACCAGCGAGACGGGGCAGGCGGGATGAGCTGGTGACACTGCATCTGGTGCGTGTACTGGATGTCCATATCCAGATGTAGGGGCATCAGATCGCCCGACCTGACGCGTCGCAGCTGTGGCATGATTCCGACCCGCGCTCCTATCGGCCCTCGATGAGCGGGACGAAGACGTAGAGACCGTGCTTGGTCACGGTGGGCTCGCCCGCCCTGCGGACCACGCGCAGCATGACTCCGGCAACGGGGATCACCATGACGCCTCCCTCGGTCAGTTGATCGACGAGCGCCCGGGGGAGTCTGTGTGCCTCGGCGGAGACGAGGATCCGATCGAATGGCGCCTCCTCGGGGATGCCGAGCCGGCCGGGTGTGGCCTGCCGAACCTCTGCCTGCGGCCAGTTCCCCGCGGTCAGCGCCGCCTGCGCTCCACGGGTGAGTTCCGGAACCCGCTCGACGCCGATCACCCGCCCCGTCGGGCCGACGAGTTCAGCGAGCAGCGCCGTCGTCCAGCCCGAGCCGGCGCCGACGTCGAGCACCTTCATGCCGGGCGCGACGTCGAGGAGCCGGAGCATGTCGGCGACCGTGCTGGGCTGGGAGTTGGTCTGGCCGTGGCCGAGGGGGAGCGGCAGGTCGTCGCCCGCATGGGGACGGACGGCCTCCGGCAGGAACCGGGCACGGGGGGCCGCCAGGAATGCGGCTGTGATCTCGTCGGTCATTGCGACCTCCTCGTCGTGCTCCCATTGTCCCGCCTCCCGTGGCGGCGGTTGGTCTCGGGGTTGGCAGGGGCTCGACGCGGCTCAGGGCCGGGAGGAGCGTTCGGGCTGGCGGGGCGGTGTGGCGGGCGACTTGACCGCCATGGCGGCCTTGCGGCGACGGTGCGGCCGCACGATGGCGCCGAACATCGTGCGGTGTGGACGAGGCTCTGGCTCGGGTGTGGTCAGGAGCTGGGGGTAGACCTGGAGATAGTGGAACATCTGGTGCTCCGTTTCTTGATGGAAGGGGGCTTGGCCTCCATCATAGATTCTAAAGAACTCTTGCGCAAGATGTCTTTAGAATGTTTCCGCTTCGGTCGGCGGGTCGACGTTGATCGTGACCATGAGGCGCGCACGACGGGCCCCATCGGGTCGGTTCGAGGGGTCGTCGCGGTTGTGGAAGGGTTCCAGGAGGGCCGAGATCCGGTCCCCCAACTCGCTCATCTCCGCTGCCGTGGCCCAGACGCCGAAGCTCGCGAAGCTGGTGGCGCTCACCCACTCGGGCGGCTCGTCCACGAGCCGGGAGTACGCCGCCTCCACAGCCTTCGCCCGGTGGTGGAAGGCGAGGAGGGCCAGCTCCGCCGTGGCGGCGACGGAGCCGGGGATGTCGGGATCGGCGTCAGCGGAATAGCCCGCGCGCATCAGGAGACGCCACGGTTTCTCGCGTCCCCGCGGCTCGGCGCGCTCGATGAAGCCGTACTTCTCGAGCGTGCGCAGATGGAACGAGCAACTCGCCACCGATTCCGAGGTCAATCCGGCGCACTCGGAAGCAGTCAGGTCCCCATGCTCCTTCAGCAACTCCAGCAACTGGAGGCGCAGCGGATGCGCCAGGGCCCGGATGCGTTCGGGTTCGCTGAGGACCTGCCGTTCACCCTGGCCCATCAGGTCACTCCCCGAGCCCACGGGGTGGTGAGGGGAGCACCGAGACGGTCATCGCCAGTGTGTGGGACCCTCCGGCAGGGATCGTGACCGCCTCGCCACGCACATTTCCCACCTCGACGCACACCATGTCCACCCACTCGTCCGGCGCGAAGTCGTCCGGGACGTCCGGCCCCGGGTTCCACACGATGACGCTGCCGGCACCCTCCGGACGGATCACCACCCGCCTTCCCGGCGAGTCGATCGTGACCTCGGCCGCACCCCGGTACACCCTGTCGACATGCCTGTCGGGCACCAGGGCCTCATCGGACGGGGCCCAGCGATCGTCGGTCGTCGCGAAGTCCCGGAATGCAATGCCCTCCAGACCCAGGATCCGAGTCTCGGCAGCCGGGACCCGGAAGTAGCTGTGGAACGCCTCGTCGACGACGCACTCGCTGGTTGGCGAGGAGATGGTGAACCGCAGGGCCAGCTCCGCGCCGAACGTCACCTCATGGCGGAACCTGAGGTCACCGGGGTAGGCGTCCGCGCCGGGCGAGTCCGCCATCTCGGCCGCATCGAGCTCCCAGACGAGTCTGGTGCCACCCGTCGTCGCGGACTCGTCGACCAGCCGCCACGGTACCCACCGGACCAGGCCGTGGATGCGGGGCACAGTCACGCCCTCTCGGCCGCCGGAGAACCAGGGTGCGCAGATCGGGATGCCGCCGTGGGTCTCCAGACCGGGGCCGACGGCGGCCTCGCGGCTGCAGAACAGGACGTCGTCGTGGCCGGTGGGACGCCACGAGAGCACCGTGGCCCCGAGGTCCATCGCCTCGGCCGTGCAGTGTTCATTGGTGATTCCGCGCAGGCCGGCTGCGGCGAAATCGTCGGGTGATGCCATGGGGTCACGCTATCGCGACGTCGTAGAATCCCGGGCATGCCGCCCATCATCCGCTCGGCCCAAGTGACGGACATTCCCGCCATCGTCGACATCTACAACGAGGCGGGCGTCTCCACGACGGCCTCCTACGACATCGAACCCGTGGACCTCGCGGAACGGACGGCCTGGTACGACCGGCTCACCCAGGCGGGTTTCCCCGTCCTGGTTGCAGAGGACGGGGAAGCCGGGGGGGTGCTGGGGTATGCCAGCTACGGGAAGTTCCGTGACAAGGCCGCCTACGCGCACACCGTCGAGCACTCGGTCTACGTGGCGAGGGATGCGCGCGCGGTGGGTTTGGGGCGCATGCTGATGACGGCCCTGATCGACCGGGCGCGAGCGGAGGGAGTCCATGTGATGGTGGGCGTCCTGGATGCGGAGAACGCTCAGTCGCTGCGGTTCCACCAGCGTCTCGGCTTCGTCGAGTGCGGTCGGCTGCCCGAGGTGGGTCGCAAGTTCGATCGCTGGCTGGACGTCGTCTTCGTGACGTTGACGTTCTCCGGGCCGGGGCCCCGCCACTAGCATTGCGCCATGCCGCTGCAAGACGCATCCACCGATGTCAGGGACGCTGAGGTCCTCACCTGGGAGGGATTCGGTGCTGCCTGCGACGACTTGGCCCGGCAGGTGACCGAGTCCGGGTTCAGCCCGAAGGTCGTGATCGCCATCGCCAGGGGCGGGCTGCTGCCCGCGGGTGCGCTGGCCTACGCGCTCGGCGTCGAGTTCGTCGAGGTCATCAACGTGGAGCGATACAGCGACTCGACACAGCCCCTCCCCGATCCCGTGATCCTCGCACCCCTGCTCGACTCCGCCTCGGTTGCGGGTGAGCCGATCCTGATTGTCGACGACATCACCGACTCGGGCCGAACGCTCGGCCTCGTCACGCGACTGCTGCGCGGCTTCGGCGCCGACGTCAGGAGCGCCGTCCTGTTCTCCAAGCCGAACACGGTGTTCGCCTCCGACTACCTGTGGAAGCGCACCGACGGCTGGGTCCGGTTCCCCTGGGGTCGGGGCGCGACGGAGTAGGGAGGCCTCGGACCCTACGGCCCATCCCCGGGCGTCGGGGGGCCGCCGCCCTGCCCCGTTCTTGCGATGTCGAGCAGTTCCGACCACGCGGCGATCTTGGAGCGGTCGCGGCCCTCCTCGATGCCCCGGGCCTCCTCCGCGAGCGAGATGCGCTCCCAGTCCGCGAAGGTCGTCGGCCGGAGACCCCGCCGGCGCCACAGCTCCTCGGGCAGGTCGCGCACGACAGAGCGGGGCGCGGCCTGCAGGTCCGCCAGCAGGTTCGCGATCGTCTCGGCCGCATCCGACTTGTTGGTCCCGATCACACCGATCGGGCCGCGCTTGATCCAGCCCACGACGTACTCCCCGGGCTGTGCGACGCCCTGCCCGTTCTTGACACGGCCGGCGACGTTCGGGATGATGCCGCGCCGGTCGTCGAACGGGACACCGGGGATGGGCTGCCCCCGGTAGCCGATCGCCCTCAGTACGAGTTCGCAGTCGATGACCCTCTCCGCACCGGTCGGGACCACCTCGCCGTCGTCGTCGATGGTGGTGCGTTCCAGCACCAGCCTGCGCACCCGGTCGTCGCCCTCGATGCGGAGCGGCCGGTGCCAGAACAGCAGGTGGAGCCGGGCCCGTGCATCCGGCGCCGAGGCCGCGGCCGCTTCGCGCAGGGCGGCCACGTTCGCCCGTGTCCGCCTGTCGAGCGTCGCCTCGTCGATGCCGTCGAAGGCGCCGTCGTGCACGATGGGCTGGATGCCGGGAAGCGTCAGGAGCTCGCGCAACTCGACTGTGGTGAACGACGCGTGCTGCGGCCCCCGCCGTCCGACGATCCACACATCGGTGATCCTGCTGCCGGCCAACTCGTCGAGGACGGCCTGCGGCATGTCCGTGGGGGCCAGCTCCTCCGGGGTCCTCAACAGGATGCGGGCCACGTCCACGGCCACGTTGCCCACACCCACCGTCACCGCGGTGGTGACCCCGCTCAGCGATTGTGGCTCCGCGTCCGGATGGCCCGAATACCAAGCGACCAGGTCCCGCGCGGACCGGCTGCCCGCCAGGTCCTCGCCGGGGACCCGCAGCTGCCGGTCCTCGGAGGCGCCGGCTGCGTACACGACGGCGTCGTAGGTGGCGAGCAGGTCGGCGCGGGTGAGGTCGGAGCCCAGTTCGACGTGGCCGATGAACGACACACGCGGCTCTTCGAACACGCGTGCCAGCGCGGCCTGGATGCCCTTCATCGATGTGTGGTCGGGCGCGACGCCGTAACGCAGCAGACCGAAGGGCGTCGGCAGCCGGTCGTAGACGTGGACCAGGACGTCCGGATCCCTGATGCACAGCGCCCGGGCCGCGAAAATCCCGGAGGGTCCTGCGCCGACGACCGCCACCCGAGCTGCTTCCATACCGGGGATCATGGCACGCCTCGGCGTAGGCTCGACGCATGCGCCGCCCAGTCGTCAGGAGCTGACGTGATCTCCCTCGCCCTCGCCCGCGCCCTCGCGGCAGCCGGCCTGCCATGGCATCCCGCTGCGGGCGACAGGTTCGTGGTCCCGGACCGGGACATGGACGACGAGGTGTTCCACGTCGCCGAGATGACGATCGAGGTGCACGAGCACCACGGGGCAGGCGTCGTCAAGTTCAACGGCACCACCGAGTGGGCGCTCGACTCGATACCCGCCACCGACGTCCTGTGGCTGCCCCGCGAGGACCAGCTCCGGGCATGGCTGGGGGAGAGGTTCGTGGCCCTGGAACGGGTCGACGGCAATTGGGTGGTGACCTATGTGGTGGCCGGCGCCAACCGCCGGACGCGTGAGCCGGACACGGAGGACGCCTATGCCGGGGCCGTGCTGGACGTCCTGGCGGGGCCGTAGACTCCTTCCATGGCTGAGATCCGCAAGTACGAGCCCGACGCCGGCGAAGGCATCGGCAGGCTCGTCCGGGAGGCGCTGGGCGAGACGATCAGGCCTGTGATCCCGGGCTCGCCACAGCCCGAGAGCCAGGCTGTGCACGGCGAGGACGCCCCCGACGACCACGCAGTCTCGGCGCTCCCGACCTGGGTGCAGGATGGGCCGACGCTCAACTTCTGACAACCGGGAGGGTTCTTCGGGCAGGCGGCCAATAGAGTAGGGCACTGAAGGGCCGCTCGGCCGCCAAGCTACCTGTAGGAGAGAACCCACCATGGCTCTTGACTGGACCGAACTCGATTCCCGCGCCGTAGACGTCGCACGCATCCTGGCTGTGGATGCCGTCGAGAAGGTCGGCAACGGTCACCCAGGCACACCGGTCTCGCTGGCGCCGATCGCCTACCTGCTCTACCAGAGGGTCATGAACCTCGACGTGACCGACGACAAGTGGCTGGGCCGCGACCGGTTCGTCCTTTCCGCCGGGCATGCCTCGCTGACGCAGTACTGCCAGCTCTACCTGGCTGGGGCCGACATGGAGCTCTCGGACCTTGAGGCGTTGCGCACCTGGGGGTCCAAGACCCCCGGCCACCCCGAGTACGGGCACACGAAGTTCGTCGAGTGCACCACCGGGCCGCTCGGTGCCGGCATCTCGAACGCCGTCGGCATGGCGATGGCGGCGCGCCGCGAGCGCGGCCTGCTCGATCCCGAGGCTCCCGAGGGCACCTCGGTGTTCGACCGGTACATCTACGCCATCGCAGGCGACGGCTGCCTCCAGGAAGGCGTCTCCGGTGAGGCGTCGTCGCTTGCCGGGACCCAGCAGCTCGGCAACCTGATCCTGTTCTACGACGACAACCGCATCAGCATCGAGGGCGACACCAACATCTCCTACACCGAGGACGCCGCGGCCCGCTATGCGGCCTACGGGTGGCACGTGCAGCACGTCGACTGGACCCACGGCGGCACCGAGTACCGCGAGGATCTGGACGCGCTGCTGGCTGCGATCGAGGAGGCCAAGAAGGTCACCGACAAGCCCTCATTCATCAAGGTGACCACGATCATCGGCTGGCCCCTGCCGAACAAGGCCGGCAGCCACAGCGTTCACGGCAACAAGATCGGCAAGGACGAGATCACGGCCCTGAAGGCGAGGCTCGGCTTCGAGGACGTGCCGTTCGCAGTCGACCAGGCGGCGGTCGACCATACCCGCGCCAACGCCGCGGCCCGGGGGAAGGCCGCGCGCGCGGCCTGGGACGAGCGGTTCGCTGCCTGGCAGCAGGCGAACCCCGAGCGCGCCGCACTGCTGGAACGCATCCGGGCGCGCAAGCTGCCGGAGGACCTGAGCCTGCCGGTGTTCGCCGAGGGCAAGTCCTCCACGCGCAAGGCGTCGGGCGACGTGCTCAGCGCGCTCGCCTCGCAGTTGCCCGAGCTGTGGGGCGGCTCCGCCGACCTGGCCGGCTCCAACAACACCACCATGAAGGGTGAGCCGAGCTTCCTGCCCGCCGACCGCCAGACCGAGGACTGGCAGGGCAACGAGTACGGCCGTACCCTCCACTTCGGGATTCGTGAGCACGCCATGGGCGGCATCGTCAACGGCATCACGCTCTCGGGCCTCACGCGTCCCTACGGCGGCACCTTCCTGGTCTTCTCCGACTACATGCGTCCCGCAGTCAGGCTGGCCGCGCTCATGGGCATCCCGGCCACGTTCGTGTGGACGCACGACTCGGTGGGCGTCGGCGAGGACGGTCCCACCCACCAGCCTGTCGAGCACCTCGCGGCGCTCCGCGCCATCCCCGGCCTCGACGTCGTGCGTCCCTCCGACGCCAACGAGACCTCGGTGGCATGGGGGGAGATCCTGCGCCGCACGGGCAACCCGGCCGGCATCATCCTGTCCCGCCAGGACCTGCGCACGGTTCCGCGCGGCGAGAGGTACGCCTCTGCCGACGGCGTGGCCAACGGCGCCTACGTGCTGAGCGAGGCCTCCGCGGCACCGCAGGTGATCCTGATCGCCACGGGCTCCGAGATCGAGGTCGCCCTCGACGCGCAGGACCTCCTGGAGGCGGACGGCGTCGCCACCCGCGTCGTGTCCATGCCCTGCCAGGAGTGGTTCGACGCCACGAGCGACGAGTACAAGGAGTCGGTGCTGCCGGCTGCGGTGACCGCGCGCGTCAGCGTGGAGGCGGGCATCGCCATGGGCTGGCAGAAGTACGTGGGCTGCTCGGGCGCCTCCGTGTCGCTCGATCACTTCGGGGCATCTGCCAGCGGCGCCAAGTGCTTCACGGAGTTCGGATTCACTGCGGCGCACGTCGCGGAGGTTGCCAAGGGCGTCCTCGCCTGATCGACGTCCCACTCTGAGAGGGGTCCGCGCAAGCGGGCCCCTCTTGCCGTCGGTGGGGGTGGGTACGATGCGAGCATGCGCCTCGACGACCTCCTCGACAAGATGCCCGCGATCGGACACAGGACGGTGGTCCTCGAACTCGACCTGGCCCGCGGGCTGCTCGAAGTCAGGCCCAACAATCCGCTGAAGGCGATGCAGGCGCTGAACGCCACATCGATGGTCGCGTTGCGGCACCGTCTCCACGAGGCCGCGCAGGACCAGAGGGTGGCCGGGCTGATCGTGCATGCAGTCAACCCCGGCCAGCCCCTCGCCGTTCTCGATGAGGCGGCGCAACTCATCGAGGCATTCGGGGAGCACCGTCCCACCGCCGCCTGGGCGGAGTCGTTCGGCGAGATGGTGAACAGCCTCGGCGCCTTCAAGCTCGCCACGGCAGCGCAGCAGGTGTGGGTGCAGCCGACGGGGTACGTGGGCCTCGGAGGGGTCGAGTTGAGCATCGTCCTGCTCAAGGGCATGCTGAACAAGGCGGGAGTGGTGCCGCAGTTCGGCCAGCGCAAGGAGTACAAATCCGCGGCCGACCAGTACGCCGCCGATCACGTGACCGATGCGAACCGCGAGATGATGACGAGGATCGGGGAGTCGCTCGTGGACGACGCGGTGGCAACCATCGCCAGGCGGCGGGGGCTGGAGCCCGACGTGGTGCGGCAGGCCGTCGACGAGTCCCCCCTGACCGCTCAGCGTGCGCTCGAACTCGGGCTGGTCGACCACGTCGGCTACCGGGACGAGTTGTATGCGGCCTGCCTCGGCCAGTGGGGGGCGACGCCGGAGCACCTGCGCTTCGTCCAGCGCTGGCAGCCCCGGCCGCGGCTTGGCAAGTCCCTCCGCCGGCACAGGGAGAAGGTTGCAGTGGTGACGCTCCGTGGGGCGATCGTTACCGGCAGGGGTGCCGGGGGCATCGGCAACGAGTCGGCGGGCGCCGACGTCGTCGATGAGCAACTCCGTGCGTGCATGAGGGACGATTCGGTCAAGGCTGTCCTGTTCGAGATCGACAGCCCCGGCGGGTCGGCCGTGGCCTCGGACTTCATCAGACGATCCGTGCTGAACGTCAGGGCCAGTGGCCGGCCCGTGGTGGCCAGGATGGGCAACGTGGCGGCCTCGGGCGGCTACTACGCGGCCATGGGATGCACCGAGATCGTGGCGCAGCCGACGACGCTGACCGGGTCGATCGGTGTGCTTGCCGGCAAGCTGGTCACCCGTGGCCTGTTCGACAAGCTGGGCCTCGTGCGCGAGCCCGTGCGCGTCGGGGCACGCTCCGGCATGTTGTCGTCGGCCACCGAGTTCACTCCCGACGACTGGGCCAAGCTGGACGAGATGCTGGACAGGATCTACGACGACTTCACAAGGTTCGCGGCCGCCGATCGTGGGATGACGCACGAGGAACTGGAACCGCTGGCGCGCGGCCGGGTGTGGACCGGGGCGGACGCGGCGGAGCGCGGGCTCGTGGACAGCCTCGGCGGTTGGCGGGAGGCGTTCGAGCGGGCGTGCGTGCTGGCGGACCTCGACCCCGAGGATGCCGTGGTGACACGCGTCGGGCACCTCGGCCCCATCGAGAGGCTGTTCCCCGCGAACTCGAGCGAGTCCCGCTCTGCGGCGGCCTTCCTGCCAGTCGTGGGGGAGGACTTGCTGCAGCAGGCGGCGGCGAGGCTCGGGATCGGCTTCCCGGGGGTGCTCGCCCTGCCATTCCGGATCGACATCCGCTGACTCGCCACTCGCCCCACCTGTAGGGCGGTGGCGCTCAGGAGGCGGCAGTGTGCCTCCTGAAGGACAGGTCGAGCGAGCGGGGGATGAACAGGGCGTGGACGGCGCCCGCGATCAGGATCAGCCCCCCGACGAGGAACCCGGTCTGGAACGAGAACGCGTCGATGATCGCGCCCGTGATCAACGGGCCCAGGATCGTGCCGATGTCGGTGACCATCGAGAACACCGCCACTGGTGCGCCGCCCCGGCCGTCGGTGGCGTCCGCCACGGCCGCGGTGGGGGCCGTCCCCTGCGCGGCTGCGCCCACCCCGAACAGGCAGAGCGTGGCTATCAGGACGGTGATGTTGGGGGAGTAGGGCATGGCGATGGTGGCCACGCCGCAGATCAGCCCTGCGGCGATCATGACGGGCTTGCGCCCGATACGGTCGGTGGCGTTCCCAGCCGGCCCGAGCATGAGCGTCTGGGCGACGGCGGCGACGGCGAACGCGATGCCGGTCCAGGTCGTCTCCAGGAGCAGGGACTCGGTAACGAAGATCGGGATCAGGGCATTCCGCACGCCGAAGGACTGCCAGCCCTGGCCGAAGGCCAGCGTGCACGCCACCTGGTAGCGGACGTCGGAGGCCACCTCGCGGAACCGTCTTGGGTGACGGCGGTGCGCGGACACCGCGGGGGCGCGAGCGGGCAGCATCACGAAGACGAACACCGCCGTCACGACGAGCATGAACGCGTAGAAGTAGAACGGCGCCTGCAAGGAGATGACGCCGAGCAGCCCGCCGATGGCGGGGCCCCCCATGGAGCCCAGCAGGAACCCGCCCTGGTAGAGACCGGAGGCCCGCCCCCGCAGCGCCTCCGGTGTCGTCGCCAGCAGCAGGTTGATTGCCGAGACCGTGAACATGGCGGACCCGACGCCGCCGAGGGCGCGCATGGCGATCATGGTTGCGAGGTTCGGCGCCAGGGCGGTGGCCACGGTGGAGGCGGCCACGATGAGCATCCCGACGGTGATCGCGTTCCGCTCACCGAGGGCGCGCCCGATCCTCGGCGCGAACGGGCTCGTGACCAGTCGGACCGCGGCGAACATGCTCACCACCAGGCCGAGCTGGAAGGTCGTCGCCTCGAATGTCCTTGCGAAGGGTGTGAGCACGGGGATCACGACGCCGAAGCCGACCGCGACCAGGAAGCCGGCGCCGGAAAGCACCCATGCGGTCCGGGGCAGCCCGGTGGCGCGGATCCGGTCAACCAACCACACCTGCGCACCTCAGCTCTCCGGACGACAACCGCACACCATACCGTGGACAGACGGTGGAGTATGGACGACCGTCTGCAACCCGTACAATTGCGCGGGTGGGCTGCGCCGGTCGCCCACGGAGGGGACGAGTCTTGAGCAGGGATGTGAAGCGGGACGGCCGCATCTGGAAGTGGGTGGCGGGTGCCGTCGCCGCACTCGTCGTCATCCTCGGTGGCCTGTACGTCGTTGGGTACTTCATCGCAGGCAACCAGCTCCCGGCGAATGCCTCGGTCGAAGGGGTCCCGATCGGGGGCATGTCGCCGGCCGACGCCTCCGCGAAGCTGCGGCAGGAACTGGAACCGACCTTCGCAACCCCGATCGCCCTGCGGACCGCCGACGCGGACAAGGCCCAGATCAGCCCGCTGGACAGCGGCTTCACGCTGGACTACGACGCCGCAGTCCGTGACGCCGGGGGCGGCTTCAGCTGGTCGCCCGCGCACGTCATTCGCGCATTCCTCGGCGGCGGCGACGTCCCGCTCCCCCACACGGTCGACGCGTCCGCGCTGGGCAAGGCGCTGGAGGGCGTGGCCGAGGCCTTCGCCACGGAGGGCGTCGATGCCACGCTGGCGTTCGATGCGGGGCAGGTCGTCACCACCCCGGCCGAGCCGGCGGACGCGCTGGACGTCGACGCCACCGGCCCCAAGGTGATCCAGGCCTTCGACGAGAGGCAGACCTCCGCGGAGGTTGTGCTGAAGCAGGCCGACCCCACCGTGACCGACGCCATGGTCAAGGATGCCGTCGACAAGTTCGCGGGCCCCGCCGTGTCGGGGCCGATCACTGTGCAGGTGCGCGACGGCAGCTTCCAGATCTCTCCGCAGCAGATCGGTGCGGCCGCCTCCATCAGCTTCGCCGACGGCACGTTCACGTCTCACGTGGACGGTGCGCGGCTGCTTGATCTGACCGCCGAGGAACGCAAGGGACTGGCTCTCGATGGGGGCAGGGACGCCACCTACAAGATGACCGACGGCCAGATCGTCGTCGTGCCCTCCGTCGACGGTGAAGTTGTGGACCCCAAGGAACTCGGCACTGCGGTGGAGCAGGCCGCCATCAAGTCCGGCGCCGAGCGCACGGTGACCGTGGGTGTCGTCCCCCAGACTTCGCGTTTCGACACGGCCGCGGCGGAGAAGGTGGCCCCGAACCAGGTCATCGGCGAGTTCACCACGTACTTCCCGCACGCGGACTACCGGAACAACAACCTCGGGTTGGCGGCGGGCACCGTCAACGGCACCGTCCTGATGCCGGGTGACACGTTCAGCCTCAACGACACGCTCGGCCCCCGGACGGCCGCGAACGGCTACGTGGACGGGTACGTCATCAACGGCGGGGTCCTGGTGAAGGAGCCGGGTGGAGGCATCTCGCAGAGCGCCACCACGTTGTTCAACGCGGCCATCTTCGCCGGCCTGGAGGACGTGGAGCACAAGCCCCACTCGCTCTACTTCGACAGGTACCCGGCGGGCCGCGAGGCCACCGTCTACTACGGGTCCGTCGATCTTCGGTTCAGGAACGACACGGAGTACCCCGTCTACATCCAGGGCTTCATCAAGAAGTCGACCCCGTCGAGCAAGGGCAGCATCACGTTCAGGATGTGGTCGCGCCCGACGTGGGACAAGATCGTGGTCACCGACGCCACCAAGTCGGGTTTCTACACCGGGGGCGAGCGTACCCTGCCGGCAGGCACGAAGTGCGAGCCCCAGGCGCCCATCCAGGGATTCACCGCGAAGTGGAGCCGGACGTTCTACAAGGGCGGACAAGCCGCGAGGACGGAGAACTTCACCTGGAGGTACAACGCCGGTGACAAGATCATCTGCGGGTAAGCTGAAGCGCCCAACCGAAGCCTGGAGGAGAGAACTGTGACATACATCATCGCCCTGCCGTGCGTCGACGTGAAGGACCGTGCCTGCGTCGAGGAGTGCCCGGTGGACTGCATCTACGAGGGCAACCGGATGCTCTACATCCACCCCGAGGAGTGCGTGGACTGCGGTGCCTGCGAGCCCGTGTGCCCGGTTGAGGCGATCTTCTACGAGGACGACGTCCCTTCCGAGTTCGCCGAGTACTACGACGTCAACGTGCAGTTCTTCGACAAGATCGGCTCCCCGGGCGGCGCTGCCAAGCTCGGGGTCATCGACGACGACCACCCCGTCGTCGCGGCCCTCCCGCCCCAGGGCGAGTGAATGTCACTGGCCGACAGGCTCCCTGACTTCCCCTGGGACACGCTGCTGGCCGCGAGGAGCAGGGCCGCCGCCCACCCGGACGGCATCGTCGACCTCTCCGTCGGCACCCCCGTCGACCCGACCCCGGGCATCGCCGGCACGGCACTGGCGGCGGCGGCGGACGCGCACGGCTACCCGACGGTGAAGGGTGCGGCCACCACGGCCGCCGCGATCGTCGGGTACATGCGGCGACGGTGGGCCTCTGTCCCGCTCGGCGACGACGGGGTGCTTCCCGTGCTCGGGACGAAGGAGCTGGTGGGCTGGCTTCCGGTGCTCCTCGGCCTGGGCAGGGGGGACTCGGTTGTGTTCCCCTCCTGCGCCTACCCGACCTACGAGGTCGGGGCGCTGGTGGCGGGGGCCGCACCGGTGCCGTTGGACGACCCGGCCGGGGTGCCTGCCGGAACGCGGCTGATCTGGATCAACTCACCCGCCAACCCGTCGGGCGCCATGCTTTCCCTCGCAGAACTGCGGGCCTGGGTGGCCGCCGCCCGGTCCGCGGGGGCGGTGCTGGCCAGCGACGAGTGCTACGGCGAGTTCGCCTGGGAGGCGGAGGCGATCAGCGTCCTGGACCCGCGCGTCAACGACGGCGACCCGGCGGGTCTTCTGGCGGTGCACTCGGTCTCCAAGCGCTCGAATGCCGCCGGGTACCGGGCCGGGTTCGTGGCCGGCGATGCCGCGGTCGTCTCGGAGCTCGTCGGCGTGCGGAAACACCTCGGGATGATGCTGGCCGCCCCCATCCAGGCGGCCATGGCGGCGCTGCTCGAGGATCAGGCGCACGTCGAGGCCCAGCGGGAGCGGTACCTTGCCAGGCGGGCGGTCCTGCGCCCGGCGCTGGAGGCGGCCGGATTCCGGATCGACCACTCGCAGGGCGGGTTGTACCTGTGGGCGACGCGCGGCGAACCATGCCGCGACACGATCGACCACCTGGCCGATCTCGGGATCCTGGCGGCCCCGGGAGACTTCTACGGCGCAGACTCCGACCGGCACGTGCGCCTTGCCCTGACCGCCACCGACGAGAGGATCAAGGCAGCGGCCGGGCGCCTCGCGCGTCGCTGACGACCACCGTCGCGGCCCCGCTGCGCACTCGTCGTCGCGGCTACTGCGAGCGCAGGCTGATCACCGCCGTGCCGGCGGTGCCCTTCCCTGCCGCCTCGCCCCAACTCTTCCATCCCTGCTTCCAGACGTGATCGGGCATCGTGGCCGCGACGATGCCGCCGTCGCGGGTGTTGGCAAGGGCCAACTGCACCGCGCTCCAGAGCGCCGTGTCATCCGAGGAGGTCAGAGTGACGGTGTTGCCGTCCTGGGCCGACTTCACGCCAGGCACCTGTGCGACGACTTCCGCGAACGCCTTGGCGTCTCCCGGGGTGTCCGTGCGGTCGATGCAGGCGAATGTCGCCGGACGTGAGCCTCGAAGCGCGCCGGCGAGCGCGATGGCGTTCGCCTCGTGCTTCCGGTAGGCCTCGGGGTAGCCGCTGCGCTGCACCTTCTGTGCCATCTCCGTGATGCCGCGGCTCTCCCAGTTGTCGAACTTGACCAACTCCTCGTAGAAGCGGCCCGAGGCGTACCAGGGGTCCATGATCTCATCGGGCGTGCCCCAGTCGTAGGAGGGGCGCTGCTGGAACAGTCCGAGCGAGTCGCGGTCGCCGTAGTCGAGGTTCCTCAGCCCGGACTCCTGCCAGGCAGTCGCCAGAGCGATCACCGCCGCCTGTTCCGGAAGTCCCGCCTTGTAGGAGGCGGCGACGATGATCGCCGCGTTGCGGGACTGCTCGGCGGTCAGCGTGAGGGGATCAGAGCCGTCGGCCAGCGTGACATAGCAGCGTTCCCGGTTCATGAGGGTCTGGGCGTAGTCGTAGGCCTTCCATGCGCCGAACCCGACCGCGGACAGGAACAGCACGAGCACCAGGACCCGGATCATCACCTTGCGGTTCATGATGTGATGTGCAGGTCGGGGTTGAGGCGCACCGGAGCCCCGCCACGGTTGCGGGCGAGGACGGCGCCGGTGGTCGAGTCGCGCAGGAAGAGGAGCCCGCTCCTCCCGGACAGTTCGCGCGCCTTGACGACGCTGCCGTCTGGGAGCGTCACCTTGGTGCCTGCTGTGACGTAGAGGCCCGCCTCGACGACGCAGTCGTCGCCGAGCGAGATCCCGATGCCGGCCTGGGCGCCCAGAAGGCAGCGTTCGCCGATTCGGATGATCTCCTGGCCGCCTCCCGACAGGGTCCCCATGATGGACGATCCGCCCCCGACGTCCGAGCCGTCGCCGACCACCACGCCGGCCGAGATGCGGCCCTCCACCATGGAGGCGCCGAGCGTTCCGGCGTTGGCGTTCACGAACCCCTCGTGCATCACGGTGGTGCCGATGGCGAGGTGCGCCCCGAGACGGACCCGGTCCGCATCCGCGATCCGGACGCCCGTGGGGACGACGTAGTCGACCATGCGCGGGAACCGGTCGACCCCGTACACGATCAGCTGTTCGCCGCGGCCGAGGAGCGCTACACGTACTCGACTGACATCCTCCGGACGCATGGGGCCGCGGCTGGTGAATGCGTTGTTCGGCAGGATGCCGAAGAGCCCATCGAGGTTCAGGCCATGCGGCGGGACGAGTCGGTGGCTCAGCAGGTGGAGCCGCAGGTAGGCGTCCGCCACGCCCGCGGGCGGGGCGTCCAGGTCGATGTCCAGGCGCACGAGCTCGGATGTCGTCCGCCTGAGGTCGTCGGAGTGCACGGCCAGGCGGAGGTCCGCGGGTGGCTCCGCAGGGGAGGGCGCCCCGACTGTGGGGTCGGGGAACCACGCGTCCAGTACACCCGCGGTTCGGTGCACCGTCGCAAGGCCCCACCCGGCGGCGGTGCGACTCTGTTCGTCCATGGGAAGCGAGTTTATGTGATTCCGAACATGGCCCGGCGGCGGTGGCTACGTTGGGAGCACTCTATGGACCGGTCCCGCCGGGACACGGGGTGTGCATGATCTCGTACGAACGAAAGACCTCATACGAAGGGGACGGCCCATGACTGAGAAGGTGATGAAGCGTCCAACCGCGCTCTACGACGCCTACGTGTTCGACCTTGACGGCACGATCTACCTCGGCGACCACCTGCTGCCGGGTGCGGCAAGGATGATCCGGGAACTGAGGCGACGGGGCATACCGACCAGGTTCCTGTCGAACAACCCCACCAAGGACCCCGACCAGTACGCGGCCAAACTGGCAGCCCTCGGGCTCCCGACCCCGCTGGAGGACATCGCCAACACGGTCGTGACGACCACGCGCTGGCTTCTGCAGCACCATCCCGACGCCGTGCTGTTCTGCATCTCGGAGGAGCCACTCAAGAACGCGCTGCGGGCGGCGGGCTTCCGCCTGAGCGAGGATCCTGCCGAGATCGACATCGTGATCTCCTCCTACGACAGGGGCTTCGACTACCGCAAGCTGCAGATCGCCTTCGATGCCATCTGGTTCCACAAGCGCGCCTTCCTGATCCAGACCAATCCGGACCGGTTCTGCCCCTTCCCGGGCGGGCGCGGCGAGCCGGATTGTGCTGCAATGACCGCGGCGATCGAGGCCTGCACGGGTGTGAAGTGCCAGATCAACCTGGGCAAGCCCAGTCGCCTGATGCTGACGGAGGCGATGTCCGGACTGCATGCCGACGTCAGCAACTCGGTGATGGTCGGTGACCGCCTCCAGACCGACATTGCGATGGCGCTGGACACCGGCATGGTGTCGGCGCTCGTGCTCACGGGGGAGGCCACGGCCGAGGATGCGGCCGCGCTGGAACCGCGCGACAAGCCGGACTACGTACTGGAACGGGTGGACCACCTGATCCCCCAGGCGGTCTGGGACGAACTGGGCTGGACCGAGTCAGACGAGGCCTGACTCGCCATCCGGAGCCGGACGCCCCAGAGGGGAGAGCCCCCCCGGGGGTCGGTTTCGCGGGAATTCAGCCGGCCGGGGCGGGCGTGATGGCACCGACCAGGTAGGGCTTGCTCCGATCGGAGTTGACCACCGCGAACCGGGGCCCGGGCTCGTCCTCGGCGACGGTGAACCACACACTGCCGGGCAGCCTGATCGGTTTGGTGAACGTGACGCGGCAGGTGAAGGCATCGGGCACCAGCGGCCCCAGGGCCGAGAGCGCCCTGGCGTGCGTCCACATGCCGTGGATGATGGGCCGCTTCAGCCCGAACGGCATGGCCGTCAGTGGGTGGAGGTGGATCGGGTTGCTGTCGCCGGAGACTGCGGCGTAGCGGCGCCCGAGATCGGAGGGAAGTATCCACTTCTGGCTGGCCGGGGCGTCCGGGGCCTCGATCCGCGGCAAGGGCGGGGGTTGCTCCCCGGGGATGTGCCTGCCCCGGGCCAGATAGACGCTCCTTCCGGCCCAGACCACCTCGTCGCCGACACGCACGGTCCCGACCAGGTCGAAGGCGGCTCCCAGCCTGTGCGGGGCGAGGCCGGAGGCGGTGACCTCGATGGTGAGTCGCTCCCACACCGCGACCGGGCGGTGCAGCGTCATCTCGTTGGACGCATGAAGCACACCTGCCAGTGGGAAGGGGAAGTCCGACTGGGCCATGACGTACAGGTGCAGCGGGAAGGTGAGCACGTGCAGCCAGGTCGCGGGCACGGCGTCACGGATGCCGAACCCCGTGACCCTGCTGTAGGCCGCCAGCCTGTCCTGGTCCTGCAGGTACCGCTCGACGACGACGCTGCGGTCGGGCAGGCCATTCGTGGCGGGCGGCCTGCCGCCGCCCGGCAGGACGGCCCTGGCCATCAGGCCACCCACGCCCGGCATGGCGGGCAGGCGCACCACCTGACCGCCGACCATCACGCACCCACCAGGTTCTGTCCGCAGACCCGCACAACCTGGCCGGTCACACCGCCGGAGGCAGGATCGGCAAGGTAGGCGATGGTCTCGGCGACGTCGATCGGCTGACCGCCCTGGTTCAGGGAGTTGGTGCGCCGGAAGATCTCGCGGTTGATGAATGGAATGGAGGCCGTCATGTCGGTCTCGATGAACCCGGGCGCGACTGCGTTGGCCGTCACGGGCCTGTCGGAGAGTTCCGCGGACTCTGCCCAGGTCAGCCCCATCACGCCGGCCTTGGAGGCGGCGTAGTTGGTCTGCCCCTTGTTGCCTGCCACCCCGGAGGTGGACGCGATCCCGACGATCCGGGAATTGGCCGCAAGCCCTCCCGGAAGGTCCGGGTCCAGCAGGATGGCGTTCATCCGGATCTCCGCTGCCAGGTTCACGTCCAGCACCTGGGCCCAGCGCTTCTCGTCCAGGTTGGCGAGCATCTTGTCCCGGAGGATGCCCGCGTTGTGCACGATGGCCCAGATCCGGGCGTCGGAGCCGTGGATGCGTGCGACGTGCTCCGCGATGCGTCGGCCCGCCTCGGGCCCGGTGATGTCCAGCTGTAAAGCAGAGCCGCCGACCTCGTTGGCGACGGCCGCCAGCGACTCGCCGGAGGCCGGGATGTCGACCGCGACCACCTTGGCACCGTCGCGGGCGAAGGTGCGGCTGATCGCCGCACCGATCCCGCGGGCCGACCCGGTGACCACGACGATGCGACCCCGGTGGGGATGCTCGCGGTCGTACTCGTCGCCAACGGCGTCGCCCGGTTTGCGTGGGCCGATGCGCCACGACTGGCCCGAGACGAAGGCCGATCGACCCTGCAGCAGGAACAACATGGTGGATTCGACGTCGGCCGCCGTGGCCCCCGGACGCAGGAACAGGAGGTTGGACGTCGATCCGCCGCGGAGCTCCTTGCCGACGGTGCGGTTGATGCCGTCGATCGCCTGCGCGACGGCGTGCGCCTCCAGTCCCTCGACGCCGGACGCGTCGGTGGCCAGGAGGATGATGCGCCCGGACCGTTCGAGGTTGCGAACCGCCGGCCGCAGCACCTGCCGTATCAGCTCCAACTCGGCGATCGTGCGCAGCCCCGTGGCGTCCACGACGACCGCGCCGGGACGGGTCGGATAGGCGGGCGGGACGTCGTGGCCCTTGTCGTCCTTCGTGCGCGCACCCGGGACATCCAGCAGTGGGGCGTTGGTGGGGACGCCGAGTGTGCGCAGCACCTCGGCGGCGACGCCTCCGTTCGGGAGCGTGGCCAGCACGACCGGGCCGTCCGCCTGCACCCGGCCGCGGCGCAGCCTCGGCGGATCGGCGAGGCCGACGCGGTGGGCCAGTGCGCGACCCGGGCCGGAGGTGTAGAGGGTCTCGAGGAAATCCATGCCGGACATCAGCATGCCTCCAGGATCGCGGTGACGCCCTGGCCACCCGCGGCGCAGATCGAGATCAGTCCGCGTGCGCCGGGGCCCCTGGCGGCCAGCATCTTCGCGAGACTGGCGACGATCCGTCCACCGGTGGCGGCGAACGGGTGCCCGGCCGCGAGCGAGCTGCCGTTCACGTTCAGCCTCGCCCGGTCCACGACGCCCACCCCGGCGGCCTCCAGTGCCTGGATCTGGGCGAGGACGGTGGAGGCGAACGCCTCGTGGAACTCCAGCAGGTCGAAGTCGTCCAGGGCCATGCCGTTCCTGGCGAGCAGGACCGGGATCGCTCGCACAGGGGCCATCAGCAGTCCTTCGTTGCCGGTCACGTAGTCGGCCGCGGCCACCTGCACGTCGATGACCCGGGCAAGCGTTGGCCACCCGTTTGCCCTGGCCCACTCCTCCTCGGCCAGCAGCACCACTGCGGCGCCGTCGCTGAGGGCTGTCGAGTTGCCCGCCGTCATGGTGGCGGTGTCGGGCGCCCCGAAGACGGTGCGGAGCTTGCCGAGCTTCTCCATCGTCGTGTCCGGGCGGAGGATCGTGTCCCTCGTGACGCCGAGGAACGGGGTCACAAGGTCGTCGAAGAAGCCCGTGTCCCAGGCGTGTGCCAGATTCATGTGCGACTGGAACGACAACTCGTCCTGCGCCTCACGCGAGATCTCGTACTTCAGGGTCGTGATGGCCTGCGACTCACCCATGGACAGGCCCGTCCTGGCCTCGTCGACGACCGGAGGCACAGGCACCAGGTCCTTGGGACGCACGCCCATGAAGGCCTGCATCCGGTCGGTGAGGGTCCTTGCGCCGTTGGCTGCAAGCAGCGCATGGCGCAACGGCTCGGAGACGACGATGGGGGCGTCGGATGCGCTGTCGGCGCCGCCGCCGACGCCGTTGGTCACCTGGCCGAGGCGGATCTTGTTGGAGATGTAGGCGACGGCCTCCAGCCCGGTGCCGCAGGCCTGCTGCAGATCGCAGGCGGGGGTGTGGGGGGAGAGTGCGGATCCGAGGATGGCCTCGCGGGTGAGGTTGAAGTCACGCGGCTTCTTCAGGACCGCGCCCGCGGCAACCTCGCCGAGCTCCTTCCCGGCCAATCCGAAGCGCGCCACGAGTCCGTCGAGGGCGGAGGTGAGGAGGTCCTGTGTGGAGGCCGTGCGGTAGGGCCCGCCGGCCTTCGTGAACGGCGTGCGGTTGCCGCCGACGATCACGGCGTTTCGGAGTTGCATGGGTGGCCTCCCGTGGACCTCTGTGTCGGAAAGTGTCTGTTAGCCAGAGTAGCAGGTACTGCAAGTATGGGATACTCTGGCGACCATGGACGAGACGACGCCCGATGGCAGGGCGACGCGGTGGGAGGGCCACAACCTCCGGCGAAGGCGCGAGCTGGTCGAGGCGACCCTGCGTGCCATCAGGCGCCATGGGGCCGGCGTCGGCATGGACGAGGTCGCGGCGGAGGCCGGAACCTCGAAGACGGTCATCTACCGGCACTTCGGTGGCCGGACGGGCCTTTACGTCGCCGTCGTGGAGTCGGTCCACACCTTCATCCACGCGAGCCTGGCCCCGAGCCTGGATGCCTCACATGCCATGGACCCGGTGGAACTGGTGCGACAACTCGCCGACACGTACCTGTCCGTCGTCGAGCGCGACCCGGAGATCTA
>JBDHZH010000024.1:0-38439 GCA_039811745.1 Arachnia sp.
GAAGTTAAGCCTTCCAGCGCCGATGGTACTGCAGCGGGGACGCTGTGGGAGACTAGGACGCCGCCGGACAACACAACATTCACCCCCGTGACCAACCGTCACGGGGGTGAATTGCGTTACGAACACCTTCGGCGAACCTGCGGGCTCGGGGACTTGGGCTGATTCGGGGGGCTGTTCGGTCGTGTGGGAGAATGACCGGCATGTCTGACAACTCCAACGTCGAGCCCTCTGAGTCCGAGCCGGGCAAGCCCCGGGGGCACGGTGGGCCTCGTCGGCCGCCTGCCGGCGAGCGTTCCGACCGGTCAAGGGGCTCCGGTCCCGGACGAGCCGACGGCGGGCGTCCCAACTCCGGGAGAGGTCGCGGCATCGGGGGCCATGGTGCCGGACTGCCTGTGCGGTCTGAGGACCGTGACGGACGTTCGGGAAGTGCACGTGGCCGTTCGTCCGGACAGCAGGAGCGCGTGGACTCCCGCCGGTCCGGGCAGGGCTCCTCCGGCCGCGGTCCGGCAGGGCCGAAGGATCGTGGGGAGCGTCCTGACCGCGAGGCCTCCGGACGGCCTGACCGGCGGCATCCCGGGGCCGCGGAGGAACGCGAGCGTGTCCCGCGGCCGGGCACAAGAGCTGCGCCGGACGAGCCTGCGACGCCCGCCGAATTCGACGAGTCGCTCTTGCCCATGAGCGTCCGGGCGGAGTTGAAGGGGCTTCCGAAGGACTTGGCCGCAATCGTCGGCGCGCACATCCTGGCTGCGGGTCAACTCATCGACGAGGACCCTGAACTCGCCTACAAGCACGCGGAGGCCGCCAGACGTCGTGCCGGGCGCATCCCCATCGTGCGGGAGGCCGCGGCCGAGACGGCCTATGCTGCTGGCCACTACGACGTCGCACTGCGTGAGTACAGGGCTATCCGGCGCATGAACGGAGGAGACCAGTACCTGCCCGTCATGGCGGACTGCGAGCGTGCGCTCGGAAGACCGCGCGACGCCCTGCAGCTTCTCGAGTCGCTCGATCCCGGGACCAAGGATGTCGGGCTTCGGATCGAGTGCCTCCTCGTCGAGGCCGGGATCCGCAAGGACCTCGGTCAGCGTGGCGAGACACTTCGTCTTCTCCAGGCCGCCATCAAGAGGAAGATCGGGCCGAAGCAGAGCCAGGCGAGGCTGCGCTACGCCTACGCCGACATGCTCGAGGAGGACGGCAGGGTCTCGGAGGCGAGGGCGTGGTTCGAGTCGGCCGAGCGGCTGGACACCGATGGCGAGTTGGACATCACCGACCGGATCGCCGCGATCGACGGCATCGTGCTGCCGGATGACCTCGCGGTGGGAGTCTGGGACGATCCGGTTGCGGACGCCGAAGGCGTCGAAGGACCCGAGGGTGCTGTCGGGTCGGTTGGGTCCAGTGACTCCGAGGGCGAACCGGCATGACGGCGCTGATCGATGGGTACGACGCGGCCCTCTTCGACCTGGACGGGGTCATCTACCTCGGGCCCCACGCGATCGAGGGGGTCCCGGAGGCGCTGCAGTCACTGCGTGAGGGAGGTGCAAACGTCGGATTCGTCACCAACAATGCCGCGCGCACTCCTGCCACGGTGGCCGCGCATCTGGTCGAGTTGGGGATCACCGCGACCGAGGCGGACGTCGTGAACAGCACCCAGGCGACGCTGCGCATGCTGGCAGCGGACCTGCCCGCAGGCGCGCGGGTCCTCGTGGTGGGTACGGACGCACTCACCCGGCAGCTTGGCGATGCCGGGTTCACCCCGGTGCACACGCTCGACCAGGCACCGATCGCGGTGGTTCAGGGCTACCACCCGGACATCGACTGGAAGCTGCTCGAGCTCGGCGCGATGGCCATCCAGGGCGGTGCTGCCTGGTATGCGACCAACCCCGACATGACCAGACCGACCGAGCGGGGCATCCTGCCCGGCTGCGGTGCTCAGGTCGCGGTCGTTCGCGCCTGCGTTGGCGTGGATCCGAAGGTCGCGGGCAAACCCTTCCGGCCACTGCTGGACGAGACCGTGCTGAGGCTCGGCGCGAGACGCCCGGTCTTCGTCGGGGACCGGATCGACACCGACATCATGGGCGCGAATGCCGTGGGCATGGATTCGCTCTTCGTGTTCACTGGGGCCCACGGCAAGGCCGACCTCGCCGAGGCCCCTGCCATCGGCCGCCCCACGCACATTGCATGGGACGTGGCCGGCCTGTTGCGACCGGCACGCGAGGTCACTGTCTCGGGCGGGCGCGCGACAGTCGGAGCCCAGGTCGTCGAGGCCAGGGACGGCGCTGTCGCGCTCCTCACCGAACCCAAGGACCGTGAGGCCCAGTTGGATGCCCTATGGGCGGCCCTGCAGCTGGTCTGGGCAGAGCATGTGTCGGCAAGCGACGTCCTCGACGTACTCCACCTCATCCGTTGAGAGGAGCCCGGTACATGGGTGAGACGACCCCGCGCGACGCCGTCACGGCAACGGAGCGCCGCAAGGAACGGGTGGCTGAGGCAATGGCGGGCCTGGACGGAATCGACCGCTTGGAGACCGGGGACCAGTTGGCGCGCCTGGACGAGGCGCAATCGGTGCTGGCCGGCGTGCTGGCGAACGCCACGGTCGGACAACTCGGCCTCCCGGGGCTGCGCGGGGCGCAGTGAGGCTCGATCTGGCGCTCGTCGATCGTGGCCTGGTGCGGTCCCGGACCCAGGCGGCGAGGCTGATCGCAGCCGGACGCGTGTTTGTCGATGGTCTGGTGGCGACCAAGCCCTCCGAACAGGTGGGGGAGGACAACTCGCTGGTGGCTGCGGTGGATCCATGGGTTTCCCGGGCCGCGCACAAGCTTCTCGGGGCACTCGACGCCTCGGGAACCAGAGTGCCGTCACGCGTCCTCGACGCCGGTGCCTGCACAGGGGGCTTCACCCAGGTGTGCCTGGCGCGTGGTGCGCGGCGGGTCTACGCGTTCGATGTCGGCCACGACCAACTGGCGCCGCAACTGCGGGTCGACCCCAGGGTCGTCCGAAGGGACGGCCTGAATCTGCGCGACCTGACACTGGCCGACGTCGAGGGCGAGCCCGTCGAACTCGTGGTGGGGGATGTGTCGTTCATCTCACTCAGGCTCCTCCTCGACCCACTGCTCGCGGTCCTCAGGGAGGACGGCACGGCACTCCTGCTCGTCAAGCCGCAGTTCGAGGTGGGTCGCGAATTGCTCGGCCCCGGCGGCGTGGTCCGTGATGAGACTGCCAGGTCCCGGGCCGTCGACGAGGTCGTGGCGGCCGCGGGCGAGCTGGGGTGGCGCCAGACGTGGCGCGGGCAGAGTGACCTACCCGGCATGGGGGGGAACGTGGAGTACTTCATCCGGCTCGACAGATAGGCTGGCGAGGTGGAGAACCGTACCGTCGCAGTCCTGCAGCATCCCGAGCGTGCCGAGGCGCTTGCGGCGGCGGTCGCGTTCATCACCCAGATGCACAAGGAGGGGTTCAGCATCCTCGTCTTCCCCGAGGAACTGGAACGCCTGGCGGCAAGCGTGCCACAGGCCCGCCTGTCGCCGATCGGTGGCTCACCGGCTGAGTTGGCCGTCGTGTTCGGGGGAGACGGAACCATCCTCAGGGCAGCCGAGTGGGCGCACCCGCTCGGGGTCCCGCTCCTCGGTGTAAACCTCGGGCACGTCGGGTTCCTGGCCGAGCTCGAGACCTCCGACATCGAGGCCCTGCACGTCGCAGTCGTCAACCGGGACTACCAGGTCGAGTCGAGGCTCGTCCTCCGGGTCGAGGCGCTGGGACCGGGAGGCGACACCGAGTGGGAGTCGTTCGCCATCAACGAGGTCTCGCTTGAGAAGCGCGCGCGGGAGAAGATGCTGAGCGTGATGGTCAGCATAGACGACCGGCCGTTGTCCCGGTGGGGATGCGACGGCGTGCTGGTGGCCACGCCGACCGGGTCCACCGCGTACGCGTTCTCCGCGGGTGGCCCGGTGATCTGGCCGGACGTCCAGGCCATCCTCGTCGTGCCGCTGTCCGCCCACGCGCTCTTCAACAGGCCCATGGTGCTCAGCCCGTCGTCTGTGGTGGAACTGGAACTGCCGGATGACCTCGGCCTCGGGGTGCTGTGGTGTGACGGGCGACGGAGCCTGGAGGTCTCCTCGGCCCAGACCATCAAGGTCTGGGCCGAGCGCAAACCCCTCCACATCGTCCGGCTGTCCGAGCAGCCGTTCACGACCAGGCTCGTGAAGAAGTTCGCACTTCCGGTCAACGGGTGGCGCCGCAGGTTCGGGCAGGGCGCCTGATGCTCACTGAACTCCACCTGTCCGGCTTCGGCGTGGTGGCCGACGCCACGCTGCCGCTCGGTCCCGGCCTGACGGCACTCACCGGCGAGACGGGCGCGGGAAAGACCATGATCGTCGCAGGGCTCGGCCTGCTGCTGGGCGACAGGGCGGATGCCGGCGTCGTGCGGCACGGCGCCGACCGAGCGGTCGTCGAGGGTCGCTGGCTCGTGCCCGAGGACGTTGTCATGGCGGTGGAGGGCATCGGCGGGGACGTCGACGACGGGGAGGAGCTCATCACGGTCCGGCAGGTCGGGGCGAACGGGCGCTCCCGCGCCGCCGTGGGCGGGGTTGCGGTGCCCGTGTCCACCCTGTCGTCGATCCTGAACGACCTGGCAGTGATCCACGGCCAGTCCGGGCAGATCCGGTTGACGAACCCTGACCGCCAGCGCGAGGTCCTGGACCGGTTCGCCGAGCCCGCGGGGCTGCCCCGCTACCGCGCGGACCTTGCCGAGCGGCGGCGTCTGGCATCGGAGTTGCAGGAACTCCTCGACGCGGCGACGGCACGGGATCGCGAGGTCGGTCTGCTGCGTTTCGGGCTGGAGGAGATCGGCGCGGTGGCTCCCACGCCGGGCGAGGATCGCCTCCTCGCCACCGAGGCCGGCAGGCTCCAGGACGCCGACGGCCTGAAGGCCCTGGCCGCGACCGTGCAGCGGGCCCTGAGTGGCGACGAGGACGACTTCGAGGCGCCGGCGGCCGTGACGCTCCTCGATGGGGCGCGCAAGGCCGCCGATCACCTCGCCATGCGCGACGAGACGTTCGCGGGGCTCGCCGACGGGATTCGAGAGGCCAGCTTCGCACTCCATGACGTCGCCGCGGACGTGGCCGGCTACCTGGCCGACCTCGTCACCGACCCGCTCAGGCTCGAGGCAGTGGCCGAGCGGCGGGCCCAACTCGCGGGGCTGATGCGCAAGTACGGGCCGGAACTGGACGACGTGATCGCATGGGCGATCGACGCGGCCGACCGGTTGGGTCGGCTCGAGCAGGCCGACGACCGGATCGAGGAGCTCCGGGGCAGGGTGGCCGAGCTGGACGCGCAGCTGGCGGTTCTCGCGGCGGGCATCTCGTCGGATCGGGTTGCGGCGTCGGCCAGGATAGCCGGGGCAGTCCAGGCGGAGCTTGCCGCGCTGGCCATGCCACATGCACGGCTGGCCTTCGAGGTCACCCGCACCGAACTCGGGCCCAATGGGTGGGACAGGGTGGAGTTGGTGTTCTCCGCGAACCCGGGCAGCGCGCCGGCACCGCTGGGGAAGGTCGCCTCCGGCGGCGAGCTCTCGCGCGTGCGGCTTGCGCTGGAGGTCGTGCTTGCCTCCGGGGACGGCACGCTGGTGTTCGATGAGGTGGATGCGGGCGTGGGCGGTGCAGTCGGCTTGGAGATCGGACGTCGTCTGCAGCGGCTGGCGACCGACGCCCAGGTGATGGTCGTCACACACCTGGCGCAGGTCGCCGCACACGCCGACCACCACTTCGTGATCACCAAGTCCAGTGACGGCGAGGTCACCACATCCGATGTCCGCGCCGTCACGGGGGACGCGAGGGCCGCCGAACTGTCCCGGATGATGGGCGGCTCCGGTGACTCCGCCGTCGGCCTTCAGCACGCCAGGGACCTGCTCGACCGCGCGCGCAGGCCGAGCCCGACGCACACGGAGACCAGCGGGTAGTCTGGTGGCCCTGGTCATCGCAGGAGGAGCACCATGGCAAGAGCACTGATAGTCGTCGACGTCCAGAACGACTTCTGCGAGGGCGGGTCGCTTGCGGTGGCGGGCGGGGCCGAGGTCGCCACCCGTATCAGCCGGTTGCTGGCGGGTGACCACGGCTACGACTTCGTCGTTGCCACCCGCGACCACCACATCGACCCGGGCGCTCACTTCAGCGAGCACCCCGACTTCGTCGACTCCTGGCCACCCCATTGCGTCGCAGGGACGCCCGGGGCCGACTTCCACCCGAATCTTGCCTTCCGGGACTTCGATGGTGTCTTCGACAAGGGCGAGTACAAGGCCGCCTACTCGGGTTTCGAGGGGGCCGACCATTCGGCGGGGGACATCGGCCTGGCCGAGTTCCTGCGCACCCGGGGCGTCTCCGACGTCGACATCGTGGGCATCGCCACCGACCACTGCGTGCGCGCCACCGCGATGGACGCGTTGCGCGAGGGGTTCGACGTCTCGGTGCTCGTCGACCTCACCGCCGCGGTCACGCCGGACAACGTGCCCGCGCTCATCGACTACTGGGGTGAGGCGGGGATCTGGGTGCCGAACTCCTGACGCGCCGATTCCAGCGACCGGCCCGATGCCCGAGTCGTGCCAGACTGGGGCGTCACGGAAGGAGCAGCGGTGATCGTAGACGCACCCATCAGCTGGCCGGTGAGGCACCACGAGGTGCTCGGCAGGGGACATGTGTCCGACTTCGTGAACGACGAGGTTGTCACCCCCTCCGGCGAGGTGGTTCGCCGCCAGTACCTGACCCACCCGGGCGCGGTGGCCGTCGTCGCCTGGGACGAGGAGACCGACCGGATCGCCTGCCTGCGGCAGTACCGACACCCGGTGCGCATGGAGTTGGTGGAGATCCCGGCAGGCCTGCTCGACTCCGATGAGGAAGCGTGGGTGGAGGCCGGCCGACGCGAACTTGCCGAGGAGGTTGCGCTGGCGGCCGAGCGCTGGCAGGTGCTCGTCGACATCTGCACCACGCCCGGGGCCAGCGAGGAGTCGCTCAGGATCTACCTCGCCCGGGGACTTCACAACGGTTCCCGCCCGGATGGCTTCGTGCTCGAGGGGGAGGAGGCCTTCATGAGTTGGGGCTGGGTCGACCGCGGCGAACTCGTGGCCGCGGTCTTCGACGGGCGCTGCCAGAGTCCCACCCTGGTTGCCGGGGTGCTCGCGCTGGAGACGGCGATCCTGGGAGGTGGGCTGGAGAGGCTGCGGCCCACGGATGCACCCTGGCCGATCAGGGCCCTGCGCGGTCGATGACCGACATCCACGGGGTCGTCCGTGACTATCTGGGCCACGTCCGGGTGGAGCGCGGGCTCTCCGCGAATACGCTCGCCGCGTATCGGAGGGATCTCGGACGCTATGTGGCGTTCCTGGACAGTCGTGGCGTGGCGGACCTTGCCGACGTGACACCTGTCGAGTTGTCCGAGTTCGTCCGCGGGCTGGCAGGGACGATGGCCCGTGCCTCGGTGGCCCGGACCGTGGTGTCGGTCAGGAACCTGCATGCCTTCGCCCGGGCCGAGGGCATCGTCGACGAGAATCCCGCGGCCGACCTGCATCCCCCCAAACTCGAGCGCCGCCTCCCGAAGGCGCTGAGCGTGGCCCAGGTCGAGGCGCTGCTGGCCACACCGGACAGGTCCGACCGCCTGGGCCTGCGGGACGCCGCGCTACTCGAACTCCTCTACGGCACCGGCGGCCGTGTCTCCGAGGTGTGCGGCCTGGACGTCGACGACCTCCAGGCCGCCCTGGCAGACCCGGACGAGGGCCTCCTGCTTCGGGGCAAGGGCGGGAAGGAGCGGGTCGTTCCGCTGGGAAGCTGGGCGAGGCGCGCAGTGGAGGACTATCTCGTGCGGGCCCGGCCTGTGCTCGCCCAGTCAGCCGGGCGGGCGTCGCCGGCGCTGCTCCTCAACCAACGCGGCGACCGCCTGTCCCGCCAGTCGGCATGGGCGATCATCACCAGGGCTGCGGAGGCGGCGGGAATCCGGGAGGAGGTGTCGCCCCACTCCCTGCGGCACTCGTTCGCGACGCACCTGCTCGACGGCGGCGCCGACGTGCGGGTGGTGCAGGAACTGCTCGGTCATGCGTCGGTCGCCACCACCCAGATCTACACGCTCGTCACCGTCGAGCACCTGCGAGAGGTGTACCTCGGTGCCCACCCCAGGGCACGGTGAGGCCCGGCACGCACGCCCGGCTGTGAGCCACTAGGCTGGCCAACGAGTCGACAAGGAGGCAAAGTGGTGGCGGAAGAAGGACTGTTCCCGGACGAGGCGCCGCAGTTCCTGGTGCCGGACGCGCCCGCCGCATCGGCCCTGGTCGGCGAGGCCGAACTCGGTCCGACGGGTCGGCCGTTGCCTGAGTTCCCGGAGCCGATCCCGCCGGACCCGGCCCGTGCCATGCGCGCCCTGGTCATCGCCATGTGCAACCAGAAGGGCGGCGTCGGCAAGACCACGACCACGATCAATCTGGGCGCCGCGCTCGCCGAGGTCGGGTATCGCGTCCTGCTGGTCGACTTCGATCCCCAGGGCTCGCTGTCGGTCGGGCTGGGGGTGAACCCGCACACGCTCGACAAGAGCATCTACAACCTCCTGCTGAGCAGGCAGTACACGACCGAGGAGGTGATCCGGTCCTCATCGGTCGAGGGCCTGGACATCCTCCCGAGCAACATCGACCTGTCCGCGGCCGAGGTGCAACTCGTCAGCGAGGTGGCTCGTGAGCAGACCCTGATGCGCATCCTCGACAAGCTTCGGGTCCGCTATGACTTCATCCTGATCGATTGCGCGCCGAGCCTCGGCCTCCTCACCATCAACGCGCTCACGGCAAGCGACTACGTCCTCATGCCGCTGGAGTGCGAGTTCTTCGCCCTGCGCGGGATCGCACTGCTGACCGACACCATCGCCAAGGTCGCGGACCGGCTCAACCCCGACCTCGAGATCCTCGGCATCCTCGGCACGATGTATGACTCGAGGACCCTCCACGCCCGCGAGGTGCTGGAGCGGGTGGTCCAGGCGTTCGGCGACCAGGTCTTCCACACCGTCATCCGTCGGACGGTCAAGTTCCCCGAGACGACGGTTGCCGGCGAGCCCATCACCACCTACGCGTCGGCCTCTCCCGGCGCGGACGCGTACCGTCAGCTCGCGAGGGAGGTCCTGCTGCGATGCCAGGACCGGTGAACAAGCGCGCCTCCCTGCCCGGGGCCTCCGAGCTGTTCAGACCCACCAGGAATGCCCCCGAGGTCGCACCGGATCCGGTGGAGGAGACAGCACCCGGAAGGGCCCGGCCCCAGACCCCGGAACGTGGTCCGGGCGACCCTCCCGCCGCCACGGGCCGCGTCAGGCACGACCAGAAGATCACCGTCTACTTCTCCTCCGACGAGTTGTTCGCGCTGGAGGACGCGACCCTTGAACTGAAACGCACGCACGGCATCAACCTGGACCGGGGCAGGCTCGTGCGGACCGCGGTGGCGCTTGCACTGGCGGACCTCGCCGAGCACGGCCCGGAGTCGGTGGTCGTGGGGGAGCTCCGCGCCCAGTGAGGGCCACCAGGGGCAGGGCGCATGCCCGTCCCGAACATCCGGACCAGGTGGAGGGCTTCGACGTCCACCTGGAGAACTTCACCGGCCCCTTCGATCTTCTCCTGCACCTCATCTCCCGGCACGAACTCGACGTCACCACGGTCGCTCTCAGCCGGGTCACCGACGAGTTCATGGCCTTCGTCGAGGCCGGCGGCCGGGTCTGGGACCTCGAGCGCACCACCGCTTTCGTCGTGGTCGCGGCGACGCTGCTTGACCTGAAGGCTGCCCGGTTGCTGCCCGGTGGTGAGGTCACCGAACCGGAGGACCTGGCGGCACTGGAGGCGAGGGACCTGCTCTTCGCGCGGCTGCTGCAGTACCGGGCGTTCCGCGAGCTGGCGTCCTGGATCCGGGAGCACATCGAGACGGCAGGCCTGTCGCACTGGCGTCCCGGCGGCCTGGAGGACAGGTTCAGGGCGGTGCTCCCGGAGGTGGAGTTGCCCATCGGAGCGGAGGGGCTGGCGGCCCTTGCGGCAGCGGCGCTGACCCCGAGGCCGGCGCCGCGGGTCGAGACCGGTCACCTCCACGGGGCCAGGGTGAGCGTGATCAAGCAGACCGCGCAGGTGGCGCGGCTGTTGCGCCGGGCGGGCTCCCTGACGTTCCGGGCGCTCGCCGACGGCTGTGACCGGCTGACCGTCGTCGTGAGGTTCCTTGCGGTGCTGGAGCTGTTCCGGTCCGGTCAGGTGACGTTCGAGCAGGCCGCAGCGCTGGGCGAGCTGCACGTTCGCTGGAGCGGCGGCGACGAGACCGAGCTGCCCGATGTGGACGAGTACGAACCGCCACCCGATCCGGAGGTCGAATGAGCCTGTCAAGAGCGATCGAGGCCATGCTCCTCATGGCCACCGAACCGACGTCGTCAACGGACCTGGCGGCAGCATTGGACGTGCCGGAACCGGAGGTGACCTCCGAGCTCGAGGAACTCCGCGCGTTCTACCTCGCCACGAATCGGGGGTTCGAGCTGCGCCGGATCGCAGGCGGCTGGAGACTGGCCACGGCGGAGGACCTCGCCGATGTCATCGAGGCATGGGTGGTGTCCGATCAGCGCGCGCGTCTGAGCCAGGCCGCGCTCGAGACGCTCGCCGTCGTGGCGTACCTGCAGCCGGTCACCAGGGGGCGGATCGCCGGCGTGCGGGGAGTCAACGTCGACGGCGTCGTCAGGACGCTGCTCGTCCGCGGCCTGATCTCCGAGGCGGGTGAGAACCCGCTCACCGGCGCCATGACCTTCGTCACCACTGCGCTGTTCCTGCAGAAGCTCGGCCTCGACTCCCTCTCGGAATTGCCCGACTTGGCGCCGCTGCTGCCTGACGCCGTAGCCTTGGAGGCCGAGCTGAACCAGATTGCGCAGCCCCTTGAACCGCGCACACCCCAGGAGGACGAATGACCACGGAGCCGGAGGGCATCCGCCTGCAGAAGGTGCTGGCAGCAGCGGGCGTCGCCTCCCGTCGCGCCAGCGAGATCCTGATAGACGAGGGTCGCGTGGACGTGAACGGCCGCGTGGTCACGGAACAGGGTATGCGGGTGGACCCGGAGAGGGACACCATCCGTGTGGACGGGTCACGGATCCCGCCGCCCCGGCGCCACCTGTACGTGCTGCTCAACAAGCCCCGCGGCGTGGTGTCGACGATGGAGGACCCTGAGGGGCGCCCCACGCTGGCCGACTACCTGCCGCGGACGAAGGAACGACTCTTCCACGTCGGACGGCTCGACACGGAGACCGAGGGACTGATCATCCTCACGAACGACGGTGACTTCGCGCACCGGCTCGCACACCCCTCCTTCGAGGTGCCGAAGACCTACCTGGCCGAGGTCGTCGGCCATGTCGACAATCGGACCATCAAGCGGCTGGAGAAGGGCATCACGCTTGACGACGGGCCGGTGCGGCCGGACCGAATCACGGTCAAGGCGAGGACGGAGACGAGGAGTCTGCTGGCGATCACCCTGCACGAGGGGAGGAACCGGATCGTGCGGCGCATGATGGACGCGGTCGGTCACCCCGTGGACCGGTTGGCCCGTGTGGCGATCGGTCCGGTGCGCCTCGGAACGTTGCCCGTCGGTCAGACCCGGGACCTCACACGCGAGGAGCTGGGGGCGCTGCTGGACCTGATCGGACGCTGAGCCCCCGGCCGCTTCGGGGGTGCCCTGTTCGGCGGCCGGTTGGGGCTTCGGGTACGCTTCCGGCGTGAGTTCTCGTCTGAAGCCCAACCGCACCTCCCGCCTTCTGGTCACCCTCGTGGCCGGCGCGACGATCGGCCTGAGTGCCTGCGGCACGGCAACATCGACAGGAAGTACCGCACCCTCGCCGTCAGTCTCGCCCTCGGTCACCCAGTCAGGGGACAGCGCCTCGCCGCGGCCGTCGATCACGCCGTCGGACAGCCTCGATGCCCTGGTGGTCACCGACGGTGACGTGCCGACCGTCACGATCCCGGCTCCATGGGGCATCGACCAGACCAGGACCAAGGTCCTCAAGCCCGGCGGCAGCCAGGTTCTGGTCGCGAACAGCACGGTGACCGTCAACTACGTCGGGTACAACGGCCGCACCGGCGAGACCTTCGACAGTTCATGGGTGCGCGGCAAGCCCACCACGCTCCAGCTCGACAAGGTCGTGCCCGGTTTCAGCAAGGGCCTAACCGGGCAGGCGGTCGGTTCACGTGTGTTGATCGCCATGCCGTCCGAGGACGGCTATGCGCAGGGCAACGCCTCGGCGGGCATCGAGGTGGGGGACTCGCTGGTCTTCGTGGTCGACGTGATCAGCGCCAACTTCTCCGAGGCGACCGGTGAGGCAGTCACCCCTGCCGCCGGCCTGCCCGCGGTGACGATGACCGCCGACGGCCCGGAATTGGCCGCGCCTTCCGGTACGGCGCCGGCGGACCTCGTGGTGCAGCCCCTGATCAAGGGCTCCGGCCCCGCAGTGACGAAGGACTCTACCATCCAGGTCAAGTACCGGTCCTGGGTCTGGGCCACGGGGAAGCTCTGGGACGACGCCTGGACGGCGCAGCAGGGCAAGCTGTCGACGCTGATCCAGGGTTGGCAGCAGGGTCTGGTCGGTCAGCCGACCGGCTCCCGGGTCATGCTGGTCGTGCCGCCCGCGTTGGCCTACCCGGATGGCTTGCCGGACAAGGGGCTGGACGCGGGTCAGACGATCGTCTTCGTGATCGACATCCTCGACGCGACCACAGCCTGACGCGGCCGGTGCCCGGGTCAGGCGGATATGAGCCGCCCGGTTGCGTCGTCCCACACTGCGCCCAACCAGAATCGGCTGTCCTGGGCAGGTAGGTCGTCTTGTGGCATGCACTCCAGTGCCTCCCGTACCGATCGGTGGCTGCCGATGCCGAGGGACTCGGTGAGGGTGGCCAGCACGTCGCCGACGTCCCATCCGGCCCGGGTGAGGTCGCCGAGCGTGACCGAGCCGTCGCGCTTGGCCAACCTCGCCCCTTGGCCGTTGGTGACGAGCCCGACGTGTGTGTAGGTCGGCGCCCGGCCGCCGAGTTGCGTGGCCAGCCAGGCCTGGCGAGGCGCCGATGAGAGCAGGTCGGCACCCCTCGTTATCCTCGTGACGCCCTGCGACACGTCGTCGACGGTGGTGGCGAAGTTGTACGAGAACGCCCCATCTGCACGCACGAGGACGAAGTCGTCGACGATGCCGGTGACCTCGCCCGCATGCAGATCCAGGACGGTGAAGCTCACACCCTCGGCCCGGACCCGGATCGCCCCGGGACGGACCGCATGCCGCCGGGCGGCCTCCGCGGCTCCGAGTCGTGCGCAGGTGCCCGGGTACGGGCGATGGCCGTCGGCATGGGGGGCGGAGGAGGCCTCCGCGATCTCGCGACGGCTGCAGAAGCACTCATAGGTTCGCCCGGCCAATGAAGCCAGCGTGGTGCGGTACATCTCCGAACGATCGGACTGCCTCATGACGGGACCGTCCCACTCCAGCCCGAGTCGTCGCAGATCCTCCAGCTGCTCCCGTTCCACGCCACCCGCGGCCAGGACCCGGTCCGTATCGAGATCCTCTACGCGCAGCAACCAGCGGCCGCCCCGGCTGCGGGTCAGCAACCACCCGGCCAGTGCCGTGCGCAGGTTGCCGAGATGGAGGCTCGAAGTGGGGCTGGGGGCATAGCGGTCGACGATCGGTGGCACGGCCCCATTGTGCCCCTGCGCCGCCTCCCGTGGTCCCTCGTCGGAGCGCCCCTGGTGCGGTAGCCTCGGCACCTGGAGGGAGGGTCCGTGACGAACGCCAAGTCCGAGCGGTTGGTGAATCTGTGCGTCCTGCTGCTCAGCGCCCGGAACTTCGTGAGTCGCCGGCAGATCCGCGAGACGATCGAGGGCTACCGTGGACAGGGCGATGAGGCATTCGCCCGCATGTTCGAGCGGGACAAGGAAGAGCTCAGAGCAGTGGGCGTCCCGATCGTGACCGGCTCCAACGACCCGGACTCCGACGAGCAGGACGGCTACCGCATCATCAGGTCTGACTTCGAGTTGCCGCCGATCGAGTTCTCCCCGGAGGAACTCGCCGTTCTGGGCCTGGCGAACTCCGTCTGGCAGGACTCGGTCGCTGCCAGGCTCACGAGCGAGGCACTGGAGACGCTGCGGGCGGCCGGGGTGGTGGCCGATCCGCTGGGCATGCGGACGCTCATCCCGAGCATCGGCGCCGAGCCCGGGCTGGATGAGTTGCTCACCGCCATCCACGAGAGGCGTCGGGTCACGTTCGACTACCGCGGCGAGGCCCGCAGCGTCGAACCGTGGCGCCTGCAGCAGAGGCTCGGCCGCTGGTACCTGTTGGGGCGCGACGTGGACCGCGACGCGCCGCGGCACTTCAAGCTCAGCCGCCTCACGTCACCCGTCACGCCGGTCGGGCGGCCCGGGGCCTACGGCGTCCCCGCCCCTGACGCCCTTGTCGCCATCGGTGTCGAGGACCCGCAGGCGGAGGCCACCACCGCTCTCGTGGGGGTGCGGCACGGCCGTGGACGAGACCTGGTCCGAGGCGCTCCCGAACAGGAGTGGACGGGGGACCTGCCCGAGGGGTTCGTCGTCTTCCGAGTCAGCCGCCCGTTCCCCGAGAGCATCGTCGGCGAGGTCTGTGCGCTCGGTCCCGACGCCGTCCTCCTGGACCCGCCGGAACTGCGCTCCCAGGTCGTTGCGAGGCTCCGGCACGTGGCGGGAGCGTGGGCAGAGTGAAGTCGTCCGCCCAGATCAGGCGCCTGCTCAACCTGGTCCCGTACCTGCAGCGCAGCGGCGTGGCCGACATCGCCGACGTTGCCGCGGACTTCGGGGTGTCGGCGGATCAGGTCCTGCGCGACCTGGAGGTGCTCCAGTTCTGTGGTCTGCCGGACGGGTACTACGACGACCTGTTCCACGTCGACCTCGAGGGCGCCCGGGAGGACGGCTTCGTCTCCCTCAGCAACGCCGACGTGCTCCGCCGCCCTCGGACACTCCGGGGCGATGAGGCGACCAGCCTGCTCGTTGCCCTCGAACTCATCACGGAGACCTCGGGAGGTTCGGACGGGGCGAGGAGTGCCCTGGAGAAGCTCCGGAGGGCGTTGCCGAACGTGCGTCCGGCGGTGGACGTCACGGTCATCGCCGGTGACCCCGCACATCGTCGCGCGCTGCAGGAGGCCGTCGAGGAGCGGAGCGTCGTCGCGATCGACCATGCCGGCCGTTCCGGGGTCCGGACCCACGTCATCGAGCCCGCGAGGCTGAGGACGGTGGACGGCTACGCCTACGTCGATGCCTGGAGCCGGAACCGTGAGGGTTGGCGGTCCTTCCGCCTCGACCGAGTCAGCGACGTGCGTCCCACGGGGGAGACGTTCCGGGGCCGCCCCGGGCCCCCCGACCCGGCGAGGGACTGGTTCGACGAGGGCAGGACGTTGACGCTGGCCCTCGATCCGAGGGCCGCCTGGGTGGCGGAGTACCACCCCACCTCCGCCGTGGAGCGGGGCGACGACGAACTGCGCGTGACCTTCCGGATCACCTCGGTGGAGTGGGCCGCGGGACTCGTGCTGCAGTTGGGGGAGTTGGTCCGCTCGGTCTCGGACGACGACGTGGCCGGGACCGCGTCGAGGGCGGCACGGGCCGCGCTGCTGCACTACGACTGATCACCGATTTGGTGAACGCGTCGCACCGGCTAGCATTTCTTGCGTGATCTGGGTACTCGTCTTCGGCGGCATAGCGCTGGCAGGGCTCGTGACCGCGATCTCGTACGCAGTCTGGCTGGCGCACAAGGCATCGGACCTGTTCAGTGAGGTGCGTATGCTTGGGCGACGCTTCGAGGAAGCGGCGACACTGCTGGGAAGCATCGAGATTCCCAGCCCGACTACACTTGATTGAGAACTAGCCCGGCCATGTCCGGGGGAAGAAGGACGAGACACCATGGGTGTTTGGGAATGGGTCATCATCCTGGCCATCGCTCTGCTGCTGTTTGGCGGGTCGCGCCTGGCCGGCCTCGGCAAGGGCGTCGGTCGCTCCATCAGGGAGTTCAAGGAGGAGGTCAAGTCGGTTGACGAGGGTAAGGCGCATGCACCCGAGGTCGTCGAGGCCGAGATCGTGACGGAACAGCCCCGGCCCGCCGTCGACCCCCGCATCGCCGAACTCGAGGCTCGTGAGCGCGAGGTCGCAGCGCGCGAGGAGGCGCTCCGCAGGGAGCGTGAGCACCAGGCCGGGAACTGACCATGGCTGCCACGGCCGCCGAGCCAGCCGCGAAGAAGCGCCGGCTCGGTTGGCTGCGCCCGCCGGAGATGGCACCGGACGGGTCCATGGCGCTCCTGGACCATCTCCGGGAGATCCGGTACCGCGTCACCGTGTCGGCCATCTTCGTGGTCTTGGCGTCCATTCTGGCTGCGTTCTTCTACCGCGAACTCGTCGAGTTCATCCTGTGGCCCTACTACTCGGCCAAGGAACAGGTGCTGGAGACGAACCCGGGCGCTCAGTTCCTGTTGACCAACGACGGCGTCATCGCGCCCTTCACGCTCGCGGTGATCGCGTCCGTGATGGGAGGGCTCATCCTCTCGAGTCCCTTCTGGCTGTACCAGCTCTGGGCGTTCGTGGCGCCCGGGCTGGTGGCGAAGGAGAAGCGTTACGCGCTTGGCTTCATCGGCTCGGCGGTGCCGTTGTTCATCCTCGGCTGTGCCCTCGGCTACTGGGTATGGCCCAAGGGCATCGCGGTGATGCTGAGCTTCACCCCGAAGGACATGGACATCACCAACCTGCTGGAGATGACGAAGTTCCTCTCGCTTGAGATCAAGCTGATCCTGGTCTTCGGCGCCTCCTTCCTGCTGCCCGTGGTCCTGGTGGCCCTCAACCTCGCTGGTGTCGTGAGGGCCCACCACCTGGCGAAGTCGCGACGTTTCGTGATCTTCGGCACCTTCGTGTTCGCCGCGGTGGCCACGCCGTCGACCGATCCGTTCTCGATGCTGGCGCTGGCGCTGCCGATGACTCTTCTCTACTTCGTCGCTGAGCTCATCTGCCGCATCCTCGACAAGAAGCGGGGCATCACGGCGGAGTCCGTCGCCGAGTTCGCCATCGACGTCGACGACGGCAAGTGAGCCGGGAGGTAGCCAAACCACGGCTGTTCACAGTCGTGGTGAACGAGCAGTCCGGTGGCGGCCGTGCCGGGCGAGAACTACCCGGGATGGTGCGGTACCTCCACGAACACCTGCCGACGGCAGAGGTGCATGTCGTGCGCTCGAGGTCCTTCCAGGACGCCGAGGCGACGCTTCGGGCCGCAGCTCTTGCCTGCCGTGAGGGCGATGCCGTCGTCGTCATGGGCGGCGATGGCATGGCCCACCTGGGCCTCAATGCCTGCGCCGACACCGTGGCAACGCTCGGGATCATCCCTGCCGGCACCGGCAACGACTTCGCCCGCGCCATCGGCGTGCCCAAATCCACACGCGAGGCGGTGGCCGCCATCGCGCATGGCCGCACCCGCATCCTCGACCTGGCGCGCCTGAGCAACGGCTCCCGGCCGCACCGCTTCGTCGGGGCCGTGGTGTCCAGCGGCTATGACGCCGTCGTCAACCGGGCGACCAACGACATCAAGCTTCGGTTCGGAGCCCTCAGCTACGGCTGGATCGCGCTTCGTGAGCTGCGGGTCTTCTCGCCGTATCACTACGAGCTGCGGATCGACGGTGAGCACCGAAGCCATCCGGCCATGCTCGTCGCGGTCTCGAACACCGGGATCTTCGGCGGGGGCATGCGGATCGCCCCGGACGCCGACCCCTCCGACGGCTGGCTCGACGTCACCATCATCCACCCCGTATCCCGGGGCACGTTGCTGCGGCTCCTGCGCTCCGTCTACACCGGCACGTTCGTCAGGCACCCTGCCGTCGAGATCCTGCGCGCGAAGCAGGTGCAGATCGACGGCGAGGGCCTGTTCGTGATGGGCGACGGCGAGGAACTGGGTGACGTGCCGGTCACGGTCACGGTCGCTCCGAGCGTTCTGAAGGTGTTCGTCGGCGGCTGACGGTCGGGTGTCGGGCTGCGCTGCTACGTTTGCAGCGTGACGTACGGCACGACGCAACAGCTGGACACGCGGGTCGCGGAGTTCGCGAGCCGTTACGACTTCACCCTCGACGACTACCAGTTGGAGGGCTGCCGGGCGCTCGCCTCGGGTGGCGGCGTGCTCGTCGCGGCTCCCACTGGGGCGGGCAAGACCGTGATCGGCGAGTTCGCCGTGCATCTCGCGGTGGACGAGTCCCGCAAGTGCTTCTACACCACTCCGATCAAGGCGTTGTCGAATCAGAAGTACCACGACCTGGTGGACGCCTATGGCACGGAGCGCGTCGGGCTGCTGACTGGAGACACCACCATCAACTCCGAGGCGCAGATCGTGGTCATGACCACCGAGGTTCTGCGCAACATGATCTACGCTGCCTCCCCGACGCTCGCGAACCTCGGATACGTGGTGATGGACGAGGTGCACTACCTGGCGGACCGGTTCAGGGGCCCGGTCTGGGAGGAGGTCATCCTCGGCCTGCGCGACGATGTGGCGATTGTCGCTCTTTCCGCCACGGTGAGCAACGTCGAGGATTTCGGTGAGTGGTTGCGCACGGTCCGGGGTGAGACGTCCGTGGTGGTCTCCGAACGACGCCCTGTGCCGCTCTACCAGCACGTCATGGTCGGCGACAGGCTCGTGGACCTGTTCGAGGGAGTGGCACCCACCGCACTGGAACTCCCGTCCGAGCGACTGTCGCGGGTCAACAAGGAATTGCTCAAGGTGTCCAAGGAAGAGGCCTTCAGGGTCCGGGACGATGCACGCCGGCCCCGTGGCAGGTCCGGTCGGGGCAGGACCGATCACGGCCGCGGGTCGGGGGCCTTCGGTGACGCGACGCACCCGCGGTTCGCAACCTCGCCCATCCGGAGGGCCGACATGGCACGGGTGCTGGCCAGGGCGAGGTTGCTTCCTGCCATCTGTTTCATCTTCTCCCGGGTGGGCTGCGACGCGGCGGTCGGCCAGGTGATGGGTTCCGGCGTCAGCCTCACCAGCAGGGAGGAGGCCAGGTTGCTCGGGGAGATCGCGGACCGTCACGTCGCGGGGTTGTCGATGACGGACCTTGATGCGCTCGACTTCGAGCGGTTCCGGGAGGCGCTGTGCGCGGGACTCGCTGCGCACCACGCCGGACAGTTGCCTGCATTCAAGGCCATCATCGAGGAAGGGTTCGTCAACGGGCTCGTCAAGTTGGTCTTCGCGACCGAGACCCTGGCACTCGGCATCAACATGCCCGCCAAGACCGTTGTGCTGGAGAAGCTGGTGAAGTACAACGGCGAGGCACACGTCGACATCACGCCGGGGGAGTACACGCAGCTGACCGGGCGCGCCGGACGACGAGGGATCGACGTCGAGGGGCACGCCGTCGTACTGTGGGCATCCGGCATGGACCCGAAGGCCGTCGCGGGCCTGGCCTCGAACCGTACCTATCCCCTGAGGTCGAGCTTCGCGCCCAGCTACAACATGGCAGTCAACCTGACGGCCATCCTCGGCAGGGACAAGGCGAAGGACCTGCTGAACCAGAGCTTCGCCCAGTTCCAGACCGACCGGTTCGTCGTCGAGGCCGCGAGGAGCAGCCGGCAGGCCGCCGAGGAACTCGCCGAGGCGAGGGAGGCCATGGAATGCCACCTCGGCGACTTCATGGCCTACGCCCGCATTCGGGACGAGGTCTCCGCGCTCGAGGGAAGCACCGCCAAGCAGCGACGCAGGCAGTGGACCGAGGACATTTCCCGGGCCATCCGTGAACTGGTGCCGGGCGATGTTATCCACGTCCCGCGTCAGGGGTGGTGCGTCGTGCTCGGCGTGAGCACCAAGGAGGCCGCCTGCCGTGTCATGTCGGGCGACCACACCGTCTTGAACGTGCGACCCCACGACCTGGACGGGGTCCCGCGTGCCGCCACCAGGATCAGGGTGCCGCGCGGCTTCCGGTTGGACGACAGGAAGGCGCGCCGCGGGCTCCTGGCGGCGATGTCGGACAGGCTCGCCGTCGTCGACCCACCGGAGCCGGTGGCGGAGCCCGCCCCGACGGACGAGGCTCAGGCCGAGCGGATCGCCCAACTGAGAAGGGAACTCCGCAGGCATCCGTGCCACGCCTGTGAACTCCGGGAGGTGCACGCCGCCGCGGCGGCCAGGGTGATCCGGGCCGAACGCGAGTCGGCCACGCAACAGGCGCGGCTGCGGGGTCGATCCGACACCCTCGCCGCGCAGTTCGACGGCGTCTGCGCGGTGCTCGGGGAACTCGGCTACCTGGACGGCGACGACCTGACCGACGCGGGCCGAATGCTCCGGCGCATCTACAACGAACTCGACCTGGTGGCCGCCGAGTGCATCCGTCGCGACGTGTTCGCTGGGCTCGATGCCCCACAGCTCGCGGCGGTGCTGTCTACGCTGCTGTACGAATCCAGGCCTGGCCGGGACGCACGCACACCCCGCATGCCCGACCCGGCCAGCGAGCGTGCGCAGTCCGAACTGAGGAACGTGTGGCGTGAAGTGGGCCTGCTGGAGCGCAAACACCGCAGGGACAGGGGGCGCGAACCCGACATCGGCTTCGCCGAGGCGGCCTGGCGCTGGGCGAGCGGCCAGGAACTGGCGAAGGTGCTGAACAACACCGACCTCTCGGCGGGGGACTTCGTCCGCTGGGTTCGACAGGTCGTCGACCTCGCGGGGCAGCTGGCGCAGGCGGTCGGGCCGGGTGATCTGGGCCGGACTTGCCGCGAGATCGTGGGGCGGATGCGCCGGGGCGTGGTCGCCGCGGATGTCGACGAGGACTGACAGGGGCGGGGGCTTACCGGGGCGGCGGACCTGGGGTAGGTTGGCCGCATGCCGGTTGCCCTTCGTGTGATCCCCTGTCTCGACGTCCACGACGGCCGCGTCGTCAAGGGCGTCAACTTCGCCAACCTCCGCGACGCCGGCGATCCGGTTGAGCTGGCCGCCACCTATGGCGCGGCGGGTGCCGACGAGCTCTGCTTCCTCGACATCTCCGCATCGAACGAGGGCCGGGCCACGACTCGCGACATGGTTCAGAGGTGCGCCGAGACGGTGTTCATCCCCCTCACGGTCGGGGGCGGTGTGCGGTCGCCCGACGACGTCGACGCGCTGCTCCGCTGCGGTGCGGACAAGGCGGGCATCAACACCGGCGCCCTGGCGCGGCCGGCGGTGATCGACGAGATCGCGGCCCGCTTCGGCAACCAGGTCCTGGTGCTGTCGCTCGACGCCCGGCGCGAGTCCGGAATGCCTTCCGGGTTTGGTGTCACCACGCACGGGGGCAGGCGCTCCGCTGGGCGCGACGCGATCGAATGGGTGCGCGAGGCCGTCGACAGGGGCGTCGGTGAGGTGCTGCTCAACTCGATGGACGCCGACGGCACCACGGACGGCTTCGACCTGGAGATGCTGGCGGCCGTGCGTGCCGTGGTTGACGTGCCCCTGATCGCATCCGGCGGGGCGGGGACTGCGAGGCACTTCGTCGAGGCCGCCGACGTCGGCGCCGATGCACTGTTGGCGGCTTCGGTGTTCCACTACCGGACGTTGACCGTTGCAGAGGTGAAGCGTGCCCTGGCGGAGGCAGGGCACCTGGTGCGTGAGGTGGCCAAGCCATGAGGGACGCCAACTGCCTGTTCTGCCGCATCGCCTCCGGCGAGATCGCTGCGAGTGTCATCCACGAGGACGAGGCGACGATCGCATTCCTCGACATCAACCCCTGGCAGGTGGGCCACGCCCTGGTCATCCCGCGCAGGCATGTCGCAGACGTCCTCGCCGACGACCTCGTCCTGGCAGAACTCGGGCCGACGGTTGCGAGGGTGGGGCGCCTGCTGGAGGAGAAGCTCGGCGCGACGGCCTGCAATGTGCTGAGCAACGCGGGCGCCGATTCGGGGCAGGAGATCTTCCATGCGCACGTCCACGTGCTCCCGAGGTATGCGGACCGTCCCGGCATCGCGAACATCCGCGGCAAGGTGGATGTCCCCTTGGAGGATGTCCGGGCCCGGATCCTGGCGTGAGGGTCTCGAATATCACACGACGCGCTGTCGCCAAGTGGCACCCCCCGTTTCCGTAAGGCAAGGCTTGCCTAGAGTGTGTCTCGTGAGTGCAGGGCCATCCCGGGCCCTGCAAGGAGACTAGGAGCAACTCATGAAGGCGACGAAGTTCGCAGGGATTCTGGCCATCATCGGCGGCATCATCATGGTGATCGCAGGCATCGGCACCTATGCCATGGTCAGTTCACAGCTGTCGGCGGAGAACATCACGGTTCCCGACGACTCCGCCATGCTGCCGGGCGCGCACGTGTCCGGCCCCTTCTCGGCCTACGCCCAGGCCGAGATCATCCAGGTCCACGCGCTCAAGATCTCCGACGGCAAGACCTACGCCGAACTCGGTGATCTGGCCACCGCGGCCAAGAAGGCCGGTGACACCGAACTGGCCGACAAGCTCACCGCCCAGCGGACGACCATCATGAATGCGTCGTTCCTTCGGGCCTCGCTCTTCACCTCTGTGGTGGCGTTCGGGGTGGCGGCCCTCGTGGTCGGCCTCGGGGTGCTCTTCGCCGTGGTCGGCTGGGCGCTGATGGTGATCGGTAAGGCGCACGCCGGCGACGACGTCGCAAGGGCTTCCGCCTGACGTCGGGTCTCACCTGTTCGGATCGGAGGCGGGTCGTCCCAGGGGGCGGCCCGCCTCCTTCCTTGCTTTCGCCGGTCGCCCCGACTGCGCCCGGCGTTCGGTTCCTTGACGGTCGGCCGATCGGTGTCCTACACTCCCAAATGAAACCGGTTTCGCCGAAGGAGGGGAACTTGCGCAGCTCAACGCTGGCCACGCTCGCCATCCTCCTGGTGACCGCCATCTGGGGTTCCACGTTCTTCGTCATCAAGGACGCGGTCTCCCTGGTCGACCCGATCGACTTCCTGGCGGCCCGGTTCGCCATCGCGGCGCTGCTGCCGACCGTGCTGTTCTTCGGAAGGCTGCGACGGCTTTCCTGGACGCAGTGGCGCATCGGACTGCTGCTGGGCGGGATCTATGGCCTGGCGCAGACCGTCCAGACAATCGGCCTGCGGCACACTGACGCCTCCATCTCGGGGTTCATCACCGGCACCTACGTGGTGCTCACGCCCTTGATCCTCTGGGCCGGATTCCGGGCGCGGCTGCATCTCAGCACCTGGATCGCCGTCGCACTCGCCGCGATCGGCCTCGCCATCCTCAGCCTCGCAGGACTCGGCAGCGGCGGAATCGGTGAACTGCTCACCCTGCTCGCCGCTGTGCTCTACGCGCTGCACATCGTCTTCCTCGACCGCTGGTCGCGCAGCATGGACGCGATGTCGTTGGCCACGACACAGCTCATCGGCGTCGCCCTGGTCGTCGGCATCCTCGGGCTTCCGGGCGGCTACCAGTTACCGGCCGTCCCGTCGGTGTGGGGCGCCATCCTGTACACCGCGGTCGTGGCCGGGATCGTGTCAATGCTGCTCCAGACCTGGGCCCAGCGTCACATCACGCCCACGCGCGTCGTCCTGCTCATGACGTTCGAGCCCGTCTTCGCGTCCGTCTTCGCGATCGGCCTCGGCGGCGAAACCCTCACCTGGCGCCTGATCGCAGGCGGCAGCCTCATACTCGTCGCGACCCTCATCGGGATTCGCGGCGGCCAGGCGGATCACGCCGATCCGCACCGGACCGACGACCACCCGGCGCGGTCCACCGGGTTGCCACAGGCGCAACCCAGTCATCAAGGAAGATAGACAGGAGAAGCCGATGACCATCAACATCCAACTCACCCGCAGGCAACTCGGAGGCATCGCCGGGACTCTCGGCCTCGTGGCGGCTACGGGCTCCCTCGCGGCATGCTCGGGTTCCGGCTCGGGCGGCGGCAAGGGCAAGGTCGTCTGGTCGACATGGGGCTCCCCGGAGGACCTCAAGAGCTTCGACAAGTTCCAGGCAGCGTTCAAGAAGGACCACGCCAACATCGAACTGGTCTTCCAGCCCGTACCCTCCTACGGCGACTACCACTCGAAACTGCTCACCCAGCTGTCGTCCGGCACAGCCCCGGACGTCTTCTACATCGGCGACGACCGGGTGGCCTCCATCATCCGCAACAACGTCCTGATGCCCGTCGACGGTGCCTCGGTGAAGGAGTCCGACTTCGCCAAGAACATCCTCGACATCGCCCGCTGGGAGGGCAAGCTCTACGGCCTGCCGAACGACGTCAACCCCGACACGCTCTGGTACAACAAGAAGGCGCTGGCCGACGTCGGCGTGACCGAGGACCCGGCAGAGCTGGCGGCCTCTGACAAGTGGACGCTCGACAAGTTCTTCGAGATGACCGGCAAGCTCGCGGCGGCCGGCCTGACCGGCGCCGTCTACTGGAACTACTGGGCAACCCATGCCGGCTTCATGACCGCCAACGGCGGCAAGGTCTACGACGATGCGGGCAAGTACGTCGCGAACACCGACGCCAAGAGCGTCAAGGGACTGGACGAGTACGCCAAGCGCTTCCAGACCGGCGAGATGAAGCTCGCGGACCTGCTGCCGGAGGGCTCGGGCTCCGAGACGCTGCTCGTGACGGACAAGCTGGGCTTCCTGGCCGCCGGACGCTACACCATCGGGGCCATCAAGGCGGCCGGAGTCGACGAGAACAACTTCGACATCGTCCGCTGGCCGACCCCCGACGGCAAGGCGGCTCCGACCGGCGTGGCCGCGTCCTACCTGGCCATCAACGCCAAGACCAAGGACCCCGAGGCCGCGCTCACCTTCTTCTCCGCGTTCCTCGACGCCGCGGGCCAGAAGCTCCGGCTGGAGGGTCAGGGCAACGCCGTGCCGTCCATCAACGGCGCCGACGAAATCGTGCTGGAGGGTGGCTTCCCGAAGCATGCGCAGACCATGCTCGACATGCGCGACATGGGCTACTCGAACTTCGCCACCGAGGCGGCCGTCCCGGATCTGTCCAACCAGATCTCCGTAGACCTCATGCAGCCGCTGTACGAGGGCAAGGCCGCCACGCAGGCGACGCTGGACGCCGTCGCGAAGCTCGTCGCAGAGAAGACCGGGAAGTGACCGCAGCCATGGGCGCCGGGAAGACCACCCGGCGCTCGTGGCGCCAGCGTGACCGCCTCTGGGGTGTGATCTTCGTCTCACCCCAGGTGCTCGGCATGCTTGCGTTCACGCTCATCCCCTTCGCGGCCGCGTTCGTGCTGGCGTTCACGGAGTGGAACGGCTTCGGCATGCCACGCTGGGTCGGTCTCGACAACTTCGCGAAGGAACTCTCGGACCCGCTGCTCGGCCGGGCCATCCTCAACACGATGGTCATCGCGCTGGTGACGGTCCCGATCGGCTTGTTCCTGTCGATCGTCGGGGCGGTCGCGCTCAACAAGATCAAGGGCCGGCCCTTCTACATGGTGCTGTTCTTCGCGCCGGTGGTGACCAGCTCCGTCGCGATCGCGCTGATCTGGGCACAGTTGCTGCGTCCGGACGGCGTGCTTTCGGCCGTGGTCAGCAAGATGTTCGGCATCGGTCCGATCGACTGGCTGGGCCACCCGTGGCTGGCGCTGATGTCGGTCTGCCTGGTGACCATCTGGTCGTCGGTGGGGCTCAACATCGTGATCTTCATGGCCGGCCTGCAATCGGTGTCCCCGTCGGTGCTGGAGGCGGCCGCCATCGACGGCGCCGGTGCACTGTCCAGGTTCTTCCGGATCATCCTGCCCCTCCTGTCGCCGATCATCTTCTACCAGTCGGTGGTGGCGTTCATCAGCTCGCTGCAGACCTTCGACCTGGTGTTCCTGCTAGTCAAGAACGCCGGTCCCGACAACGGCACGCGCACGATCGTCTACCACATCTACGATCTCGGCTTCAAGAAGTCCCTGTTCGGGCTGTCCAGCGCCGCCTCCATCGTCCTGCTCTTCCTGACCCTGCTGATCACCGCGATCCAGTTCGGGGCCCAGAAGAAGTTCGTCCACTACGAGGACTGAGGAAGCCGCCATGACCACAGCCATCACACCAAGACGCCGCCCCAGGTGGGGCTGGCTCAAGCACCCGGTCATCCTGCTGGCCGGCCTAACCATGGTTGCCCCGTTCATCTGGATGGTGCTGACCTCGTTCAAGGGCCTGCCGCAGCTGCTGCAGGATCCTCTGTCGTTCCTACCGGACCCGTGGGTCTTCACGAACTTCACCGACGCCTGGAATGCTCTGCCGTTCGCTCGGGCGTACTTCAACTCCATCTACATCGCAGTCCTGGTCGTGGTCGGCACCCTGATCACCACGTCGATGGCCGGTTATGCGTTCGCCCGCATCCCGTTCCGCGGCGCGAAGGCCCTGTTCTGGGTGTTCCTGTCGATGCAGATGGTGCCCTCCCAAGTGACGCTGGTGCCGTTCTACTTCCTGATGGCGCAGATCGGCTGGGTGGACTCGCACCTGGCGCTGATCGTGCCCGGCATGCTCGTGAACCCGTTCGGCGTGTTCCTGGCCAGGCAGTTCGTGCTGGCGATCCCCATCGAGTTGGAGGAGGCGGCCATGATCGACGGCGCCTCACGTTGGCGCATCTACTGGCAGATCATCCTGCCGACCATCCGCCCGGGGCTCGGGGCACTGGCCATCATCACCGTGCTGGGCGCCTGGAACGCGTTCCTCTTCCCGCTGGTGCTCCTGAACTCCACCGAGCTGTTCACAGTGCCGCTGCTGCTCTCGCAATTCTCCGGACAGTACGGCGGCTGGAACTACGCCCTGGTGATGGCGGCCACGGCGCTGTCGACCGTGCCGATGCTGATCGCGTTCCTCGTCGGCCAGCGCCAGATCATCAACTCACTGGCCACCTCCGGTCTCGGGGGGCGCTGACGTGGCACGGGACCTCGGGGACGATCTGGCGCCCCGCTTCGACCTGGACCAGGTGCCCTACACGGTCCGGTTCTCGCGGCTGCTCGTGAAGCGGGGCACGGCTGGACTCGACGTCTTCCGCGCCGCCTACGAACGGTCGATGGCCGACAGCGTGGTGGTTGGCGGGCTGCGTCTGCTCGACGCCACAGGGGACGAGGTCCCTGTCGAAGCGGTGACACCGCTGCGCATCACCTTCCGAGGAGGTGCGAGCCTGATCGTTACGCCGGAGGGCTGCGTACACCTCGGCGGACTGCCGACGGGTTGGAGCGTCGTTGCGGACCTGTCGCTGCCGGTGGCCGAGGCCGCGGTGACTGCGGAGCGGCTCCTGCTGCCCGCCGATGCCGAGGTCCTGGCCGCCGATGCTGTGACCACTGTGCGGCTTCCCAGTGGGGGAGAGGTCTCGATCGCGTGCAACGGCTCGGTCACCGGCAGCCACGACGCAGCCACCGAGAGCGTCGCCCGCGACCTGGCCGAATGGTTCGGGCGCTGCCCGCCGGTCGCCGAGGGATGGCGGGAGGTGACCCGGTTCTGCTGGTGGGTCCTCGGCGTGAACACGCTGCGGCTTGATGCACCCGACGGTCTGAACCGGGCCGTCGTGCCCTCCAAGATCGGCTATGTGGGGCTGTGGCAGTGGGACGCCTACTTCATCGCAATCGGGCTGCGGCACGGCGATCCGGGGTTGGCTGCCGAGCAGATGCGCATCGCCCTGGCCCATCCGACGCCGGACGGTCAGCTGCCGGACGTCGTGCATGAGCGGGGCATCCTTGCCTCCAGTGACGACCTGCCACCGTCAGACCTCGAGGCGCTCCGTCGCCTCGGATCGCCGAGCCTGGCCCATGCGAGCGTGCCGCTCACCAAGCCTCCGCTGACGGCGCTCGCCGTGCAGTTGCTGGCCGAGCAGTGCGGCGACGACGTCGTCGATGCGTTCCTGGACGCGATGCTGGCGGCGCAGCGCTGGTGGTACGGGCCGTCGGCCCCGGGCGGGCGGCCCGCCTACCTGCACCCCTACTCCAGCGGGCTGGACGACTCACCTGTCTTCGATCGCGACGCGATCCTGGTCTCGCCCGACCTGACGTCCTATCTGGTGCTGGCCGATGAGATCCTGGCTGGTTGGCTGCACGAGCGCGGCCGAGACGCGGAGGCACAGGAATGCCGTGACAGGGCCGGTGCCTCACTGGAACGGCTGCTGGGCACCTGGGACGACACCCGCGGCCTATTCCCGTCGATCGGCGAGTCCGGGGAACCAGTGGCGCCCGAGACGATCGTCTCCCTGATGCCTCTGCTGGTCGATGGCCTGCCGGAGCAGGTCCTCGGTCGGCTCAGGGATGCGGTCCTGGACCCCGAACGGTTCGGCACCCCCCACCCGCTGCCCACGGTGGCGGTCCGCGACGACGCGTTCGCACCCGAGCGCATGTGGCGTGGGCCCGTCTGGGTGAACACCAACTGGCTGGTCATCCACGGATTGCGTCGGCACGGCTTCGCCGAACTCGCCGACCGGCTGGCAAGGGCGACGGTGGAACTCGTTGCCGGGGCGGGGCCGTGTGAGTACTTCCACCCCTTCACCGGTGAGAAGGTGCCGAGCGCGACGACGTGCTTCGGCTGGTCGGCCGCACTGGCCGTGGACCTGGCCGTGGCACTGACCTGACCACCTGGGGCGGCGTGTCCGTGCGGGCCGTCTGGTTCGACGCACGCCGCCCCGCGGTCTCACGATTCAGAACATCGTGGCGGGTGCGCTTGACAGGTCCGCAGTCGGTGCGCGAAGGTGGCTTCGTGATCAACCGCAGCCAGCTCGTAATCAGCTAGCGTTCCGCAAACATCTGCGGGACGCGCCCTCGAGTGCCTATATGGCGCCGAGGGTTTTTTGTTGGACACGAACTGGCGACAACCGAAGGGAGTGCAATGTCGCATCGGAACGACCGCATCCTCACAGGCGCACAAGCGCTCGTCGAGTCACTTGAGCGGGTCGGGGTGGATGTAGCCTTCGGTATTCCCGGGGGCGCCATCCTGCCTGCATACGATCCGCTGTACGACTCGTCGATCCGCCACATCCTGGTCCGTCACGAGCAGGGCGCCGGCCACGCCGCGGAGGCGTATGCGCGGGTCACCGGGAAGGTCGGTGTCTGTATCGCGACCTCGGGGCCGGGTGCCACCAACCTGGTGACGGCCATCGGCAACGCCTACATGGACTCGACGCCGATCGTCGCCATCACCGGCCAGGTCAACTCCACGTCCATCGGCACCGATGCGTTCCAGGAGGCCGACATCCGCGGGATCGTGATGCCGATCACCAAGCACAGCTTCCTGGTCAAGCGCACCGAGGACATCCCGCTGACCATCCGCGAGGCGTTCCACATCGCGGCGACCGGAAGGCCGGGTCCGGTGCTGGTCGACATCGCGAAGGATGCGATGACGGGCAGTGCTCCGTTCGACTGGAACGAGGAGATGGATCTGCCCGGCTACCGGCCCACCACGCAGCCGCACATCAGGCAGATCCGAACCGCGGCCAGGATGATCTCGGAGTCCAAGCGCCCCGTCCTATACATCGGCGGTGGCGTGATCAGCGCACACGCGTCCGCGGAGCTGGCGGAACTGGTGGCACTGACCAGAATCCCTGTCGTGACGACCCTGATGGCGCGCGGCGCGTTCCCCGACAGCCACGAACTGAACATGGGCATGCCGGGCATGCACGGCAAGGTCGCCGCGGTGGGGGCCCTCCAGAAGGCGGACCTGCTGATCGCCGTCGGCACTCGGTTCGACGACCGGGTCACGGGCAAGCTCGACACGTTCGCCCGCCACGCCAAGGTCATCCACGCCGACATCGATCCGGCGGAGATCGGCAAGAACAAGCCGGTCGACGTGCCGATCGTCGGCGACGCCAAGCAGACGCTGAGGCTGCTGGTGGAGACGCTGGCGGACCTGCCGGCCCCCGACGCCGAGCCGTGGCGGGAACTCCTGCTCGGCATGAAGCGGCGCTACCAGCCCGACATCGGCGACGCTCCGGATGGCGTCCTTTCACCCCAGGAGGTCATCAAGCGCATCGGCGAACTCAGCCCGCCCGATACGATCTTCGCCTCCGGGGTGGGACAGCACCAGATGTGGGCATCGCACTTCCTGAAGCACGAGCTGCCGGGGCATTGGCTGAACTCCGGCGGTGCCGGGACCATGGGGTTCTGCGTGCCGGCGGCCATGGGCGCCAAGGTCGGCGCGCCGGACAAGATGGTGTGGGGTATCGACGGCGACGGTTCTTTCCAGATGACCAACCAGGAACTCACCACGTGCTCGTTGAACAACATCCCGATCAAGATCGCGGTCATCAACAACCACACCCTCGGCATGGTGCGCCAGTGGCAGACGCTGTTCTACAACCAGCGCTACTCCAACACCGACCTCCACACCCATTCCATCCCGAACTTCCCGATGCTGGCCGAGGCCATGGGAGCGGTGGGCCTGCGTGCCACCAATCGTGAGGAGATGGAGGAGGCCATCAACAAGGCGCTCGAGATCAACGACCGGCCTGTCGTGGTCGAGTTCGTCGTCCACAAGGACGCGATGGTTTGGCCGATGGTGGCCGCCGGCACCAGCAACGACGAGATCAAGGTGGCCCGTGACATGGCCCCGCAATGGGAGGATGAGGTTCTGTGAGCACGCACACCCTGAGTGTTCTGGTCCGCAACAAGCCGGGCGTGCTGACGCGCATCTCCGGCCTGTTCTCCAGGCGCGGCTACAACATCGAGTCCTTGGCCGTCGGCCCTACGGAGAAGCCGGACGTCTCGCGCATGACCATCCTCGCAGAGGTGGAGAACGAGGCGGCTCTGGAGCAGATCGTGAAGCAGCTCAACAAGCTCATCGAGGTGCTGAAGGTCCTCGAACTCGGGCCGGACAGCGTCGCCCGCGAAATGGTGCTGGTCAAGGTGCGTGCCGACGTCAGCAGCCGCAGCCAGGTCATCGACGTCGTGTCGCTGTTCCGCGGCAAGGCGGTCGACGTGAGTGCCGAGTCGATCACGATCGAGGCCACCGGAAGCAGGGAGAAGCTCAACGCGCTGCTCGAGATGCTGTCGCCGCACGGCATCCAGGAGCTCGTGCAGTCCGGCCAGGTGGCGCTCGGGCGGGGCGCTCGAACGATGGTGGGAACCAGGTACAGCCGCAGCTAGTCGTGGAGCGGGTCACCGTCGCCGGACGGTGGCCGCCTGGCTCCAGGTCACCGGACTAGACTCCGGTGCAGTTAACAAACCGAAGAAGGAAGTCCAATCAAATGGCAGAGATGTTCTACGATTCCGACGCCGACCTGTCCATCATCCAGGGGCGCAGCGTCGCGGTGATCGGTTATGGCTCGCAGGGCCACGCCCATGCGCTGAGCCTGCGTGACTCGGGCGTCGACGTGCGCGTCGGGCTGCGTCCCGGGTCCCCGTCCGCAGCCAAGGCGGAGGCCGAGGGCCTGCGCGTCCTGCCCGTCGCAGAGGCGGTCGAGGAGGCGGATCTGGTCATGATCCTCGCGCCCGACCAGGTCCAGCGGAAGCTGTATGCAGAGGAGATCGAGCCCCATCTGGTGCCGGGCGACGCGCTGTTCTTCGCCCATGGCTTCAACATCCGCTTCGGCTACATCAAGGCACCCGAGGGTGTCGACGTGTGCATGGTCGCGCCGAAGGGTCCGGGTCACCTCGTGCGCCGCGAGTACTCCGAGGGCCGCGGCGTCCCGGTCATCGTCGCCGTCGAGGTGGATGCCACCGGCAACGCCTGGCCGCTTGTCCTCAGCTACGCGAAGGCCATCGGCGGCCTGCGTGCGGGCGGCATCAAGACCACTTTCACGGAGGAGACCGAGACCGACCTGTTCGGCGAGCAGGCCGTGCTCTGCGGCGGCGCCTCCGCGCTGGTCCAGGCCGGGTTCGAGACGCTCGTCGAGGCCGGTTACCAGCCTGAGGTGGCCTACTTCGAGTGCCTCCACGAGCTGAAGCTGATCGTCGACCTCATGTACGAGGGCGGCATCGCCAAGCAGCGCTGGAGCGTCTCCGACACCGCCGAGTTCGGCGACTACGTCTCCGGCCCCCGCGTGATCGACGCGCACGTCAAGGAGAACATGAAGGCTGTTCTCACCGACATCCAGACCGGAGCCTTCGCCAAGCGTTTCATCGATGACCAGGACGCCGGTGCGCCGGAGTTCAAGCGCCTGCGCGCCCAGGGTGAGGCGCACCCGATCGAGGCCACGGGCCGTGAGCTCAGGAAGCTCATGAGCTGGGTCAAGGGCGCCGACGACGACTACGTCGAGGGTTCCGCCGCGCGCTGAACCGCAACCCGGACTCGGGCCCGTGACCATCAGGTCGCGGGCCCGAACTCGTCCCGGGGCCGGCCGCCAGGCTGTCTGCCGGAAGTGCGCCAGAGGGCACCTGACATCGCGGTTCGCCGGTTCGCTACAGTGGACCGGACCGGCTGGGCGAAGAGAGTGGGCGACGTGGGGTTCTTCCTGACGATGGGGATCATCGGCATCGTCGTCGTCGGGGTGGCGCTTCTGCTCGGTGACGTCATCGAGGGTGCGTTCAACGTGGACTTCCTCAACGGCGACCTCTTCTCCCTCGCAGGCCTGGCCGCCTTCGTCGGTGCCTTCGGCTTCGGCGGCTACATCACACTGGCGCTCGTCGACGTGACCTGGATTGCCATCGTCGTCGGCCTTGTGGCAGGCGTCCTGGCGGGTTGGGGAGCAACCGCGCTCACGCGCTGGTTGAAGCGCAGCGAGTCGGCCGGCGGCTTCCAGACCCACAGCCTCATCGGCGCTCCCGGCAGGGTCATCACCGACATCCCCGCGGACGGCTTCGGCGAGGTGCAGGTCCAGGGGCCGCACGGGCTCGACAAGTGGTCGGCACGCGCCGAGGTGCCCATCCCCGCCGGCGCGGAGATCTGGGTGTCCGGGATCATCTCACCAACCGCGCTCGAGGTGACGGCCGCCCACGGCATGCCGGAGCTGCCGGAACCGCCGGCCTGAGAACCTTCACGACGCAACTCCACCAACCAAAGGAAGAACATGTTCGGACTCGGCCCACTCCTGACGGGCATCATCGGCACCATCCTGCTCGTCGTCCTGATCGTCTGGCTGATCGCAAGCCGCTACCGCGTCGCCCGCCCCAACGAGGCCTACATCATCACCGGATCCCGGGGGAAGGCGATCACCAACGCCCAGACGGGGGTGGTCTCCACGGATCTGAGCGGCCAGAAGGTCATCATGGGCGGCGGGGTGTTCGTGGTGCCGTTCATCCAGCGCCTGCACGTGCTCGACCTGTCCAGCCGCCGCATCATGGTGCAGATCCGAAACGCCGTCTCCGGGCAGGGCATCAAGCTGAACCTCGACGGCGTGGCCATCGTCAAGGTGGGTGGCAACGTCGACTCCATCCGCGCCGCCGCCCAGCGCTTCCTGATGCAGCAGGACGAGGTGGAGACGTTCACCCAGGAGACCCTAGCGGGTTCGCTGCGTTCCATCGTCGGCGGACTGTCCGTCGAGCAGATCATCCGTGACCGGGCAGCGTTCGCGCAAAGGGTGGCCGACGAGGCCGAGGCGTCCCTGACCGGTCAGGGTCTGGTGCTCGACACGTTCCAGATCCAGGACATCACCGACGACGGCACCTACCTGTCCGACCTCGGCCGTCCCGAGTCCGCCAAGGTCGGCCAGATCGCAGCCGTCGCCGAGGCGGAGGCCAGGCGGGAGGCGGAGCAGGCCAAGATCCGGGCCGAGCAGGAGATCGCCATCTCCGAGCGCGCGCTGGTGCTGAAGAAGGCGGAGATCAAGTCCGAGACCGACGCGGCTCTGGCGCAGGCGGCGGCCTCAGGCCCGCTGGCCCAAGCCGACCGGGACCAGGCGATCCTTACCGAACAGGAGAAGGTGGCCGTCAGGCAGGCAGCACTGAAGGACCGCCAGCTCGACACCGAGGTCCGAAAGCCTGCCGACGCCGAGCGCTACAAGATGGAGACCGAGGCCCAAGGCCGCCGCAACTCGGAGATCTTCGAGGCCGAGGCCCGTAAGGCAGCCGCCATCGCCGCGGCCGAGGCGGAGGCAGAGAAGGCGCGCCTGACCGGTGTGGGCGAGCAGTCGCGTCGCTCCGCGCTGGCCGAGGCGGAGGCCATCGAGGGTGCCAAGCGGGGCGAGGCGGAGAAGGCACGTCGTGTGGCCGAGGCCGACGCCGTCCGCGCCGAGGGCGAAGCCCAGGCCGCCGCCGTCGCAGCAGTCGGCGCCGCCGAGGCGGAGGCCATGAACCTCCGTGCGGCCGCGTTCGCCAAGTACAACGAGGCCGCCGTGCTGCAGATGCTGGTCGACGTGCTGCCGCAGGTCGCCAAGGAGGTCGCGGCACCCATGGCGAGCATCGACAACCTGACGGTGCTGTCCACCGAGGGCGCCGCCGCGCTGCCGAAGCAGGTCAACGACAACGTCGTCCAGACCGTCGAGATGATCAAGAACACCACCGGCATCGACCTGCTGAAGCTCCTGAAGGACAAGATGGGGCCGGCATCGACGATCCCGGGTGAAGTCGCACGGGAGGGCTGAGAGTCCCTCGGCCGGGCCGGTCGCGGTTCGATGCGGGCAGCGAGCCGAAAGCTGGGGCGCAAGGCACGGTCAACCGTTGCCGGCGCCCCAGCCAAGCCGCAACAAGCGGGCCGTGTGTCAGCCCAGGGCGGCTGCGATCCGGTCGCCGATCTCGACGGTGCGGCCGGCGGCAGTGCGGCGGGAGGCGATGTCGGCCGAGACTGCGGCGTCGATGCGGGCGGCCTCGGCGTCCATGCCGAGATGCGCCAGCAGCAGGGCCATGGAGGAGATGGCGGCGGTGGGATCGGCGATGCCCTGGCCGGCGATGTCCGGGGCCGAGCCGTGGACGGGCTCGAACATTGACGGGAACTCGCCGGTGGGGTTGATGTTGGCCGAAGCGGCCAGCCCGATGCCGCCGGTGACGGCCGCGGCGAGGTCGGTGATGATGTCGCCGAACAGGTTGTCGGTGACGATGACGTCGAACTGGGACGGGTTGACCACCATCGAGATCATGGCGGCGTCGATGTGCAGGTAGTTCCGCTCCACGTCGGCGTATTCCTGCCCGACGGCGTTGAAGATGCGGTTCCACAGCGACCCGGCGTTCACCAGGACGTTGTGCTTGTGCAGCAGGGTGAGCTTGCCGCGGCGGGCCCGTGCCCGGGCGAAGGCGTCGCGGACGACGCGCTCGACGCCGTAAGCGGTGTTGATGGAGACCTCGGTGGCGACCTCCTGCGGTGTGTCGTTGCGGAACCGGCCGCCGTTGCCGCAATAGAGTCCTTCGGTGCCCTCGCGCACGACGACGAAGTCGATGGGCCCCTTCGCGACCACCGAGTCCGACAGGGGCGTCCCGACGCCCGGGTACAGCTTCGAGGGGCGGAGGTTGACGGCGTGGTCGAACGCGAACCGCAGCTTCAGCAGCAGGCCGCGCTCCAGCAGGCCGCTCGGGATCGCCTTGGAGCCCGGGGCCGCACCGACGGCGCCGAGGATGATGGCGTCGACGCCCTTGAGTTCCTCCAGCACCGAGTCGGGCAGGACCTCGCCGGTGCGCTGCCAGCGCTCGGCACCCAGGTCGTAGTCGACGAAGGAGAAGGCATCGTCACCTGCCACCGCCCTGAGTGCCTTGAGTGCCTCCGCCGTCACCTCGGGCCCGATGCCATCGCCGCCGATGACTGCGATCCTCTTCGTCTCATTCGCCATGCCGGAAACCCTACGGCAGCGGGCCCGCGCGGGCTCCCTGCGGCGGGGCTGCGTCCCAACAGACGAGACGTGGGGAGCCGCCGATTCCGTCTCCGAATGCCGGCAACCGGTACAGTTCAGCCAGACAACAGCGTCAGGCAGGGATGAACGATGACCACAACACCTTTGAAGCCCGAAGAGTTCCACGTCTTCGACACGAGCCTCCGCGACGGCGCGCAGCAGGAGGGGCTGCGGCTCACCGTCCCCGACAAGATCAAGATCGCGGGCTACCTGGACGAGCTCGGCGTCACGTTCATCGAGGGCGGCTGGCCGGGCGCCAACCCCAACGACACTCTCTTCTTCCAGGAGGCGGCGAGGCAGCTCAACCTGCGCAACTCGAAGCTGGTCGCCTTCGGCGCCACCCGCAAGGCCGGGGGGGACGCCGCCACCGACTCGCTCACCCAGGCCCTCGTTGATGCGGGCACCGACTACATCTGCATCGTCGCCAAGAGCCACGTTGAGCATGTCTTCCGGGCGCTGCGCACCACTTTGGAGGAGAACCTTGCCATGGTGACCGACACGGTCACCTACCTGCGCTCCCAGGGCAAGCGGGTCTTCGTCGACTGCGAGCATTTCTTCGACGGCTACCGCGCCGATCCCGACTACGCCCTGCAGGTGGTGCGGACCGCACACGAGGCCGGCGCCGAGGTCGTCGTGCTCTGCGACACCAACGGCGGCATGCTGCCGAGCTGGATGGGTGAGGTCGTCCAGGCCGCGGCCGCGACCGGCGCGAACCTCGGAGTCCACTGCCACAACGACACCGCCTGCGCGGTGGCCAACACGCTGGCAGCGGTCGAGGCCGGCGTGATGCACGTCCAGGGCACCTTCAACGGCTACGGCGAGCGCACGGGCAATGCGGACCTGTCCGCACTGATCCCGAACCTGGAACTCAAGTACGGCTGGCGTGTGCTGCCGGAGGGGAACCTCGCGGAGTTGACCCGCGTCGCCCATGCCATCGCGCTCGTGGCGCATCAACCGATCCTCGGCAGGCAACCCTACGTCGGCGTCTCGTCCTTCGCGCACAAGGCCGGACTGCACGCCAGCGCCATCCGGGTCGACGAGAACCTCTACCAGCACATCGACCCGGCGCTGGTCGGCAACGACATGCGGATGCTGATCTCCGACCTGGCGGGCCGGGCCAACATCCAGATCAAGGGTGAGCAGCTGGGATTCGACCTGGAGGACCGCGAACTGGCTGCCCGGATCACCGACCGGGTGAAGGCCAAGGAGGCGGAGGGCTACAGCTACGAGTCGAGCGATGCCAGCTTCGAGATGCTGCTGCGGCACGAACTCGGGGTGTTGCCCGCCCCCATCGAGGTGCGGTCCTGGCGCGTGTTCACAGAGGAGAGCCACGGCGAGAACATGACAGAGGCCACCGTCAAGCTGACGGCGAAGGGGCAGGAGCACATGGAGGTCGGCGAGGGCAACGGCCCCGTCAACGCGCTGGACCAGGCCCTGCGCAAGGCGGTCGCCTCCGCCTACCCGGGCACCGCCGGGTTCGAACTCACCGACTATCGGGTGCGTATCCTGGACGAGGGTCACGGCACCGACGCCACAGTCAGGACGCTGATCGACACGGCCTGGAACGGCTACAGCTGGACCACTGTCGGAGTCGGCACCAACGTCATCGAGGCCTCGTGGGAGGCGCTGCTGGACGCGATGGTCTACGGCATCTTCACCTACCTGGAGCCGGAACTGAAGGACGAGTTCGCTTCCTGAGCCCTCCTCCTGAGGTTCCGAGCGGCCACAATCGCCTCCCAACCGCGAAACTGGCCCGATCCCGGCAGGATTGACCCATGATTCGTTTCGGCATCGTCGGCACCAACTTCGTCAGTGAATGGTTCCTGGAGGCCTGCGGACGCACCGGCGGACGGGTGGTGCCGGTTGCCGTCTGCTCCCGCGACGCCAGCCGCGCCCGGTCCTTCGCCGCCGAGCACGGGCTCGAGGCCGGCTACGACGACCTCGCCGAAATGCTGGGCGTCGTCGATGCCGTGTACATCGCGAGCCCGACGTACGCCCACCATTCCCAGGCGATGGCAGTCATCAGGGCGAGACGCCATGTGCTGGTCGAGAAGACGATGGCAAGAACCGCGGAGGAGACCGCCGATATCTTCCAATCGGCTTCCAACCGGGGCGTCGTCGCCATGGAGGCGGCGCGGCATCTGCACACGCCCGCCTACGGCGCACTCGTCGCAGCCCTGCCGCGGATAGGGTCACCGAGGTACGCGCGGTTCGAGAAGCAGCAGTACTCGTCCCGCTACGACAGGTTCCGCTCCGGCATCCATGTGAACGCGTTCGATCCGCGGCTCGGCAACTCCGCGATCGCAGATCTCGGCGTCTACTGCCTGGAACCGGCCATCGACATGTTCGGGGCGCCCCGGCGCACGTCGGGTTCGAGCGTCAGGCTCGCCAACGGCTTCGAGGCGGCGGGCAGTCTGCAACTCGACTACTCAACCATGCTGGTCGACGTCGTGTACTCCAAGATCGCCTCCGGCATCGGGCCCAGCGTGGTTCTCGGCGAGGACGGGTCGCTGAGCATCGACGACATCGCCGAACCGTCGAGGGTGCTGCTGCACAGACGCGGCGCCGAACCCGAGGTCCTGTTCGACTCGCCGCCGGTCACGCCCGCGGCGACGATGCACCACGAACTCATGGCCTTCGCGGGCCAGGTCGAGGTCGGGTTCGCCAACCCCCGCTGGGCCCACCTCAGCCTCGCCGCCCGCCGACTCATGGATGAGCATCTCGCGCGCCAGTAGGCTGGCCCCATGCGCATCGCTCGTTTCGCCGTCGCAGGCAAGGACCCGGCCTACGGCCTCATCGAA
>JBDHZH010000025.1:0-37374 GCA_039811745.1 Arachnia sp.
GGGCGCTGTCGAAGGGGGAGCAGGAGCTGCTGGGCGCGGGCACCATGCGCATCCCGGCCGCCGACGTCGCCGTCTTCGCGGCCGGCTACCTGCCGCGGCTCCGGCAGCGGTTCGTCGTCGACGTGGCCGACGGTGTGGCGCTGCCCCAGCCGGAGCCGCCCAGGCTCCGCTGCCAGGTGACCTACGGCGCCGGTTCTGCGCTGATCCGCTGGGGCTTCAGGTACTCGTTCGCGGGCCAGGTCCACGACCTGGCGCTGCGTCCGACCGCCTCCGAACCGCCCATGCGCGACCCTGCTGCCGAGGCGGGCCTGGTGGCGGGGGTGCCGGAAGGGCCGTGGCTGGTCACGGACGGAGCCGGCCGCCACCGGCTCGCCGACGCCGAGGTGACCGGCATGGGGCTGGTCCGGTTCGTCGGCGAGGTGCTGCCCGCCCTGCTGGCCCGCGACGACGTCGTCGTGGAACAGAGCGAGGCGGCGCCGGAGTTCCGGGAGGCATCCGAGGGGCCGGTGGTGTCGCTGGATGTGACCGAGTCCAGGGCGGGCGACTGGTTCGACCTGGCCCTGGACGTCACCGTCGCAGGCGAGAAGGTGCCGCTTGCCGAACTGCTGGCCGCGCTGGCCGCTGGCCAGGACCATCTGATCCTGGACACCGGCACCTGGTTCTCCCTCGACGTCCCCGAGCTCGACCGGCTGCGCACCCTCATCGAGGAGGCAAGGCTGCTGGTCGACCACGACGGCGAGGTGTTCCACCTGCGCCCCGAGCACGCCGGCTGGTGGCAGGAACTGGTCGAGTTGGGCGTTGTCAGGCAGCAGTCGCGGGCCTGGGAGGGCGCCGTCGCTGCGCTGCTGGATCACGAGGGCTTCGCGGAGGCGCCCCTTCCTGCGGGGCTGAACGCCACCCTGCGGCCGTACCAGCGCGACGGGTTCGCGTGGTTGGCGCTGCTGTGGCGGACCAGGCTCGGCGGGATCCTCGCCGACGAGATGGGCCTCGGCAAGACGCTGCAGGCCCTGGCGATGGTCCAGGCGGCGGGGGAGGCCGGCGAGATCGACCACCCGGTGCTGGTCGTTGCGCCGACGTCCGTCCTAGGCACCTGGGAGGCGGAGGCGGCCCGCTTCACGCCCGACCTGCGGGTCGTCGTCGTCACGGAGACCGAGCGCCGCCGCGGGTATCCGCTCGAGGGCGTGATCCGCGGCGCCGACGTCGTCGTCACTTCCTACACGCTGCTGCGTCTCGACGACGAGGACTACCGGGCCTACGAATGGTCCGCCGTGCTGCTGGACGAGGCGCAGTTCGTGAAGAACCACTCGTCGAAGGTGTATCGGGCGGTGCGCAGGCTGCGGGCCAGGGTCAAGATCGCGCTGACGGGCACGCCGCTGGAGAACAACCTGATGGACCTGTGGTCGCTGCTGTCGATCACCGCCCCCGGCCTGTTCCCCGACCCGAAGGCCTTCACCGACGCCTACCGCAAGCCGATCGAGGGCGGCGACGCCGACGCGCTGGCGCGGCTGCACCGTCGTACCGGGCCGCTGATGCTGCGCCGCACCAAGGCCCTGGTGGCGAGGGAGCTGCCCGACAAGCAGGAGCAGGTGGTGGCGGTGCCGCTCGCGCCGGCGCACCGCAAGCTCTACGACCGCCACCTGACCCGGGAGCGGCAGAAGGTGCTCGGCCTGGTCGGCGACCTGAACCGCAACCGCATCACCATCCTGCGCTCGCTGACGCTGCTGCGGCAGTTGAGCCTCGCACCGTCGCTCGTCGACGACGCCTATCCCGGGACGTCGTCGAAGATCGACGCCCTGGTGGAGATGCTCGACGAGGTGATCGCCGGCGGCCACCGGGCGCTGGTGTTCAGCCAGTTCGCGAGCTTCCTCGCGCTGGTCCGCAAACGCCTCACCGACGACGGCATTGCGTTCGAGTACCTCGACGGCCGCACCAGGGACCGTGCCGCCCGCGTCCAGGCCTTCCGCGACGGCGACGCGCCGGTGTTCCTCATCAGCCTCAAGGCCGGCGGCTTCGGCCTGACCCTGACTGAGGCCGACTACGTCTTCATCCTCGACCCCTGGTGGAACCCGGCCGCCGAGCTGCAGGCCGTCGACCGCACCCACCGGATCGGCCAGGACAAGCCCGTCAACGTCTACAGGCTCGTCAGCGAGGACACCATCGAGGAGAAGGTCGTGGCCCTGCAGCAACGCAAGCGCGACCTGTTCGACGCCGTCGTCGGCCAGGCCTCCGACGTCGCCGTCCCCCTGTCCGCCGACGACATCCGCGGCCTGCTCGCCCCCGACTGAGCATCGGGACCTGTCCTCGGGAACCGCTTCCCGCTGGTCGAGTAGTGCCCGGCGAGGGCTTGTACTGAGTAGCAGCGCGAGGAACGAGCGCCGCGTGTCGAAGTGACGAGCCGGGCACGTGTCGAGACCTCGGCCAGGTCCTTGGGGACTGTCACCGGATCTCGACACGCCTCCTCGTACCTCGTCGGCTACTCGATCAGCGGAGGGGCGGGTCCCGCTGGTCGAGTAGTGCCCGGCGAGGGCTTGTACTGAGTAGCAGCGCGAGGAACGAGCGCCGCGTGTCGAAGTGACGAGCCGGGCACGTGTCGAGACCTCGGCCAGGTCCTTGGGGACTGTCACCGGATCTCGACACGCCTCCTCGTACCTCGTCGGCTACTCGATCAGCGGAGGGGCGGGTCCCGCTGGTCGAGTAGTGCACCGCGACGAAGGGGTTGTAGTTCCGCTGGTCGAGTAGTGCCCCGCGACGAAGGAGCCGGGCACGTGTCGAGACCTCGGCCAGGTCCCTGCGAACCCTCACCGGATCTCGACACGCCTCCTCGTTCCTCGTCGGCTACTCGATCAGCGGTTGTGTGGTTTCGCTGGTCGAGTAGTGCCCCGCGACGAAGGAGCCGGGCACGTGTCGAGACCTCGACCAGGTCCCCGGGGACGTTCACCGGATCTGATTCGAAAACCCCTCCCGACCACCGCGTGTCCCGGCCTGCGCACCACCCCACCCTTCGGGGTTTTCCACCGCCCCCCGTGAGGCCGAAGGCCGCCCCCTTACTCGACACGCCTCCTCGTTCCTCGTCGGCTACTCGATCAGCGGTTGTGTGGTTTCGCTGGTCGAGTAGTGCCCCGCGACGAAGGAGCCGGGCACGTGTCGAGACCCCGGCCAAGTCCCCGTGGACCGTCACCGGATCTCGACACGCCTCCTCGTTCCTCGTCGGCTACTCGATCAGCGGAAAAGGGGTTCTCGTCGGCTACTCGATCAGCGGATGGGATGGCTGTTCACCTCGGCGAGGGCTTCGTCGACGGCGCGGGCGACGGTGGCGGCACGGATGGCGGGGCGGTCGCCGTCGAGGGCGAGGCTGACCGAGCGGGACCCGGCGGCGGTGGCGATGCCGATGTGGACGGTGCCCGGGGGCTGCCCGGTGAGGGGGTCCGGGTCGGGGCCGGCGACTCCCGTCGTGGAGATCCCGAGATCCGCGGGTACTCCGTCGACGGCGCAGGCGCGACGAACGCCGTCGGCCATCTGCCGTGCCACTACGGCGTCGGCCGGGCCGGTGTCGGCCAGCCTGGCACCGTCCACGCCGAGTAGCGACTCCTTCAGAGCGGTGTCATACGCGACGATTCCGCCGCTGAACGCCAAGGACGCACCGGGCACGCCGACCAGCTCCGCCGCCAGCAGCCCGCCGGTCAGCGACTCGGCCGTCGCGACCCTCCAACCGCGATCGGTGAGGGCCCGGATCAGGGCTTCTGCAGGCGTGGGGCGCACAACTGGACAATATCGCTGACAGTCCGGGTGCTGACGGTGGACATCGCCCGGGACGTGCCGTTGACTTGTGCCATGGACAGTGTGGTCCCCCTCTCATGGGACGAGATTCGTGACGCCGCGACGGTGCTGGCGTCGGTTGTGCAGAGGACGCCGGTGCAGTTCTCGGAGTCGTTGTCGAGGATCGCCGGAACCGACGTGTGGTTGAAGTGCGAGAACCTCCAGTCGGGGGGCTCGTTCAAGATCCGGGGCGCGTACCTGCGGATGTCGAGGCTGTCGGCCGAGGAGCGGGAGGCCGGGGTCCTGGCGGCCAGCGCCGGGAACCACGCCCAGGGGGTGGCGCTGGCGGCGCGTCGGCTCGGCATGAGCGCCACGATCTACATGCCGGAGCGGGCTGCGCTGCCGAAGGTGGCCGCCACGGAGGGCTACGGAGCGAAGGTGCGGCTGGTCGGTGAGACGGTCGACGAGGCCCTGGCCGCTGCGAAGGCGGAGGCAGCGCGGACCGGCCAGACGATCATCCACCCGTTCGACCACCGCGACGTCGTCCTCGGACAGGCGACGGTGTTCCCGGAAATCGCCGAACAGGTGCCGGGTGCAAGACACGTCCTCGTCCCGACGGGCGGCGGCGGGCTGCTGGCGGGCATCGCGCAGGCGGTCGCCTGCTTCGACGGCGAACGTCCCGAGGTGATCGGGGTGCAGGCGGAGGGGGCCGCGGCCTACCCGGAGTCGATGCGTGCCGGTCACCCGATCGCGCTCGGGCGGATGCAGACGATGGCCGACGGCATCGCAGTCGGATGCCCGGGCGACGTCCCGCTCGCGATGATCCGGGGGACCGTCGACGAGATCCGGACGGTGTCCGAGGAGACGATCGCGAAGGCGCTGCTGTTCCTCGTGGAGCGGGCGAAGCTGGTGGTGGAGCCTGCCGGGGCGGTCGGCGTCGCGGCCCTGCTGCAGGGCGGGAGGCCATGGGACGGCCCGGTCGTGGCGGTGCTCTCCGGCGGCAATATCGACCCGCTGATGCTGAACAGCGTCCTGCAGCACGGCCTCGCCCATGCCGGCAGGTACCTGCACCTGCGGCTGCAGTCACGGGACGCGCCCGGGCAGCTCGCGGCCATCCTCGAGAAGGTGGCGGCGTTGGGAGCGAACGTCTTGTCCGTCGAGCACAACCGGACGTCGCCGTCGCTGCCGATGGGGCAGGTGGAGATCACCCTGGAGCTGGAGACCCGCGGCCCGAAGCACGCCGAGAAGATCAGGAGGGCGCTGCAGGCAGTCAGCGGGAGGTCCTGACCGGCCGTCTCCCAGCTCTCGTCCTGGCTGTGCCTCGAAGGTTGGTCTATCACCCGTCGATCCACAGCTATCGGGGCTCGTGGAGTGGATTGTGGCATCCTGCCGGGCGTCCGTCACCAGGGCCAGATCCCAGGCAGCACCCAGGGCAGCGTGATGAGCAGGAACAGGATCAGGGTGGCGGCCCAGAGGCGGCGGAAGCGGCGTCGGGCGACGACCTGCATGGCCTCGAGGTAGTCCGGGTCCGAGGCGAACGTCAGCAACCGCACGGCGTTCCTGTCCAGCCAGGGGAGCCGCAGCCGCGGGGGGTGGTCCTCCTGCATCAGGACTGTGAGTTCGACGACGAGGTCGGAGCGCAGCGGAGTGCTGGAGGCACGGCTGTTCGTCCGGTTCAGGTACTCCGAGGCGCCGTGCAGGAGCGCGTGCAGGCCGCCGCTGGACCTGATCGATCTCCTGGCCGCGCTCAGGAACGGCGTTGTCAGGCGGCTCGATTCCCGGACCAGGACGATGCCGACGGCGCCGCACGAGCCGGGATCGCCCGCGGTGAGGGAAACCAGTGCATCCAGCGGCCGCTCCTGCCGGGTGGCGTGGGCGACGGCCTCGTCGGCGAAGGCCGGGTCCCTCGCCAGGCGTTCCGCGATCTCCTCGGCGGTCAGGGGGAACAGCGCGGCGGCGTTCTGCCGGTTCAGGCCGAGCGCCTGGAGCCAGGGCCTTGCGGCGAGCAGTTCGTCCGGGCCCCAGTGGCCGACCGTCGCCTCCGCAAGCTTCCTCGCGAATCCGCGGGGGAGGCCCTCGTCAGGCGTCAGCGGGAGGGCGCCGCGACGGGCGCGCGCCGTCTCCAGCTCGACCAGTTCAGGGAAGACCCGGTCGCTCCCCAGCAGCGGAACCGCCCCTTCGACGACGACCGGCGACGGATGGGCGAGCAGCACCCTGAGCCTTGCGGGGTCGGCCTCCAGGACCTGCCGCGAGAGGTCGTCGCGACGCCAGCGCTCCGCCTCGGGTGCGGTCAGCGCCCGGCCCAGCAGTACGTCGATCTCGGCAGCATCAAGCGGTCGCAGGCTCTCCAACTCGTCCAGCCACTCCGGCAGGCTCCCCGCCGCCGATTCCCTCGAGATCAGGCGTCCGCGCTCGGCCAGGCCGAGCGCCCAGCGCAGTCCCTGGGGCAGGTCCCTCGGCGACGCCGTCGCGGGTCCCAGGGCCAGCGCGTCAAGCGGCTGACGCAGGGCGCCATGGCGTTCGAGGAGACCCGCCGGCCATTCGGTGCTGACGACGTACTCCTCGCGCTCGATCCTGGTCACGGCCAGGCCCGACGACCACGTGTAGCGCCTGGCCACGCCGTCGGGCAGGAAGGCGGCCAGACCCAGCAGGCGGTCGAGGGCGCCGCGGCGGTCGCCGCCGAGGACGACGACGCGTCTGCCGGGCTCCAGCCGCTGCAGAGCCGTCAGCGGCTCCACCAGCAGCGACGAGGCCCCGGGTTTCGCGGAACCCGGCACGGCCACCGTCCCGGGCGCCAGGAAACGATCCACGTCGGCGGCGCGGAGGAGCAGTCGCAGGAACCCGACAAGCCGGATCGGGCCGCTGGTGGTGGCGAACTGCACGGCCCCGGCCGCACCATAGGTGCCGCCCGAACCCTGGAGCACCCCGATCCACCTGCCCAGCCGCGGCACGTACCGGGCCGTGACGACGGCGATCTCCGAGCCGGGGCCGCCGGCGACGTGCGGCAGCTGCGGATACAGCAGCTGGAGCCGGGCGAACTCGGCCTCGACGTCGGCGGGGATGGACTCGCTCGACCGGTCCCGGTCGAGCCGGAAGCCGCCGCCCGTGTCCAGGCTGGTGCGCACGAGCAGTTCAGTCATCGTGCGTCTCCTGCAGGAGCTGGGCCATGAGTTGCAGGATGCCGGCGTTGTCGGAGCCGATCCGGGCCCGCGAGTCGTCGGGGTCGAGCACGCCGTCGCCTGCGGGGAGGTACTCGCGTGTGCAGGTGAGGACGAAGCGGGGACGGCTGGCCTCGACCAGCCGCGCCACGACGTTCCTCCCGAACTCCGCGCCCAGCAGCGCACTGACGACGACGGCGCAGACGATGTCCCTGACCTGGAGCGTGGGGCCGGCGATGCCGTTGAACCAGTAGGCCTCCAGGGACTCCAGCTGCACCGTCGTGCCCGCCGCCTCGAAAGGCCGGCCGCGGCCGGTGGCGACCACGTCCCAGAAGGCGTCGGGCTCCCCGAACGCGGCGAGGATGTCCTGCGCGATCGCCGCGGCCACGCCCGTCGCCCGCTGGTGCCCGGCCAGTCGCAGGGGTTTGAGGAGGGCGGAGGCCTCCGGTGTCGCCGTCGCCGATCCCTGCGACAGGTGGACCAGCGTGTCGGCCGCACTGCCGACGAAGGCGTCGCCGCCGCGCGTCAGCATCCAGCCCCAGCGTGCCAGGGGGGCGGCGTCGGTCGGGGCGGGGGCCTTCTCGAGCAGGCGTCGGACGGCGTCGCACTTGCTGAGGGCGATGGTCAGCCGGGCGTGGCCGAAGGCCGCGACGTCGTGCCGCATGTGGAGGATGTCGTTCAGGAGCAGCACGGCCTGCTCGCGGGCCTCCTCGTGCCCGACGCGGGTGCTCGCCCGGTGCCGGTGGAGGGCGCCCTGCCGTTCGGGTTCCGTGAGGTTGAGGTAGAGGCCGGTCAGGCCGAGTGAGTCGACGACGGCGACGAAGTGGTGCGAGAACTCGAGCTGGGCCCGCTCGGCCGCCTCGAGCCGTTGCCCGCCGCGGCCCATCAGCCTGTCGAGGACCTCGCCGGGCAGATCGATGAGAGAAGTCACGGTCTTGTGCCTGGCGTTCCTGGTCTGCAGCTCGGAGACCAGCAGGTAGGGGGCGCGGGAGTCGCCCCACCTGCTCTGGGCCATCTCCAGCCACGCCGGGTCCCGGTTCTCCATCGACAGGGCCGCGGTGAGGACGTCGGACAGGTCGTCGCTCGGTACCCGTCCCCGGCTGTGATCGGCGAGGAAGTTCTCGAGGCGACGCCGGACGGTCTCCTTGAAGTCGACCGTCGGCGGCAGCAGCCCCGGGGCCAGACGCTCACCCTCCTCCTGCCCGCGTTCGCGGGACACCACCAGCGTCCCGGCGCCCCGCAGAGCCGTCGGCGCGCGGCCGGACGGCGGCGGGATCACCTCCTGCCGGAGCGATCGGACGATCTGCGACTTGCCGCCGCCCGTGGAGCCGAGGAGCCTGACGACGTTCGGGGACTCGGTGACCTCGACGGGGTCCGGGGCGGGGTAGAGCAGGCGCCGGAGCCACCTGGCGTGCCACTTCCGGCTCTTGGCGGTCCGGGCGCGCTCGAGTTCGGTGAGGTGGCCGAAGCGGCAGATCAGCCACGTCTGCGTCGGGACGTCCGTCGCCTGGAACGTCGAGACGGCCCAGCCCGGCCCGGCGGCGCTCGGGTAGAGGCGGAACGCGGAGCCGTCGTTGCGGCTGCTGATGTCGAGCCGCAGCCAGTCGGACTGGTCGCTACCGCAGAACCTGCACCTTGTCACTGTGTCAGGCACCGGGGGACACCAACCTCATGATCGTGAGGGTGACGACGACGATCAGCGTCGCCGTCGCGACGCCCACGAGGCCGATCAGCCAGTTCCGGACGAGGCCCATCGCGTGCTCCACGGAGGTCAGGTAGGCCGAGACGGTCTCGTCGACGTCAGAGGGCGGCCTGTCGCTGGAGCCCATGACCACCCGCAGGTCCTCCTCGGTCAGCGTGAAGTCCGGGTTCACGTCCCGGATGAGGTAGTCGGTCAGCCTGTTCATCACAGCGCCGCCACCAATGCAGCCAGGACGATCACGCCTCCGAGGACCCCGCAGGCGACGCCCAGCCAGACACCCGTGCGCACGGCCTTCCGGGTGATGCCGTCGGCCACCGCCTGGATCGACTCCTCGAACACCCGCCGCGGCCGGTGCGCGGCGCCCTTCGCGAGCCGCCGCGCCTCACGTGCCAGCCTCCGATGCTCCTCGGGGACGCCGTCGACGAGCTCCAGTTGAGCCGTCCGGTATTCCACGGGTTCGCCGTCGGGGAAGCGGCGGTCGTTCGGGATCACCCTTGTTCGGTCGGTGGTGGGGGCGGGTTCGCTCGCCCGGACCAGGGCCTCCTGCATGTCGGCGACGGTGTCGAAGCGGTCGTCAGGGTCGAACGCCATGGCCCTCCCGACGAGCTCGTCGAAGCGTGCCACACCGGGGTCGTCTGCGAGCAGGCTGGGCCCCGGCGCCGGAGCCATGCGTTGTTGATATGACACGACGGGATTGCTCTCGTCGAACGGCGCCCTGCCCGTCAGCATGTGGAACATCAGGCAGCCGGCAGCGAAGATGTCGGCCCGCCCGTCCAGGTCGCCCTCGCCGCGTAGCTGCTCCGGCGCGGCGTATCCGGAGGTCCCCATCGTGTGGCCGGTGTTCGTCAGGATCGACTCGCCGAGGACCTTCGCGATCCCGAGGTCGATCAGCGTGAACTTCCCGCGGCCGTCGTCCATGACGTTGCTGGGTTTGACGTCGCGGTGCCATATCCCCTGCGCATGGAGCGCGCCCAGCGCGTCGAGCACCTGGAACAGGGCGCGGGCCGCGGTGTCGGCGTCGAGGCGACCCACGCGCCTCAGCTCGGTCCGGAGGTTCTCCCCCTCGAGGAAGCCGAGGACGAAGTACGGCGACTCCTCGTGACCTCCGGGTGGCACGCCGACGCCGGCGTCCAGCAGCATGGCCAGGTTGTTGTGCCGCACCTTCGCGAGCGCGATCCGCTCGCGGTCCAGCCGGGCCAGCATGCCCGGGCGTTCCTCCTCCGCGACCGCGAACCGGGGGAACTTGACGGCCACCTTCGTCCCGAGCCGACGGTCCCGACCGACATACACCAGCGCCTGTCCGCCCCCCATCGGGTCACCGAACAGTTCGTACCGATCGCCCAGTACCGTCACCCCTTGGATGCTACCGGAGCATGCCCGGGCCATCGTCCCCGGACGGGCCCAGACCCCTGGTCGAGTAGTGCCCCGCGAGGAACGGGCTGTTGTTCCGCTGGTCGAGTGGTGCCCCGCGAGGAACGGGCTGTTGTTCCGCTGGTCGAGTGGTGCCCCGCGAGGGAGGAACTGTTGTTCCGCTGGTCGAGTAGTGCTCGGCGAGGGACGAGCCGGGCACGTGTCGAGACCTCGGCCACGTCCCTGTGGACTGTCACCGGATCTCGACACGGCCGCTCGTTCCTCGCGGCCTACTCGATCAGCGGTTGTGTTGTTCCGCTGGTCGAGTAGTGCCCCGCGAGGGAGGAACTGTTGTTCCGCTGGTCGAGTAGTGCTCGGCGAGGGACGAGCCGGGCACGTGTCGAGACCTGGTGAGGGTCCCCGGGGACGTTCGCCGGATCTCGACACGGCCGCTCGTTCCTCGCGGCCTACTCGATCAGCGGTTGTGTTGTTCCGCTGGTCGAGTAGTGCCCCGCGAGGGAGGAACTGTTGTTCCGCTGGTCGAGTAGTGCTCGGCGAGGGACGAGTCGGGCACGTGTCGAGACCTGGTGAGGGTCCCCGGGGACGTTCGCCGGATCTCGAAGGCGCCTCCTCGTCACTTCGACACGCAGCGCTCGTTCCTCGCGCTGCTACTCAGTACAAGTCCTCGTCGGCTACTCGATGGGCGGTGGCTCTCCGTCGTGGCCGGGCCAGGTGCTCCGCAAGTAGGATCGGGCCATGGCCGTTGCCGCATGCGTCGCCCCCGGGCTGGAACCCGTCGCCCGGGCCTTCGAGGGGATGATCGCCGACGGGAGGGAACCGGGCGGCGAGGTCGCGGTCTGGCGTGGCGGGGAACCGTTGCTCGTCCTGCGCGGCGGCAGCGTCGATGCCGACGGGCGCCCTTGGCGTGCGGAAACCCTGGTGCAGGTGTTCTCCACGGGCAAGGCGATCGCTGCCTTCGCGGCCCTGGCCGCAGTGGCCGACGGGTTGCTCGGGCTGGACGATCCGATCACCGACCACTGGCGCGAGTACCGCGACGACCCTGCGAACCCCACCACCCTGCGTCGCCTGCTGAGCCATCGCGCGGGCAAGTTCGCGTTCCCGGACGAGACGGCCGACGAGCGACCGCTCGACGCGGACGCCCTGATCGCGAGCCTCGCCACAGCCGCGCCGGAGTTCCCCGAGGGGCTGGGATCGGTGGAGCATGCGACCACCTACGGCCATCTCATCGACGGGGTCCTGCGCTCGGTCGGGGCGAAGAGCGTGGCTCAGGCCGCCGTCGAACTCGGCGATCTGGTGGGCGCGACGTTCTGCTTCGGCGTGCCGGACTCGGAGCTGGGCCGGGTCGCCGATCTCGAGGTGATCGATGGGGCGTGGGTGGATCCGTACCTCGCGTCCGACGCCGCGAGGCGGGCTCTCACGCGCCCGCGCGATGTGCTCGACCCTTCCGCGCTCAACCGTGACGACTGGCGCCGCGCCAGCTTCCCTGCCATCGGCCTGCACACCGATGCGGTGTCGCTCGCGCGCTGGTACGACGACCTCGGACGTTCGTCACGACGCGACGTCGACGGCGGCCGGCTGCGTGAGCGGCTGGGCTACGAGCTGGTGCATGAGGCCGTGACAGGCCAGGGGGTCACCGTCGACGGCTTCAGCGGCGAGGTGAACTGGACGCTGGGCATGCGACTGGACGGAACCGAGGTCGGCATGGGTGGGATCGGCGGCAGTGCCGCTTGGTACTCGCAGGGCCGCGACTACGCCATGGCGTACGTGACGCGCGGTCTCGGCACCCACGACCGCGTCGACGAACTCGCGAACCTCGTCGAGGCGGCGCTGGACGGGGCCTGAGGTCCCGGGCCGATGCGAACCGGGACTGCTCCGTCTTCTGTCCGTCAGATATGGGTGGGACGGCGCGGCGTGGGGGGACGCGCCGCCCCCTCTGACTCCGGTCACCCTGCGATGTCGGCGACGGCCCGGTTCTCCAGGTAGGCCGAAACCACAGCTGCCAGCTCCAGGTCCGTGATGGGGTCGGCGTCGTCGAGGCTTCCGACGGCCTGTGCCACGCGGATCGCCAGTTCGCAGGCGGTAACGGGCACGAAGCGTTTGCCGGCCTCGGCGAGGCCGTAGGCGATGCTCTCTGCGAGCGTCGAGATCTCGGGTTCCAGCCGGGGTCGTTCGGCCTCCATGAGTTCGCGGACGTTTCGTTCGTGGTCGGGGCCCAGCCGATTTCCAGGGGCCGGCAGGTCACTGCATGCCGCCAGGAGTCTTGGCAGAAGGATGTGCTCGGCAATCACGTCGGGGGTGAGGCCGGGCACGCGCCCGCCGTTGCGCCACGAGGGCAGGTCGGCCACCCAGTCGGTGCACATTCGTTCCAGGACCACAGCCCACCCCCTCAGGCGTACCTGACGGACGGTCGGCAGGTCTCCAGTAGAATTCGCTTGGACCGGGAAGGGGATGCAGTGCCACAGGACACCTCCGACGACGCCGTGGCCCCCACCCTCCTCGACACACTGACGAGTCTCAAGACCCAGGGCTTTCGGGACACGAACCATTTCTCCGAGGAACTGCTGCATGTCCTCAAGGTGAACGGGTCCCAGCCGGAGCCCGTGATCCACGAGCAGGTGCGCCGTCGCCTCATCGACGCGGCCGACGGACTCGACAGAGAGGACCGCCTCCTGTTCCTCACTGTTGCCGGGCTGACAAGGGGCTCCGCCGATCTGGCCGGTGAGCGCATCCGGCAGGCCGCCGCCCTGCTCCACATGTCGGACAGTTCCGTCCAACGCCGCTACCCGAAGGTGGCGAGCAAGCTGGCGCGGGTCTGCGCCTCGCGCTGGGCGCTGGACGTCGAGTACGTCTTCGTGCACGCGCACACGCGCGTCGACCTGCGCGACGACACCCCGGTGGTCGTCAACGAGCGCACCATCAGCGTCCTGTCCGACGGTGTGGACCACTTCACGGAACGGACCGGCGCGCCGGCGCTGGCCGACTCCGACCTCAGGGTCCGCGCCCTCGAGGGCTGCACCCTGATGAGCAAGGAGCCCCTCGGTCCCGGAATCTGGGAGCTCAAGCTCCAGTTCCCGCGGACGCTTCTGGCCGGCGACCACCACTCGTTCGTGCTGTCCTACCGGTTCCCCAACCGCGAGTCACTGGCGCCGGTGATCGGTTTCCTGCCGCACCACGCCAGCTACAACGGCATCCTCGACCTCAACTTCGGTCATATCCTCCCCGCAGCACTGGAGCGCTTCAGGACGCCGCCGCCCGTCGACGGGCTCCGCCGCATCCCCGGTTCCGAGATCATCCGCGACGTGCAGGCGCGGCACCGGTTCGAGTTCCCGCAGATGCAACCCGGACTCTGCTACGGCGTCAGGTGGCACTGGACCGATCCGGAGGCCTGATCCGGACTGCGACGTCGCGTCGCCTTGTCAATTCCTTGTCACCTGCCGCGCAGGCCGGAGCGGGGTGCGCCGTCGCTGTCCGAGCATGGCCGTATGGACGAGCAAGAGACGGAGACGAGGCAGGGCAACGATGAGTCCCTGCTGCGGATCGTCGCCGAGGCGGCCTGGAACGCGAGCAAGGAGGAGCGGGGCGCCCGCTTCCATCAGCGCGGCACCTGCCTCACCAGGGTGGCGCCCTACGGACCGGCCGACCCGAACGGGCAGAAGGCGCACGAGGTGTGCCAACTGGCTGGTTGCCTCGACCTGCTGCACGACCTGATCGTGCGCGTCCAACAGAAGCTGGCTGCGGGGCCCGGCCTGGCCGCCGTCGACGATCTGCCGGCCTACGCCTTCCGGGTGGCACGCAACGAGTTGATCGAACTCGGGCGTTCGGAGCGTGCCGCGCTCGGCTTCCCTGCGAAACCGAGCCGCAGCGACGGCGTCGTGGCGCGCGTGAATGTGGCCTTGGCCTCGGCCGGGGGGCCGCGTGCCGACTGGTTCGTTGCGCTGTTCCGGATCATGCGCTGCTACCCGTTCAGCACCCAGCACATCCCCGGCCGCTGGCCGCTCGACGGCCTGGTCCTGGAGCGGGAGCGGCACCTGCCGGACGAGGTTTCGACGCAGTTCGTCGTGAAGTCCGAGATTCAGCGTGTGCTTGGGGTCGCCACCGAAGTTGCGGGGCAGGCGTGGGTGTACAGCACGATCACGCTGCCGCTGCACGCGAACGGGAACCGGCGGGAACTCCGCGACGATGAACCCGACCGCGACTGCCACGACATCGACCACGTCATGGGCAACCTGCTCCGCGGCGCCTACCAGGCCCACCGCATGCGGGGTCTGAGCCGCACCGAGGCCTTCACCCGCGCCTCCATGGAGGTCACCGGCTGTCGCGCCCCGTGCCAGACTCCGGCCCTGCGCACCGCCCTCGCCGACCTGGACCCCCGACGACTCCTGCCGATGGGCCGTGGAGCCTGAGGTTCGGCGTCGGCCACCGTTCATCACCTGGTTCCTGCTTCCGGGGGTTCAGTCCGACCCCAGAGAAGATCGCCCCTCAATGGCTGTGGATTCAGGGGTGGTCATTCACCCGCGAAGGCACAGTGAAGCGCCCGTAGATGGGGTGATCTCCAACTCGAGGCCGATGATGCCCTGCAGTGTCGCGGCCGGGACGCCGTCGCCCGGCCCTCGTCAGATCGTGAGCGACAGGATCTCGACGCCGGGCAGGCGGGCCAGGTCGGTGCCGGTGATGGCGATCTTGCTGCCGCGCACGCCGGAGCCGACCACCAACCAGCCGCCGTCGACGACGTCCTCGTCGACGAGGATCGGCCAGTCGGTGGGCAGCCCGATCGGGGTGATCCCGCCGTAGGCCATCTGCGACTCGGACGTCGCGACCTCCATCGACGCGAACGAGATCTTCCGCACGCCCAGGTGCTTCCTGACGACGCGGTTCACGTCGGCGCGGTCGGTGGCGAGCACCATCACCGCGGCAAGGACCGTCCGCTCCGCACGCCGCCCCTCGACGACGACGCAGTTCGCTGACGCGGCGAGCGAGACGTCGTAGGCCTCGCAGAAGGCGGCGGTGTCGGCGAGGGCCGCGTCGATCGGAGCCACCCGGGCGTCGATGCCGAGGCCGGCCATCGCCTCCGCGACGACGGGCGCCACCAGGCCGGACCCTTCTGCCGCGGGCCGCCAGTCCAGGTTGCCGGGAGGGTTCATCGATTCCGTCACGGCCACACCCTATTACCGGCTTGTTGCCGACGTCGGACGGGGACGTCTTGGTGACAGGACTCCACCAAAGAGCCCTTTCCTGCAGGGTTGTGCAGGAATGCCCCTACTTGTGGAGCCCTGTCACCATGCTTCGCCTTACCGGCGGCCACCACATTCCCCGCGTTGTCCGCGGGAGCCTGGTGGGCCCCGGTTCGGGCCTCAACCGTCCGTCGGGTCACGCCGCCGGGACGTAGACTCGCGCGTATGGGATCGGTCTTGGACGCGCTGGCCCGCCTGGAACAGGCGGAGTCCTCGGGCGCGCTCGAGGCGGTGTGTCGTCGCAACCGAGTCGATCTGCTCGTGTTGTTCGGCAGTTCCCTGACCAGCCCCACACCGGGGGACGTCGACGTCGCCGTCGCCTTCGAGCACGGATTCAGCGCCAACCTGCTCCAGTTCATCGATGAGCTCGCCGACCTGGTGCCCGGCGACCACCTCGACGTCATGCCCCTGGATTCCGCCGGCCCGGTCGCCGGGCAGCGCGCCCTGACGCGCGGCCGGGTGCTGTTCGCGACGACGCCCAGGGCGTTCTTCGACCGCCAGACGTTCTTCATCAACCACTACATCGACACCCAGCCCATGCGCGACGCTCTCCTGGAAAGTCTGAGGGCCTGAGGATGGATCGGGATGTCGTGATTCGTCGGCTCCGGGCCATGCGTGACCTGCTGGATCACCTCGACGGTCTCGATGTGACCTCCGCCGAGCAGCTGCTGGACATCGGTGTGAGGCTCCAGGTGGAGAGAGTCCTGACGCAGTTGGTCAACCTCGCCGCGGAGGTCAACGCGCACGTCGCCATCCAGGTGCTCGGCAGGCCGCCGGAGGACTACCGCGACGGCTTCGACCTCGCGGCATCCGCGGGCATCATCCCCGCCGAGTTGGCCGTGTCGCTGAAGCCGTCCGTCGGGCTTCGCAACGTGCTGACGCACGAGTACGTCGACGTCGACCTTGCAGTCGTTGCCGCAGCTATTCCCAAGGCCGTCACGGGTTACCGGGCTTACGTGCGCGACGTCGCACGGCACCTCGGGTAGTGGAGCCGCGGTGTTCGCTCCCGGTCGAACAGCCAACCCACAAACGGATGCAGACGGCCCGCACCGCGCTCCTGTGGGAGGTTTACCGTCTTCTGAGACGGCAAACCTCCCACTGGAAGTGGCCCTCCAATTCGATCCACCCGCGGCATCGCGTCAGGGGTTCACCAGGCGTGGGCCAGCACGTGGCCGAGGAGGTCGTCGGCGTCCACCTCCTTCCCCGCGGCGGTGAACCAGGACGCCATGTTGGTGCAGTCCCGGTGCAACAGGTCGAAGGCGTTCGGGTTGGAGGCCAGGTCCACCAGTTGCGGCACGTCGATGATCACCAGGTGCGGCTCGTCGTCGTCCAGCCCCGACACCAGGGTGTTGTATGGGCTGAGGTCGCCGTGGACGAGGCCGAGTCCTGCCATGGTCTGCATCGCGGTGAGGAGTTGCTCGAAGAGCGACTCCAGTTGCGCGGTCGACGGCCGGGTCTGGTGGAGGCGCGGGGCCGCGGCGCTGCCGTCGTCGGAGATGAACTCCATGAGGAGCTCAGTGCCGTCGATCTGCACGGGGTACGGCACCGGGACCCCGGCGGTTCGCGCGGGTTCAGGCTAACAGACGGGGACGTCCTGGTGACAGGGCTCCACAAGACGGCCCTTTCCTGCATGGTTGTGCAGGAATGCCCTCTCTTCTGGAGTCCTGTCACCACGCTTCGCCTCGCTGGTGCGCGTCGACCCCACCCGGGTGGCCCGGCGGTCAGGCGGTTTCCGGGTGCAGGGCGTGGGCGAGAACTTCGTCGGCCTGCGTCGCGGAGAGGCCCCAGTCCGGGGCGATCAGCTCGGCCAGAGCCAGCGCTTCCTCGTGGCAGACGCCGCAGCCGGACAGGTGGGTGCGGAATTCCGCCGTCAGCGGGGTGTCCTCCCGCAGCAACGCCTCGATCGCGACGTCGGCCTGATCGAAACAGTCGTCGCAGGACAGGTAGGGATCGGTGTTCTGGATCAGTCGTTCGGCCAACTGCTGGGTGATTTCCCGGTTCGTGCTCATCTTCCTCATCTCCCGGTCACGGCCTGCGGCAGGTAGCCCTGCTCGATCAGATGGGCGCGCAGACGCTTCCGGGCGTCGTGCAGCGTCTTGTAGAGCGCGCTTCGCGTGGTGGACATCCGCTCGGCGAGGACGTCTATCGGTATCTCGTCGAACAACAGGCAGCAGGCCACGCGGCGCTGGTGCGCCGTCAAAGCCACCTCCATGCCCGTCCGGATTGCTTGGGCCAACTCCGAACCCTCCACCTGCGCCTCCGGGGACGCCGAGGCCAGGTCCGGCGGATCGGCTGCCTCATCCAGATTGACCTGACGTTCGCGCCAGGCGAGGCGACGCAACTCCACCCCGGCCTGTAGGATCCCGAACTTGTATGCCCAAGTGGTGAATCGGCTGCGCCCCTCGAACGAATCGAGCTTGGACAGCACGGTGACCGTCGCCTCGTTCGCGGCGGAGTGCACGACCTCCTCGCGCTCGGTGGCTCCGAGATTCGCGGGTCCGGCCAGCCGGCTGACCTGATGCCGGGCCGCGCGCAGCAGCAGTCCGTGCAGTCTCCGCACGGCGTCGTCGCGCACAGCACCGACGGCGTTGAGTCGCAAAATCCACTCGGAGTCGTCGAATTCGTCCTGCGGGAGCGGGATCCCCAACCGGTCCGACTCCGTCGCATCCATGGGTGCCGACGACGCCATCATGATTCCCGCAGCCTCCTCGCGATGGTGGGGCCGATGTCCCAGCCGCACCTGCCCGCTCGGGAACACTATGGCATGGAACCTTCCTCCGTTCCGGGTCGGGCGAAGAGCCTCCCTGGGCCCATCCGGCGAACGCCGCGCCAAGGGGATCGGTGCGTCCGGGGGACGGGCCGTCCATCCGGCCCGCGGCAGTACCACGGTGGCCATCTCCCGGGAAACGCTCCCGCCTGATTTCCTCATACCTGTTTGGTGTCGTCAGGGGCCGCGCTTCTTACCGGGTTTGGGGAAGAAGAGAATCTCGCGGATTCCGGGTAAGACCGGCGAGGGCCGCGAGCACTCAACAGTCAGACCCGTTTGCGAACGACCAGCCGACCCCCGGCCCCTGGGCGACCGCAGCCCGATCAAGGAAGGACGACAACATGTCCATCACCAGCAAGTCCAAGTTCCGTACCTCTGCCGCCGGCCTGGTTGCCGTGCTGGCGCTCTCGACCGGACTCCTCGCAGCCTGCACCACCGCCGCTCCTGGAGGCAATGTCCAAGAAGCTGCCGTCGTCCCGGTGGAGGAACCCACGGAGCATGGCTCCGATCACGGCATGAACGACGCGGAGGATGCGGGATCCGTCGACAAGAAGATCGCGCTCTACAGCGCGATGCACGACCTGTGGGGCGATCACATGCAGTGGACCCTCTCGACCGTCGATGCGTTCTTCCACAACCCGGACGGCCTGGATGCCAACCTGAAGCGGCTCCTGCAGAACCAGAAGGACATCGGCGCCGCGATCGTCCCGTTCTACGGGCAGGAGGCCGGCGACAAGCTCGCCGCATTGCTGACCGAGCACATCCAGGACGCCGTTCCGGTGCTGCAGGCCGCCAAGGCCGGTGACGAAGTGGCGCTGAACAAGGGGCTCGAGGTTTGGTACGCCAACGCGAAGGAGGTCGCGGCGTTCCTGACCGCCGCCAACCCGAAGGACTGGCCTGCATCGGCGACCGAGCCCATGATGAAGGGGCACATCGACCAGACCACCGCGTACGCCGTCGCGCTGCTGACCGGCGACTTCGAGGGTGCGGTCGCCGGCTACGACGAGGCCAAGCACCACATGCTGATGCTGGCCGACATCCTGGCTGAGGGACTGATCAACCAGTTCCCCGAGAACTTCTGATAGGGGCTGGGGGCCTCACAGGAGGAGCGCTCCACTAGGGGCGCGAAGGAGGGTGGTTGGGCACGTGCATGGCACGGCCCAACCACCCTTTTCGTCTGTCCGGTCGTCAAGCAGCCGAGTCCCTGCTGACGATCACCCACGGCGTCGAAACACCACCGGAGCAGCCGGCGTTCGCGACGGAGGACCCCTGGGCTGGTGACGAACGTGGCGCCACCGCGCCCCGTGCCCTACCTCACCCGATAGCTGTGGACTCAGGGGTGGTCATTCACCCTCAGATCCACATCCAATCACCCGCAGGCGGGGTGTGGGGGTCTGCCACCACGCGCGATCTAGCAGGAGGCCCCGCATGTACCTCGTCGGTGGGCGTCGTGCTGCCCCCGGGTCTGGCTCAATTGGTAGTGTCACAAGGTCGCAAATGGTAGCGTTGCTCCATCACGATAGGTATCGTGGACCCATGGAGTACCTTGTCAGGTCCGTGGATCGGGAACTGGATGAGTTGCTGCCGATGGCGTCCGCGATCGCCCTTGACGGCCCGAAGGGTGTGGGCAAGACGGAGACGGCGGTTCGACGCGCCGACACTTTCTGGTATCTCGACGATCCGGCTCAGCGGGAGGTTGCCCGGGCCGATTTCGGCCTCCATTCCGTGCCTCCGGGGACGGTCCTGCTCGACGAGTGGCAGAAGCTGCCGCAGGTTTGGGACGCCGTCCGTCGACGGGTCGACGGCGGGGCCGAGCCGGACCGTTTTCTCCTGACCGGTTCCGCGACACCGAGTGACCCCGCCGGAACACACAGCGGTGCCGGCCGCATCCTCTCCCTGAGGATGCGGCCCATGGGGCTCCATGAGCGGGGCCTGACGCAGCCCACGGTCTCGCTGGCGGAACTGTTGACAGGGAGCCGCCCGGCAATCGAGGGCTCAGCGGAATTCACGCTTCGCGACTACGCGGATGCAATCGTCGACAGCGGCTTCCCGGGCATCATGCGTGCCGCGCCGCGGCTGCGGCGGGCGATGCTCGATGCATACCTGCAGCGCGTGATCGACCGGGACCTGCCCGATTTGGGCTTCGGAGTCCGCAGGCCCGAGACGCTGAGACGTTGGCTCGCCTCCTATGCGGCGGCGTCGTCGACGACCACCGCCTACGCCCGCCTGCTGGACGCGACCACCGGCGGCGACGGAAGCCAGCCCGCCAAGACCACGACCATCGCCTACCGGGACCACCTCACCAGGATCTGGCTCCTGGACCCGGTCCCCGGGTGGCTGCCGGCGAACAACCCGATCCGGCGCCTGCAGCAGGCACCGAAACACCAGTTGGCGGACCCGGCGCTGGCGGCTCGGCTGCTGGACATCTCGGCGACGTCGCTGCTCGGAGCCCCGCACGCCCACATGGCGGGCCCGCTCTTCGAATCCCTCGTCACCTTGGGTGTGCGTGTCATGGCGCAGGCGGCGGAGGCCCGGGTGAGCCATCTCAGGCTCACCGGCGGTGATCGGGAGGTGGACCTGGTGGTCCAGGGCGCCGACGGCCAGATCCTGGGTCTCGAGGTCAAACTCGCCCCGGATGTGACCTCCGCCGACGTGAGACACCTCATCTGGCTGAGGGAACAGATTCCCGACCGCGTGGCTGATCTGGCGGTCATCACCACCGGAACGACCGCATACCGACGGCGCGACGGCATCGCCGTCGTCCCCCTGGCCCTGCTCGGCCCGTAGGGGAGCACCCGCTCGATAGTTGTGGACTCAGGGGTGGTCATTCACCCTCAGATCCACAATCAATCACCCGCAGGCAGCGTGGAGGACGGGGGAGTGGCTGGCTCCGTCGGGGTAGGCATGTGGAATCAGGGTTGGTCTTTCGTCCGTGAAGGCACAGCTATCGGTTCATGCGGAGCAGTTCGTGGCCGGGGGCGCGTTCATGCCCCGAGCAGTCCGAGCGGAACGACGGCGACACCGTCGCTTCTCCGGTAGGCGTAGTGGCCGGTGGTGATGACGACGACGTCGACGACGTCGCCCGGCAGCTGATCTCGCAGCCAGAGGAGATGCCGCACGTCGGCGTCCTCGACGATGCCTGCGAGTTTCACCTCGATGCCGACGACCTGGCCGTCGGGCCCCTCGACCACGAGGTCGATCTCCCGCTCTCCGCGCAGTGTGCGTAGGTGACCCACCCTGGCCCTTGCGGCCTGGGCCGCCACCCGGACAGTGAGGGTCGCGAGCGACTCGAACAGCGGCCCTGTCATCGCCGCCCCTCGCGGGCTGAGGAGGGACGCAGACGACAGGCCCAGCAGTCGGGCCGCCAACGCGGGGTCGGCCAGCTGGTGTTTGGGTGCCTGTTGCAGCCTGGTGAACTGGCTGCGCGAGTGCGTCCAGCCGGGGACCGGGTCGAGCAGCCAGAGCTGTGTGAGGTGGTCACGGTAGGTGATCGTGGTGGTCTTGGCCGGCTGGCTGCCATCACCCGCCGTGGCCATGTCAAGGATCCGGGAGTAGGCGGTCGGTGTCGATGATGCGGCCGCGTAGGCCGCGAGCCACCGGCGCAGGGTTTCCGGCCGCCTGACCATCAGCCCCTGTTCGGGCAGGTCGTGCTCGACCACGAGTCTCAGGTAGGCGTCCAGTTGGTCGGCACGGACCCGTCCCGGTGCGGCCATGATGCCGGGTAGGCCGCTGGACGTGATCGCGTCCACGTAGCCGGCCAGGGTAAGGCCGCACTCGCCGCTGATGTCGCCCGACGTGCCGTCCAGGAGGCGGCGGAGGCTCACCGTCGGGCTCGACAGCCCGCGCTCGTGCAGGCCCATCGGCCGCATCCGCAGCGACAGGATCCGGCCGGCGCCGCTGTGGATGGCGGTGCCGGCCACAGGGGTGGCGCTGCCGGTGAGCAGGAACCGGCCCGGTGGGGCGCCGTGATCGACCTGGCGTCGAACCTGGTCCCACAGGCGTGGCAGCCGCTGCCACTCGTCAAGCAACACGGTCCCTGACCCCGTGGCGGCGAGTCTCGGGTCGGCTTCGAGGAGCGCTCGCTGTTCCTCCTCGTCCAGGAACCAGGACGTCGCGGCGCGGCGCGACGCCGTGAGCGTCTTGCCGACGCCCTTGGCGCCGTCGAGTGCGATGGCCGGTGCGAGGGGAAGGAGTTCGTCCAGTTCATCGTCGACGGTCCGACGTAGGTATGGCATGGTCCGTACGCTACCGTTGTTCGTAGATCTGGGATACTGTTTTTCGATCGATGGGGATACCTTTGTTCGCAAGGTTGGGCCGAGTTGCCCAGGGGCACGTTTCTCGCCGGGCAGCGTGCGACCGTCGGAGGACTGGGAAACCACTGATCAATCACGTCCTGGCCGCGGCCCCCCGGATCGGGCGACCTGGCACCCCAACATCGGGGAGTGGACATCCAAGACCCGTGGCCTTGCCGGTTGGCTGTGGATGATCCAGTGGTGGTCATTCACCGCCAGAGGCACAGTCAGGGAGACGTCGGTCTCCTTGCCGGATTTGAGGAGGCCGAGGCCGAGGTCGGTGTCGATGGCCGCTGCCGCGTGCCCAGCCAGTCCCGCCAGGGTTCTGGTCCTCGACAGTGCCGCTCAGTGGAGTCCCAGGTGGATCAGCGTTGAGCGTCGACGAGGTCGTCGAGATAACGCCTTCGACTTGGAAGGTGAGCCCGGATCCTCTGGGTCCGTTGAGTCGCCGCAACCGGGCACGGTAGTCGGTCATGGAGGCGACGAGGATCGCGATGTTGACGTCCAGGGTCTGTGCGCCGCGTGGAAGACCGGCGAGTTTGTGTACCAGGTAGTCGCGGGCGAAGGAACCGACGAGCGTGAAGTCGCCGATGGCATCGGGGCCGGCTCATCCCCTTCGGGATGGCAACGGTCGCACATGGAAGGCTGCGCCATCACCGTCGCGGGCATCGTGTCGCGATTGTCAGCTATGCTTGTCCTCAGTAACCCCGCGCTGCGGGTGTGAATAGGGCCGCTGCTCCCCGTCGGACGACGGGACGCGGCCCTAACGTTTTCTGCGAGGCAGGTCGATGCGGATCACTTCGACGGAAGAGCCGAGGGCATCCAGCGGCGCGACATCGGTACCCGTGAGCGATGCACCGACCGCCCCAGCAATGATGTCGGCGATCCACAGCATCGGGTCGTCGCCCTTGCCTGCAAAGTCCACGGCGAATCTCTCTGGGATGGTCCTTCGGGAACGCAGTTCAGCGATGATCGCCACGTCCCGCCGGTTCTGCAACGCAGTGCGTCCTTCGAACAGCATGTGCTGGACACCCAAGCCGGCCAACTCCGCCGCCAAACGGACCAAGCACGCAGCGCGAGCCTTCTCGGGTTTGGTCGTATCGACCGGGGCGCCTACCACCACGGTGTGCAAGGTGTCGAGCTCGGCGATAGCGGCGGTGATCTGGCGACGGCGGTCCCGGCTTTCCTCGTGCCAATGGAGGAAACTCAGCCCCGGCAGGCGAATAGCCTGCACGACGCGGCGGGCATCATCTGCCTGCTCGACCTCGAGGACAGTGGCCGCGAGCACGTAGATGCTCGTGCCGCTTCCGCGCATGCGGGTTGACTCATCGACCCACGCGTGGAGAGCTGGCAAATTGGCCATGCACGTGTCCAAGCAGCCGGCGCCGACACCTACAGCTTGTGTAGTGCTCGCGACTGTGACACGGCACCCACCCTTCAGGCCCATCCTTTCTCCGGCGCGAGTGCGGCCAGCCAGTTGCCCGTAGGGGCTGTCACGAGATCCGGCTCCACGCCCATGACCGAGGCGCTGAGACTCACGGGGTTCAAGTCCAACAGAATCTTCGACACTTCGTCCAGGCGGTTGGGAGCGTGTCCTTGACCCCCACTAGAGTGAACGGACACAGACCAAGGCGGCTGGAGGGGCGGGCACCCTATGCCCACTTCTCGGACGGTCTGGGATCGTGACTCGTGTGCGAGTCCCCCTGGCATCGCGACGACGTCAGAAGGAAGCCGTGGGGTGTGGAGCGTCTGGGCGACACCGCGGTCCGGAGTGGGCACTACCGCATCCCGCTCGGTCATACAGGACGCGATGGCACGGCGCGCCTGATGGCATGGCAGCAGCGTGCTACCAGTCTCTCAGCCCCTGACGGAGCGCCGACAACTGGTCCGCGGTCATGGCGACCTGCTGGCCGCGCGATCTGTCGATCTGAGTCGCCAACTCAGCGATGCCCTCCAGGTCCAGGATTCCCTGGAGGCGAGAGACGGCGTTCGACGACCACGTCCGGCCCAGTTCCAGGCCCACTCGATAAGGACCGACGAGCATGTCGTCATAGTCCCAACGCTCACAGGATGCGCCGTCGGCCCACAGGGCGTCTGCGTTAGGTCCGTGAAAGGTGGCGGTGAGGAGGGGGCCGAGGTCCCTGCAGTCCTTCTCGGTTGAGCCATGCCGGTAGTCCCACGCAATGAGCTTGAGGCCGATCATCGAGGCGAGCGTCGGGATCATCACGGTCGTGTGACCGAACTTCACCGGTTCTGCGTTTTCCGCAGCGTCGGCCATGCCCGTGACGTCGAGGGTGACGCCCGGGATCGGCTCGATGATGCCCGTTGTTGTCAACTCTGGGCCGAAGGGGATGACATCGACGGCAACGCCTTCGACCCGGAACGTGAGCCCAGATCCCCTCGGCCCGTCGAGGTGCCGCAACCGGCCACCATATTCGGCCATCGAGGGGACGAGTATCGCGATGTCGACGTCCAAGGTCTGTGCAACCCGCGGAAGGCCGGCGACATCGTGCACCAGATGGTCGCGGGCGAAGGAACCGACGAGCGTGAAGTCGCCGACGGCATCGGACAGCGTCTGGAGAAGCGTCTCCGGCAACAATGAGAGTGGCCCGGTCACCTTGCGAACTCCCAGTGGTGCTGGGCCGCCAGCTCCCGTGCGGCTTCAACCTCGCGTGGGTCGCCGTCCACGAGTGCGTCGGCGTAAGCGAGGATCGGTTCAACGAACCTGTTGCCGGACAGGAACTCAGGTGACCAGAAGCGTTCGCGAAGGATAACACGTGCCCCGTCGCCCTCTCGCGTGAGGCGCGCCCGCCTGCGGACGTCCGACCATGGTGGCGTGCCGTACAGCACGGTCGTGTCGGCGCGTAGGTTTGCCCCCAGATGCGTTAATGCAGGGCCACCACCGATGGTCGCGACCGTGGGGTCGTCCCAGGTTCGTATCCACCAGTCGGGTTCCGGACCCATCAGTTGCAGCGTGCGCAGCCTTGGGGCGAGGACCCGCACGTACCCATCGACCCAGTCGCGAGCCAGCCTGGGCCGGCCGACTAGTTCTCGACGGGACCGCCCTTCGAAGATGTGTCCACGTTGCCGCAGGTCAGCCAGGGCGTTCGTGACCGTCCCCTTGGAGACCTGCGCCAGCCCGGAGAGGGCCTCGTGGCTGAACGCCACGGTTTCCGGGTTGGTGAGCAGGACGAAGGAGACCTTCAACCCGGCGGGGTTGGTGGACGCAGGCTGGGCCTTGGTCCCGATGCGTGCTTCGAGCTGGGGTTTGCGGCCCTCGATGTGCACATGGAAGCCGGGGAAATCAAGGAAGGCGTTCCCGCCGCTGTCGATGTAGTTGATCCCCAGGGCACGGTAGCGCCTCCCGGTTCCTGCCGGGACCGATGGGAGAGCCAGGATGGTGCCGAAGGGATGGCGCTCGTGCCAGTGTGCAGCCTCGGCTGGCCCGAGCGGTTGTGATCGCCACTTGACCTGAATCCCGACGTCGCGGGGCCCCGACCTCGTTGGGATGGTGGCGATCAGGTCCGAGCCACCGGCGCCGTCCGTCGTGTGACGCGTGGTGACTCCGAGTTCGAGAAGCATCTCCTTCACGACCTCGGTCAATTGATTCATACGGTCAATACTAGTGACTTTGGCTACATGTTGACCATGAAGCGATGTGTTTGCTCGTCGGATCCATGACGTGCTGTGTTCGGGCTCTACTCCATATAGTTACTCGCACACCCGCACGTACAGCGAGTCCTGGACCTCGATCAGCTGACGCTCGACGAGTTCTGTGAGCGGCCGGGAGTCGACGCGCAGGCCGAGTTCGACGTTCAGTTGCTCGGCGCTGTAGGAGAAGTTGGCGCTGGTGACGATCAGGAACTGGTGATCGACCGCCACGAACTTCGCGTGGTTGCGGACAGGCTTGCCGTCTTGGGGGAGGGTGCGGAACACCCTGGCGCCTCGGAGATGGGCCGCGATCTTCTCGAGCGTCGGCACCCCAGAGGGGTCGCCGCCCTGGTTGGCCTCGGTGTCCAGGTAGATCCGCACGTCCACGGTGCTCCGGCCGCTGACCTCCTCGAGCGCCTCCCACAGGGCGGAGGTGGCGGTGAAGTTGTAGGTGGAGCACGTGACGCTGGTCCGGGCCGAGCGCACCAGGTCGGCCAGAGAGGCGGTCAGTTGCCCGTAGTCGGCGAGGTGTCCGGGCAGGGTCCAGATCGGCGAGACGCCGGTGGACCGCGACGCCGCACCCGCGATCGCCCGGAGCACCGGCAGGGCCACGTCGAGCCGGGCGGGCACGACGCCGGCCGCCTCCAGTGCGGCCCGGACCTCGGGGCGCCGCGCCTGCCCGATCCCCTGCAGCGCCTGCGTCAGGGTAGCTCCGTCGGCGAACCGGGCGGCCAGCAGCGCGGCCTCGGTGCCTGTCAACAGGGAACCCAGCCGAGCCGCGGGGTCGTCGGTCATGATGGGACCCGGAAGAAACCGAGATCCGAGTAGGGGCCGGGCAGGCCGACGAGGAAGCGCCGGTCGAGGAAGCGGTTCGCCCGCTCGCAGGACGTCTCCGAAGCCATCGTGCACGCATGGCAGGCGGCGCCGTGCAGAAAGTCCTCCGGATCCTGCGGGGTGCGGTTGGCGCAGATCGGATCGGACGAACACCGCGAAGCCCGACGCAGCGCCTGGTCGACGAGCCGGTGAAGGTGCTCCGGCTCACTCAGCCGGACCAGGCCCCCGAGGGTCCCGTCACTGTCCGACGACGCCGTGAACAGCAGCAGCCCAGCCGCGGCGGGATGCACGTCGGTGGCCTGCCAGGCGTAGATCCGCTCCGAGATGCTGGCGGCACCGTAGCCGGAGGTCATCGCCATCTGGCGGAACAGCACGTGCGCGAACGTATGCAACAGCCAGTAGCGCGGCGGCCGCATCCGGGTGTCGGGGTCGAGGACGGTGGCGGTGGCGGAGAACCGGTTGTAGAAGTTGCGACGCTGGGCCTCGACGTGTGCCTGCCACAGATCGGAGGCCTCCACCCGCCACTCCCACGCGGCGACTTCCGCCTCGTCGAACTGCAGGAAGACGCCCTCGCCCAAGTCTTGGCCATACCTCCCGACACCCAAACCCATGATGAAGGGGCACATCGACCAGACCACTGCGTACGCCGTCGCTCTGCTGACCGGCGACTTCGAAGGTGCGGTCGCCGGCTACGACGAGGCCAAGCACCACATGCTGATGCTGGCCGACATCTTGGCTGAGGGACTGATCAACCAGTTCCCCGAAGACTTCTGACCGGGGCCGGGGGCCTCACAGGAGGAGCGCTCCACCAGGAGCGCGAAGGAGGGTGGTTGGGCCGGTGCCCGACCTCACTCGATAGCTGTGGACTCAGGGGTGGTCATTCACCCGCGAAGGCACAGTGAAGCGCCCGCATAGGGGGCGTTCGATGGTGGGTCAAGTCCAATGGCATGGGGTGACTGCAAGAGAAAGCGCGGCTTCAGGCTGACCGTGGAAAACGTGGATGTGCACGCCACGATCAAGGAGTTTCGAGAGAGCACTCCAGCCGACAGAGCACAGCCAGGTGAGGGGGCGCGTCGGGGTTGACCTGCTCCACGAAGACCTGGACGTCCGCCCGTTGCCTCATCGCGTGCACGTCGCTGACCAGCCAATCCGGGACCCAGCCGAGCTCCGTCTCGTCGTCGGCCAGCAGGATGGCATGAGGGTTGACAGGGTTCTGAAGGTCGTCAACTAGCCGCAGCGGTTGCCCGGGGCGGATCGCAGTCAGTTCCCCGGCGAATCGGTGACGGATACCGGAAGCGAAGAACCTGCCCTCAACGTGCCCGTCGACTGGGTCGAACGAGTCGACAAGATGGAACGTGTCCGTGACCCGTTCGCCGCCGGTCCGGGCCAGGATCTCCACAGGGGGAGCGTCCTCGCCCAGGCCCAACCATCCAAGGTATTGGCCATAGGTGGCACGACGCTTCGACATCACCCGATTCGCCAGGAACGCAGGGAGAGCGTCGGAAACGTAGACCCGGCCCAAGTCTGGGAACTGGACCAAGGGGGTGAGATCTGGAATCTGGGCTGCCCCGGGAACGTACCCGAAGGCATAGCGCCCATCCTGAAGCGCCTCGAACTGCCCGATCCGGTGATAGCGCCGTGACACGGGGTGCTTCCAGATCAGTTGGAGCTTGCGCGTGACGAGGGCCGCGTCCTCGGGACGCGAGTCAGCCAGCACTGAGCGCATCGAGCAACCTCCTCCTGTTCAACTCGACCATCTGGAGCACCAACCTACGATGCACGTCTGACAAGAGTTCTGTGGGCATCCTTGCAGCGGCCTCGTGGAGTTCGTCCCAGCTTAGGTTCTCCAATCGATTCCTCCAGTGATTTCTGGCGTCGCGGTGTGCGCGCAGCAGGGCATCCGCGGCCAGCGTCACCAGCGAAGGCCTGCCGACGAAGTGAACGGCCTTGCCCCGTAGAAGCCATCGGTCCAGGGCACTCCCGTCTCGGAGCAGCGTCTCGACATCTGGTTCCCGGAGGTTGTACCCGAAGGCGTTGCCATGATCGAACGACGGGGCGAGGGCACCCGATCCGGCGATTACGGCCCAGTTCTCGTGATGCCGGTCCATGCCGGCGATCAGCGCGTCCAGTACGAGGAATCCAGTGAAGGTGTCGAAGGCATCTCCAGGGACGTCTGCAGTTCCGGCGTAGTCCTGCAGGCTGAGTTGGATCTTCAGCAACGAGTAGTCGGAGTTCTTGCGGCCGTGTTGTGTGTCATAGTCAGGGACGACCGCAGCCAACAACTCGTTCCCGTGGACGAGCGCCTCCTCGATCCGGTTCACCCGCCTGACGAGCACACCCCGTCGGCCCTCAGCATTCGCAAGGGCGATGCAGGCCGATGGCACGCCGAGAGTCTCGGCGACTACGTGCGCCAGGCATTCCGCCCAGTCCTCACCGCGCACGTACCCGTTCTTGTCCGTCGCGAGTTTCAGTAGCCAGGGAGTGGCCTCCCTGGACTCGCTCAGCCACTCCTTGGTCTTGCTGCCCATGGCTTCGTCGCCGGCGTCCATCAGCAGTGCCACATCGACAGGGTTCCATGGGAACGGGGCGTGGCCCTGGCATGCGAGGTGCATGGTCTCATCCTGCCTCGGACGACACCGACAGGGGTCATGCGGGGGCCTCGGAGTGTCTCCGCGTCGGCCTGCGATTGATCCATGGCGGCGGGCGTCAGCGTTGCGCCCCGAAGGCCATATCGGGGGGGCCGGTTACGCCGGTGGTCGCAGGGTGGGCGCGTCACCCACCGCTCGCCCCCGCTAGGCTGACGGGCGACGACGGTGTCAGCAGACAGGGGAGGGGTGACGATGGCGACGAAGACCCCCACGCCAACCCTGGATCCGGCCCAAACCAGTATCGGGACCCGGGCATGAGGCTCCAGGACATCACGCAGGGTCAGCGGCTGACGGGTGTGGTGCCGGGCGAGGTGGTGACGGTCATCGCCGTACAGGCGCATGGCGGTGAGGCCGTCGAAGTCACGTTCAAGACCGCCTCCGGCAACTTGGATCAGCGCCTCCTGTTCCGCGACGACGAGGCTCGCGTCAACAGCACCCAGGCCGCGGGCCGACCTTTCGACGCCCCGGCCGCAGACTTCAAACTGGCCGCAGAGGCTCAGCGCATCCGGCTGGCCGGCCTGTTCGACCCGATGCTGGCGGTGGCCACCAGTGAGGTCGAGCCGCTGCCGCACCAGATCAGCGCCGTCTACGGTGAGCTCCTGCCGCGTACGCCGCTGCGGTTCCTGCTGGCCGACGACCCGGGCGCCGGCAAGACCATCATGGCCGGCCTTTACGCCAAGGAACTGCTGCTGCGCGACGACGTGCGCCGCTGCCTGATCGTCGCCCCCGGCGGGCTGGTGGAGCAGTGGCAGGACGAGTTGTTCCTCAAGTTCGGCCTCCACTTCGACATCCTCACCAACGCCACAATCGAAGCCAACGTGAACTCCAACGTCTTCGACGCGCACCCGCTGCTGATCGCGCGCATGGACCAGCTGGCCCGCAACGACGAACTTCAGGCCCAGCTCAGGGAGACCAGCTGGGACCTGGTCGTCGTCGATGAGGCGCACCGCATGGCCGCCCACTACTTCAACAGCAAGCTTGAGAAGACCAGGCGTTTCGAGCTCGGAGAGCTGCTCGGCGCCACCACCCGCCACCTGCTGCTGATGACCGCCACCCCGCACGCGGGCATCGAGCAGGACTTCCAGCTGTTCCTAACCCTCCTGGACAAGGACCGCTTCGAGGGCCGCTACCGCGAGGGCATCCATCACGTCGACGTCTCCGACGTGATGCGTCGCATGGTCAAGGAGAAGCTGCTGACCTTCGACGGCCGGCCGCTGTTCCCGCAGCGCATCGCCGAGACCGTCCCCTACCGGCTCAGCCCGCTGGAGCAGGACCTGTACGAGCAGGTCACCGACTACGTCCGCCAGGGCTTCAACCGCGCCGACCGCCTCGACGGCAAGCGACGCAACACCGTCGGCTTCGCCCTCACGGTTCTGCAGCGGCGGCTCGCGTCCAGCCCCGCGGCCATCCTCAGATCCTTGGAACGCCGCGCCCAGCGGCTGGAGCGTCGTCGCCTCGACGTGCGCAACGGCACCCTTTCCGAGGTCAACGGCAACATCGATCCCGAGGATCTCGACGACGACACCTATTCCGCCGAGGAGCTGGAGCGCTTCGAGGAGGAGCTGGTCGACGCCGCAACCGCGGCCCAGACCATCGAGGAGTTGACGGCGGAGTTGGCGGAACTCGAAGCGCTCATCCAGCTCGCCCGCCGCGTCCGCAACTCCGGTGAGGACCGCAAGTGGGCCGAGCTGCGCACCATCCTTGAGGACCGCGAACTGCGCCACGACTCCGACGGCCGCCCCCGCAAGCTGATCGTCTTCACCGAGCACCGCGACACGCTGGACTACCTGCGCGTCCGCATCGCCACACTGCTGGGCCGCGACGACGCCGTCCTGGCCATCCACGGCGGCGTCCGCAGGTCGGAGCGTCGCCGCATCACCGAGGAGTTCACGAAGAACCCGGACTGCCAGGTCCTGATCGCCACCGACGCCGCCGGCGAGGGCCTGAACCTGCAGGCCGCACACCTGATGGTCAACTTCGACCTGCCCTGGAACCCCAACCGTATCGAGCAGCGCTTCGGACGCATCCACCGCATCGGGCAGACCGAAGTGTGCCGCCTGTGGAACCTCGTCGCCGACGCCACTCGCGAGGGCGAGGTGTTCCGTCGGCTGCTCGACAAGATCGAGGAGCAGCGTCGGGCGTATGGCGGCGAGGTGTTCGACGTGCTGGGCGAGGCCTTCGAGGGCACCCCGCTGCGTGTCCTGCTCATGGAGGCCATCCGCTACGGCGAACGCGACGACGTCCGCGCGCGCATGCATCAGGTGATCGATCAGCAGGTTGGCGACGGCCTGAAGGCGCTCATGGAGGAGCGGGCACTGGCTGCGGAGGCCCTCTCCAACACCGACCTCCAGGGCCTGCGCCAGGCCATGGACGAGGCCCGTGCCCGACGTCTCCAGCCGCACTACATCGAGCTCGCGTTCCGGGCGGCCATCGGCCGGCTGGGAGGCCGGGTGGCGCGTCGGGAGCGTGGCCGTTTCGAGGTCACCAACGTGCCTGCCGTCGTCCGCGCCTCGGGTGGCCGGCCCATTGCGACGAGGTATGAGCGCATCACGTTCGAGCCGGCACTGGTCAAGCGGGACGGCGCCCCCGACGCCGACCTGGTCGCGCCCGGCAACCCGCTCCACGACGCCGTCATGGAGCAGACCGCGGCCACGTTGAGGCCCGCGCTGGAGGCCGGGACGGTGCTGGTGTCGTCGGCGGTGGAGGAGCCGCGGCTGCTGGTCGGCGTGGTGGAGGAGGTGATCGACGGCACCGGCGAGCATGTCGCCAAGCGCTTCGGCTACGCCTTCGTCGACGAGCAGGGCAGGGTCACCGATGCCGGACCCGCCCCGTATCTGGACTGCGTCGCCGCTCCCCAGGGCAGACTCGCCGATGCCGCCCGCGCCATGCCCTGGCTGCCCGGGGCCGAGGAGCGGGCCGTGAGCTGGATCGCGGTCAATCGCCTGCCCCGATACCTCGACGAGGTCCGCCCCCGTCGCGCCCAGGAACTCGACAAGGTCCGTATCGCGGTCAAGGAGCGTTTGACGTCCGAGCGGGAGCGCCTCTATGGCGAGGCCATGGTGGCCGAGGAGAAGGAACGTGCCGGTGACAAGGCCCGGGAGTCGTCGGAGAGCCTGGTCCGCAAGGCGCAGGACCTCGACGTCCGGCTGAACCGCAGGCTGCTGCGGATCGACAAGCAGCTCCAGATGTCCACCCGGGCGCCGCGGATCGTGGCCTGCGCCGTCGTCCTGCCTGTCGACGCCGCACAGGCGGAACTGGCCCGCGACGAGCCACTTCGTCACGCCGCATCCACCAAGGATGTGGAGCGGCGCGGCGTCGAGGCGGTGCTGGCGGCAGAGCGCAGCCTTGGCCGCCATCCGCAGGAGATGGCGTTCAACAATCCCGGCTACGACATCCTCTCCACCCTGCCCGATGGCAGCACCATCCGGATCGAGGTCAAGGCCCGCGTCGAGGGCGCCGACGACTTCTTCATCACCCACAACGAGGTCATCATGGGCAAGAACGCCGCTCCCAGGTATCGGCTGGCGCTCGTGTGCGTCGACAAGCGCGGATCCACACATGATGAGGTCCGCTACCTGGCGGACCCGTTCGCCACCACCGATCTGGGCACCTTCGACGCCACCGGCGTCAGGGGAGACTGGGTCAAGACCTGGGCCCGGGGCGTCGGGCCGTTCTGAGTGCCCAACTCCGAGCCCGGCCGCCTTCGCGCGGCGTCGTTGGCGATAGATTGCAGCCACCCCCGAGTTCCCGACGCAGAGATGGCCTTCCAGTGACACCGACCCCGCCCCGCCGCAAGCTGATCGAGGTATCGCTGCCGCTCGAGACCATCAACAAGGAGTCGGCCAGGGAGAAGTCGATCCGCCACGGCCACCCCTCAACGCTGCACCTGTGGTGGGCCCGCCGTCCGCTGGCCGCGGCCCGGGCCGTCCTGTTCGCACAGCTCGTCGACGACCCGAGCTCGCGCCCCGACGAGTTCCCCACCGAGGCCGCCCAGCGAGCCGAACGCGAACGGCTCCACGAACTGATCGAGCGGCTCGTCGTCTGGGAGAACACCCGCGACGAGAAGCTGCTGGCCGAGGCCCACGCCGAGATCATGAAGTCCACCGACGGCAACCCGCCGCCCATCCTCGACCCGTTCGCCGGCGGCGGCACCATCCCTCTCGAGGCCCAGCGCCTCGGTCTGGAGGCCCACGCCTCCGACCTCAACCCCGTGGCTGTCCTGATCAACAAGGCCCTCATCGAGATCCCGCCCAAGTTCCGCGACCGCCCACCCGTCTGGGGTTCGGTGGTTGAGCAGGCCGCCGAACGAAGTGAGCCGGCCGTGTCGAAACCTCCGTCGGCCGCACGCAGACCTCACCAGGACCAGTTGACCCGGGCGCAATGGAGAGGCGCGGAGGGGTTGGCCGCGGACGTTCGTGCCTACGGGGAGTGGATGCGGGACCAGGCCCAGCAGCGCATCGGCCACCTCTACCCGAAGGCGACGCTCCCGGACGGAACGACGGCGAACGTCATCGCCTGGATCTGGGCCAGGACCGTCACCTGCCCCAACCCGGCCTGCGGCATCGAGATGCCGCTCGTGCGCAGTTGGTGGCTCGGCAAGAAGAAGGGCAAGGAGGCCTACGTCGTCCCCAACATCGTCGACGACCGCACCCACCCTTCCGGCCGACACGTCCAGTTCACCATCGGCCACGACCCCAGCGGCCCCAAGGGTGACGACGGGACCATGTCCGGGCGGCAAGGTGCCGTCTGTATCGCCTGCCAGACGGCCGTGTCCGTTGCCCATGTCAGAGCTGAGACCGCAGCTGGAAGAGGCGGACAAGCCCTGATGGCGACGGTGGCCGAAGGCCAACGTCGCCGGCTGTACGTGGCCCCAGATTCGGTCCAGGTTGACGCTGCCGTTGTCGAGCCTCCGCTCGACAGTGTCGGTGGGGACATTGCAGTCAACCCCCGGTGGTTCTCGCCCCCGGCCTACGGCCTCACCCAGTTCTCCGACCTGTTCACCAACCGTCAGTTGGTGGCGTTGACGACGTTCAGTGACTTGGTGGGCGAGGCGCGGGAACGGGTCCTCGCCGACGCTCGCGCCGCCGGGATGCCCGACGGCGACCGCCTCGAGGCCGGCGGCTCCGACGCGGCCGCCTACGCCGACGCCGTCGCCACCTACCTGGGCTTCGCGCTGAGCCGAACGCTGAACAAGTCGTCGGCTCTGAACTCCTGGGATAGCAGCCCCAAGATGGAGGCAATCCGGGGGCTGTTCGCTCGCCAGGCGATCCCGATGGCCTGGGACTTCGCGGAGGCCAACGTCTTCGGCGGCTCGTCGGGGGATGTGGTGGAGGACTTGGGCTGGGTTGAGAAGGCCCTGATTCGCACCCCGGCCGGTCCGCTGAACGGCGTAGCCGTTCAGGCGGACGCCGCTTCTGCGACGTTTGACGGGCTTCTGGTCAGCACCGACCCTCCTTACTACGACAACATCGGCTACTCGGACCTTTCCGACTTCTTCTACGTCTGGTTGCGCCGGTCCCTGAGAGCCAGCCATCCCGCGTTGCTCGGCACTCTTCTGGTTCCCAAGGCGGAGGAGCTGGTGGCAAACCCTTACCGTCACAACGGCAAGCAGGGTGCGCAGGAGTTCTTCGAGGACGGCTTCCGCAGGGTGTTCGCCCGGGCACGCGAGTCCGCGCTGCCCGACTACCCGATCACGGTCTACTACGCGTTCCGTCAATCCGAGAACTCGGGTGACGGCACGGCGTCGACCGGCTGGGAGACGCTGCTGGAGGGCATGATCCGGTCCGGATGGGCCATCACTGCCACCTGGCCCATGCGCTCCGAGTTGAGTAACCGGATGATCGCGATGGGTACCAACGCGCTGGCGTCTTCGATCGTCCTTGCCCTGCGGCCTCGGCCGGAGGACGCTCCCCGGATCGACAGGCGCGGGTTCATCGGCGCGTTGCAGGCAGAGCTTCCAACAGCGCTGAGGCAGTTGCAGCAGGGTGGGATCGCGCCGGTGGACCTGCCGCAGGCTGCGATCGGCCCCGGGATGGCGGTGTTCAGCCGGTATGCGCGGGTGATCGAGCCGGACGGGTCGTCGATGACGGTGCGCTCGGCGCTGGCCCGGATCAACGAGATCCTGGACCTGGTGTTGAGCGAGCAGGAGGGCGACCTCGACTCGACGAGCCGGTTCGCGATCACCTGGTACCGGCAGCACGGCTACGGCGTCGGGGTCTTCGGCGATGCCGACAACCTGGCCCGGGCCCGCAACACGAGCGTCGATGCGATGGATCGGTCCGGCATCCTGGCGAGCCGCGCGGGCAAGGTCCAGTTGGTCCGCCCGTCGGATACCCCTCCCGACTACGACCCGGCCTCAGACCAGCACACCAGCAACTGGGAGGCGCTCCACCACCTGATCCGGGTCCTGACCTCCGACGGCATCGCCCCGGCAGGAGCCTTCCTACGCTCCGCCTTGTCGCGCCGGGACGTGGCCGTCGACGCCGACCTGGTGAAGGAGCTCGGCCACCTACTCTTCCGCATCGCCGAGGCCAACAGCTGGACCAAGGACGCCCTGAGCTTCAACAACGTCGTCACCAGCTGGCCCGAGATCATCGATGCCTCCCGCCAGGCCCCGACCGCCGCGTCGCAGGGTGAGTTGAGCTTCGAGGACTAGCCGTGGACTCCCGTCTGCATACAGGGAAGGCAACACAACGGCCTCTAGGAGGCGACCAACGCCCTCTGGAGTGAAGCAGGACAACCGGTTACGCCCGGTTCCGGCGCGCGTCGTGGTGCTTGGTCCGCTGGTCGCAGACTGACCGACGGACCGCGAATAGGTACTCGTACGGGTCGCTGCCGCTCTTGTATGGGACGCCGGCATGGTTGCTGGTCGTGGGAGGCTTGTCGTTCGTGATCGCCTCGATCATCTACGCCCTACGCCCACCTTCTAGCTTCTGTTGAGCTCCGGTGCGGTGGGAGGACGACCCATAGTGCGGGACGGCCTCGAAGATTCCGGCAGGCACGAACTCGAGCTGGGTCTTGTGGCGACGTCGGACGACTAGGTGTATCGCGGATGCCGGCAGATGGGCATCTGCAGTACACCCAGGAGCCGACCAGTGACGCCATTCGACGGTGTGCCCGCCTAGGTGGTTGCTGTTATTGCAGTTGCGCGTAACATGGGGAACATGACGACCCACGCGCTTGCCACCACCTTGGACCCGGATGACCCAGCTGTCCGCTCCGAAGCGAGGGACCTGGCCGATCGCCTGTGCGGCGACAATGCCGTTGAGGTAGCTGTGCGTGAGATGCTCGATGACGTTGCACACGGTGCCCGTGTTGTGGTGCTCCGCGCCGAAGACGAAGTCACTCCCGCGCAGGCTGCCGAGATTCTCGGCGTCACCCGCCAGTTCGTCGACCGGCTGTGCGAGGACGGCGTACTCGCGTTCCGTCGCCTGCCCGGCAGCCGTCACAGGAGGATCCGCGTTCAGGACGTGATCGACGTCGCCGCCGAGCGAGCGCAGCGCCGCGCCGGCGGCGACGCGATCCGCGAAGCGCTCGGGGAGTAGCCGGGTGGCACGTCTGCAGCGTGTCTTCATCGACACCAGCGAGTTGTTCCCGTTCACGATCATGGATGTGCTGCTCACCCTGGCCGAGGATTTCCTGTTCACCTGGGTATGGACCGACGAACTCCTCGCCGAGTGGCAGGACGTCATCGTCCGTGAGGGCGAACGCACCCCGGAGTCGGCTGCATCGGTAGCGGCTGCGGTACGCACCCACTTCGGGCGATACCGCATAGAACCGGCCAGGTACATCGACAAGATCACCGACGACCTCTCACCAGATCCGAACGACCGGGTGCTTGCCGCCGCGGCGATCCACGGCGACGTCGATGTACTCCTCACCCGGAACCTAAGGCACCTCCGCACCGAACCGGTCCTGAACGCCGGTGTGGAGGTCATCACCTCCGATGACTTCCTCTGTGCGCT
>JBDHZH010000026.1:0-36914 GCA_039811745.1 Arachnia sp.
GTCTGCGGCAGGCCCAGGTCCTTCTGCCACGCCCGCACGGCCTTCGTCGTCGCCGTACCGTAGCGGCGGTCTGCGGAGGTGAGGCGCCCAAGCTGGACGAGCGCCTCCTCCAGCTGCTGCACGTCGGAGCCGACATCGTCGGGGCCGAGTGCGCGGTAGAACGGCTCGTTGCCTGCGACCGCCCGCACCGGGACCCCGCCCACCGTGTACAGGACGTCCCCGACGGCGACCTCACCCGACGGCCTCACCTGCGTGACGACCCCTGCCAGGGCGTTCACTGCGATCGCGCGCTTCTTCTGCGTGACGGTCACGTTCATGGTCAGGCTGCGGCCGACGGTCTGCTCGGTCACGTCCACGAGCACCTCGGAGGCGGGCAGCTCGCCTTGCACCGCCACCGGTTGGACGGTGATTCGCCCCGCCCAGAAGGCCGCCGCGATCAGGGCGATCGCGGCGGCTCCGAGTGCCAGCCTCTTGCCGAGTGCCCTTGCCATCAGTGTCCGCCGATCATCCGGTTCCGAAACAGGCCGCCACCGCAGGACGCGTCCTACTCCCCATAGAGTGCCGCTGCGGGAGGGCCCTGATGGCAGGTCTTCACGATCTCGTCCCACGCCTCCACGTCGTTCTCGTTCACGCCGGCATCCTTGAGCGGACTCCATGGAGTCGTGGAGTATGTTGCGATGAAGGTCTCCAGGGTCGGAGGGTCGGTTGGCGTGTATCCCAATCTTCGTAGGCAGGGAATCATGAAGTCCCCGAAGAACTCGTGGATGATCCGCAACTGGTCATGCGTCAGCGGCTGCATTGCACGAGGGTCGATGAAGAACCGGGCGGTGCACGTGTACGCCGTCAGGTGCAGTGCGTCGCGCTGGTCCTTGCCGACCTGCGTGATGATCTCGTACCCCTGACCGTCCGGGGTGCTGCGCACCTCGAAACCAGCCTCACCGAAGCACTTCTCGGAGATCGGGCCAAGCTCCTCCGGCCTGATCCATCGCTCCAGTTGAACCTTCGGCGGATCGGACAGGCCATAGCCTGCGGCGAGTTGGGCAAGTTGAGCCTCACGGACCGCCTCCTTGTCCGACTCACTGAGCTCCGCCAGATCGCCGACCGGCGAACTCGGTCGCCAACTCTCCCAACTCATGGAATCCGGCGGCAAGGAAGCAGGCCCCGACGTCGTGCTCACGTCAGGCGCGCCGCAGCCAGCGACCAGCACGGCAACCATGCCTACCACGACCCGGCGCACCGCACGAGACCAAATTGAGCCATTTGCGCCGCGGTCGGATCGCGGGTGCGGGCTCGGCGCGGAACACAAGCTGATCACGAAAAGTTCGACGTTCGCAGCGGAGTATCAGCTATAGCAGCTGTAGCCAGCGCCCGACAGGACCCCGCTGGCCCACACGTACCAGCGCCCACCACTCGGTTCCCCGGTCCTCGTCCAATCAGTCCGGCTATCTGCATGGAAATACGTGGCCTTCAGAGTCCCGCCCAGTTTGTGTTCGATGCTCATGCTGGCCGTCGACCAGATGCGCACCTTGGTTCCGGGCACGCAAGTCGTAGGCCCATCCTGCGAAACCGCATGTGCGGGAACAACACCCATGATGAAGACTGATGCCGCGGCCAAGGCGATGACTGCCGTTCGTGACCTGATTGTCAACACGTGAACCCCCTCCGTCCGAGGCCTCTCCGATCCAAGCGACTTCTGTGTCGTTGAGGAGGTACCCCTATTGGCAACGTACACGGAGTATGTGCGCAGCGCAAGAGATCGGCTTCAACTACTTCGCCCGGCGTTGTAAGGTGACAGCGGGAGGCGACACGGTCGTGCTGCGGCTCAGCATTGACAACGAGGCCGAAGGTGAGTTGACCATGATCAATGGGTTCGACGGGGTGGCCGGCTGTTGTGCCAAGTCCGCGAGGGGGGCTGCGCCACGGCGTTCGCCCTTGGGTAGCTTGAGCCGCCACTTGGCGCGCGGGACCGCCCTGGGCTTTGCGGCACTGGTCATGGTCGGCTGTACAGGCACGGCCGATGGACCACCCAGCACGCCTCCGCCAAGCCCGTCCGACACCTGGCCGTCGCCGGTCAAGACTCCTGCACCACCGCCACCCGCTTTGGAGGGCCTGGAGGAGTGGTCGCGGTGGCGCCCAACCGAACCAGTCCGCGACTTCGTACCATTGCCCGAATCGGAGAAACTACGTATACGGTCTGAGCAGTTGGCACACATCGCGGAGACATATGAAATCGCAAATCCTCCTGATGTCCAGCTGGAGCGCTGGATCACCTTCGCGGAAGTGTACGAAACCCAGGGACAGTGCAACCGAGAACTTGGCATGGAGATCGTCCCTGATCGTTTTGGGGGATTCAAGAACATCTCACAGGTGAGCGACGAGACCCTCAGCCTGAGTGAATACATCTGCACTGGCCGGTTCCCAATCGACCCTGACGTGATGCAGCCCACGACACGCGGCCAGGCGCGCGTCTACTTCGAGTACTACACGACCGTGCAGGTGCCGTGCCTGCAGTCACTTGGGTACGAAATACCAGATCAGCCCACTTTGGAGGAGTTCCTCGCCCTTCACGCCGCCGGGAAATGGTGGATGCCCGAGAACGACCCCACCCTCAATGAGCACCCCGAAGAACTGAACGCTGCGCTCGCAACCTGTCCCCCGTTCCCGCCCTGGGCGGCGCTGTCCGGCCAGGGATGACCAGCCAGGCAGATACAGGAGGCAACTTGACCATGACCAATGGGTTCGACGGGGTGACCGGCTGTGGCGCGAGGTCCGCGAAGGGTGCTGCTCCACGGCGTTGGCCCTGGGTAGCTTGAACGAAAGTAGCCAGGTAGCACTTGTGCTACTCTTGTCCCATGGGCATTGTGGGATTGAGGGAGTTGCGCCAGCACGCATCCGACCTCGTACGACGCGCCGAGGCCGGGGAGGACGTCACCATCACGGTCTCCGGACGCCCCAGCGTACGGCTCGTCGCAGTCGAGCCGGATGCTTGGCATTCCTGGGACGACATCGCCGCCCTGTTCACCGGGAATCCGGACCCCGACTGGGCGCATGACAGGGACCTGATCGACCAGCAACTCGACCAGAGCTGGTGTGACGAATGAAGGCTGTTCTGGACACCAGCATCGTGCTGGCCGACGACGTCGCACCGCTTCCCGGTGAGCTGGCGATCAGCGCAGCGACGATCGCCGAACTGCACTTCGGCGTCCTTGTCGCCGGTAGCAACCAAGTACGGGCCGAACGGCTGCGGCGGCTCATGTTCCTCCAGCGACGTCTCACGTCGCTCCCCATCGACGACGCCGTCGCTGCCAGTTACGGTCAGCTCGCCGCCGCCGTCGTAGCGGCTGGCAGGCAGCCCCGCGCTCGCATCATGGACCTCCTGATCGCGGCCACCGCCCACGCGCACGGCGCCGCGCTCTACACACGCAACCTCGACGACTTCACCGGGCTCGAAGCCCTGATCGACATCCGCGCCTCCTGAGGTGCGGGCCAAGCCCGCCTCGTCAGACGCGGGATGCGACCCCCTCGTAGCTGCTCATCGGGTTACCTCAATCTCGTCGGCACGTCTGGGGATACCTCCCTGATCAGCTGCTCCTCGGGCCAGTGCCGCTCCCCCGACGGTGAACAGCACCGCGCCGAGGACGACCCAGAACCCGAACGCCTCGGCTCCACTGACGATCACGAACAGCAGGCCCTGACAGACCGAAACCGCCATACAGACTCCGGCCAGGGTGCGGCCAGGATGGAACCACATCACGACGGACAGCACGACCGCCACCACCGACAAGGCAATGAGCGCGTAGAGGGCCGGCATCCGGAGCGCCTCCCACCAGGCAGGGCCGGGCACAGCCCACGAGAACCTGAACACGATCAACTCGAAGGCGAAGCCGACGAGCAGCAACAGGTGCCACATCCACAACGCCGTTCGCCACGCCTCCCTGGGAACCATGCCCGGATCATACGTCCATGGTCAGCCTGGCGATGGCGATGGGCAGTGGGTGCCCATTCGGGTTCACTCCGCCAGGCTCGCGCCGTTCGTGGCGATCACCCGCCGGAAGTAGCCGGCGGCCTCGCAACTGCTCATGCAGTGGCTGAAGCTGACGAAGTCGACGGAGTTGGTGAGCCGTTCCCGATCCGTGTCTGTGATGTCCAATGCGATGCCGCGGTCGCGCAGCGTCAGCGGGAAGTAGCCGGGGTCGGCGCCTCACGTCCTGGATCGAGAGGCCCTTGCCGTCGGCATCAGGCGCCCTCGCACTAGTTGGGCCGATCCGACGGCGGACCCCGTTGAGCGGCGCAGTATGGGCCATCTCCGCGGCGACGACCGGGCAGGGATGCGGCACCCGCCCCGAGGCCGACCACCCGGAAGTGAACCGACACTGGCTAGCATTTACTCAACGCACCCCCGACCCCGAGGAACCGACATGGCCGATCGCGAATTCGACGACGCCCAACTGGGCTGGGACCAGGGAAGGTTACAGCGCTTCAACCTGGCGGTGCTCGGTGCCACAGGCGTGGGCAAGAGCACCCTGGTGAACGCCGTCTTCGGCGAGGACGTGGCACGCACAGGCATCGGCGAGCCGGTCACCAAGGGCGTCAACTTCTACCTGAACAGGGCCCAGACCCTCGGCCTGTACGACTCCGAGGGAGCCGAAAGCTTCTCCGACCTCGAGGCGTTCGTCGACACCTTCAAGAAGATCTACGACGAACGCCTGCGACAGGACCCGACGAGCGCCATCCACGGCGTCTGGTTCTGCGTCCGCGCCGGCGACCGCCGCTTCGACGAACGCCAGGCATCCGTGGTTCGACGCCTGGCCGGCATGGGCCTGCCGGTGTGCCTGGTCGTCACCCAGACCCCGTGGCGCCCGGGGTACGGCATCGCGCCCGACGCCAGGGCCCTACTCGACCACATCCACAGCCTCATGCTGCCCATCGTCGGCGGCAGGCCCATCCCTGTCAGCGCCCTCGACGACGACTTCCACGGCACCAGCCGCTTCGGCCTCGACCATCTGCTGAAGGTCACCTTCGATGCGGCACCGGTGGGGGTGAGGACGGCCTTCGCATCGGCCCAGCGCATCGATGCGCAGCTGAAAAGCGGCGAGGCGAAGAAGGTGGTGGCCAAGGCGGTCGCGGTGACCGCCGGCATCGCCGCCACCCCGATCCCCGTCGCCGACGCGCCGATACTCGTGGCCGCCCAGTTCGGCATGCTTCGGCAGTTGTCCGGCATCTACGGCGTCGAGGTCCCGGCGACGGCACTGGCCGGGGCGCTGGCTGGCGGCGGTGCCACGCTGGCGGGTCGCAGCATCGTCAGCGGCCTGCTGAAGTTCGTGCCGGTCGCGGGGCTTGTGATCAACGCCGGCGTCGCCGGCGGGCTCACCTGGGTACTCGGCCAGGCGTGGGCGGAACTTTGCGAACGGCACTGGAGGGGCCAGATCAACCTCGACGCCGCGTCGAGGGCCGGCCAGCTCGCCCCGCTCCTCAACGAGACCCTGAAACAGTGGGCCGCCCGCCGTCCCAAGGCGTGACGGGCGAGGCAGCCCGGGTCGAGACCCGCTTCCCGCAGGTCGAGTGGTGCCCCGACGAAGGAGCCGTAGTTCCGCTGGTCGAGTAGTGCCCCGCGACGAAGGAGCCGGGCACGTGTCGAGACCCCGACCAAGTCCCCGCAGACCCTCACCAGATCTCGACACGGCCGCTCGTTCCTCGCGGCCTACTCGATCAGCGGATGCACAGTTCCGCTGGTCGAGTAGTGCCCCGCGACGAAGGAGCCGGGCACGTGTCGAGACCCCGACCAAGTCCCCGCAGACCCTCACCAGATCTCGACACGGCCGCTCGTTCCTCGCGGCCTACTCGATCAGCGGATGCACAGTTCCGCTGGTCGAGTAGTGCCCCGCCGAAGGAGCCGGGCACGTGTCGAGACCCCGACCAAGTCCCCACAGGCCCTCACCAGATCTCGACACGGCCGCTCGTTTCTCGCGGCCTACTCGATCAGCGGATGGGGGGTTCCGCTGGTCGAGCCAGCCCCGCGAGCGCCAGCGAGCCGGGCGACGGTCGAGACCACCGGCGACCGTCACCGCCAACCCACGGGAGGTTTCGACCAATCGGCGGGCTCGTACCTCGCCCGCCGACGCTCAACCAGCGGTTCCTGGTCGGATCGCTCCTCAGCCGAGGAGCCAGACGGTGGTCTCGCCCGGCAGGTGGCCGTCGGTCAGGGGGCCGCTGGCCAGCAGCACCTCGCCGGCCGGGAGCGAAACCGGCACGTCTCCGAAGTTCATCACTGCATGCCAGCCGTTGGGCCTGACGAAGGACAGCACCTGCGGTGCGACCTCCAGCCACTCGAGCGCCTCTGCGCACTGCAGGTCGCCGCGCAAGGCGAGCGCCTCGCGGTACAGCGTCAGGGTCGAGGCCGGGTCACCCGCCTCGACGTCCACGGCGTAGTCGGCGAACCAAGCCGGCTGCGGCAGGTGCGCCCCACCCTCGCCGAAGCCGAAGGAACTGCCCTCACGGGTCCACGGCAGCGGCACACGGCAGCCGTCGCGACCCACCTCGACCTCGCGGTTGCGGAAGAACGCCGGGTCCTGCCGGTCCTCGTCGAGGATCTGCCCCACCTCCTGCAGCCCGAGCTCCTCGCCCTGGTACAGATAGGCCGAGCCGGGCAGTGCAAGCATGAACAGGGTGGCGGCGCGGGCGCGGCGCAGGCCCGTCTCGGTGTCGACGACCGACGGGTCTCCCCCGTCCATCAGCCACCGCTTGCCGTCGTTGCCACCCTGGGAGCCCGAGGCCCCGGGCGCACCCACGCCACCGGCCTTGGCCGGCAGTCCGTACCGGGTGGCATGCCGCACCACGTCGTGGTTGGAGAAGACCCAGGTCGTCGACCCGCCGATCGCGGCTGCCGCCTCTAGGTTGCGGGCGATGATGTCGTGGAAGCTGCCTGCGGCGAACTCGGCACCGAGCAGGTCGAAGTTGAAGGTCTGACCGAGTCCATCGGGCGAGGAGTAGCGCGCCTGACGGTGCGGCGCCACCCAGGCCTCGGCGACGGCGGTGCGCGGCGGGTCGTACTCGTTGAAGACCTGGCGCCACTCGGCGTAGACGTCCTGGACCTCGTCGCGATCCCAGAGCGGATGCTGGCCGTCGACGAACATGTCCGTGCTGCCAAGGATCTGGGCGAGGGCGTCGAACGCCGGGTCGAGGTTCTTCTTCAGCCCGTGTGCGACATCGACCCGGAACCCGTCGACGCCCCGGTCGCTCCAGAAGCGCAGCGTGTGCAGGAAGTCGGCATGCACGTCGGGGTGGTCCCAGTTCCAGTCGGGCTGCTCTCTGGTGAACAGGTGCAGGTACCACTGACCCGGGGTGCCGTCGGGCTCGGTCACGCGGTCCCAGGCCGGGCCGCCGAAGATGGATCGCCACTGGTTCGGGGGCAGTTCCCCGTCCTCCCCCTTGCCGTCACGGAAGATGTATCGGGCGCGCTCCGCCGAACCCCTCGGCGACGCGAGCGCCGCCTGGAACCACTCGTGCCGGTCGGACGAGTGGTTCGGGACGATGTCGACGACCACCTTGATGCCCGCACCATGCAGCGCCGCGACCATCTCGTCGAAGTCCGCCAGCGTCCCGATCTTCGGATCGACGTCGCGGTAGTCGTCGACGTCGTAGCCGCCGTCGGCCAGCGCGGATGGGTAGAACGGGCTCAGCCACACCGCGTCGACCCCCAGCTCGGCCAGATACCCCACCTTGGAGGTGATCCCCTTCAGGTCACCGATGCCGTCTCCGTTGGCGTCGGCGAAGCTCCGCGGATAGATCTGGTACACCACCGCCTGACGCCACCAGTCGGGGGCGAGGAACAGCTCGTGCGGTGCGCGGGTCTGGGACATGGGGGCGGGGGTTCCTTCCTGGGGTCGCGGTCCGGCCTGCTTGCTGGCGGGCCGGGAGTCGCTGAATCGACGGACTAAATTTGGATTGCAGATCAACTGTCCTGCGTAAAGGTTAACAGGCCTGCGCAGAAGGTCAACCCCGCCCGCACTCGGGCAATATCGGCGCCTGCTACCTCACAGGCCAACCACCGGGCATCCCCCGGACCGCGCTCCCGCTTCGCCCAACGGGCGGGTGCAAGATCCGTCTCCCAGGGGGGTTGATTGTCCTATTTGATTTTCTGTACCGATCTAGTATGCTCAAGGCAGGTCGCAAAGGAGCCGACCACTACAGGAGGAGATCACAGCGTGCCTCAACCCTCATCCAACCCACCGAGCCGACACGGTGATGCCGCCGGCGGCATCACCGCCCCGAGCAGGCGTACCTTCCTCAAGTCCCTTGGCGCGATCAGTGCCGCAAGTGCCCTCCCCTGGGTGACCGGCTGCTCCGGCGGCACGCAGCAGACAGTGACCTTCTTCCAGTCGAAGCCCGAGGCGGTCCCGCGCTTCCGACAGCTGGCGGCCGACTTCACGTCATCGCAGGACAGGTTCCGCGTCCTGCATGACCTGTCGACCAACCTTTCGGCCAGTTTCGTGCGCAGCAACCCGCCCGACCTCGGAATGCTGAACTACAACTTCGAGATGGCCAGGTTCATGGAGAGGGGGGCGCTCTCCGACCTGAGTGACCTGCCCGAGGCCGGGCGGATCCGCCCGGACATCGTCAAGCTCTCCCATGCCTACCCCCAGTACCGCGACCGCGTGAGCGTGCTCCCCTACTCGGCGATGGCCGCCTCGGTCATCTACAACAAGCGCATCTTCGAGAAGAACAAGGTTGAGGTCCCGACCACGTGGGACGCACTCATCGACGTCTGCGAGCGGCTCAAGGGCGCAGGGGTCACGCCGTTCTACGCCACCTTCATGGATCCGTGGACCATCATGCAGGGCTGGTGGGACTACCCCATCGGCGGCATGGTCGACGTCGCCGCGTTCTACAAGACGATGAACGAGGTCGGCGCCGACGTCACTCCCACCTCGGAGGTCTCGTTCTCGTCGACGATGCTGGAACCGACGAAGAAGATGATCCAGCTCATCGCCTACACCAACACCGACGCCCCCAGCCGCGGCTACGGCGACGGCAACACCGCCTTCGCGAGCGACGCGGCTGCCATGATCCTCCAGGGTCCATGGGCATTCAGCGAGTTCGCCAAGGCCAATCCGGACCAGGACCTCGGGACGTTCCCACTGCCCGTCACCAACGCCGCCGCCGACCTCAAGGTCCGGGTCAACATCGACCTGGCCCTCTGGGTCCCCGTGAAGGCCGACGCGCAGGACGGTGCCCGCGCATTCCTGCAGTACCTGATGCAGCCGAGCATCCAGGACCCGTACAACGCGGACTTCATGGGATTCGGCACCACCAAGGACGCACCCGCCCCCACGGACCCGCGGATCACCGAGATGATCCCCTTCTACGACTCGGGCGCGTTCTACATGGGCGCCTCGCAGTTCATCCCGAACACCATCCCCGCGGCCAACTACATCCAGTCCATCGCCCTCGGCGCGGCCCCCGAGCCCGTGCTCGCACAGCTCGACCGCGACTGGGCCCGACTCGCCTTCCGGGCCTGAAAGCCGAGGAGTCACCAAAATGTCAACGACAACGGACCGGGTCCGCACATCCGCACCCACGGCCTCACAAACACCCCGGCGCGCACGCCATCGCCGCCCCACCGAGCCCATCTACTGGGCCTTCCTACTGCCGATCGTCGCGGTCTTCACCCTGTTCATCACCTACCCGGCCGTCGAGGGCTTCGTGATGAGCTTCACCAACTCCATGGGCTTCGGCGACTTCGACTGGATCGGGTTCCGCAACTACATCGCCCTGTTCCAGGACGAGAACATCGTCTCGTCCTACGCCTTCACGTTCCTGTTCGCCATCACCACGGTCGTCCTCGTCAACATCATCTCCTTCTTCCTGGCACTCGGCCTGACGTCGAGGATCAGGTTCACGAACCCGCTGCGCGCGATCTTCGTGATCCCGATGGTGATCTCGGCCATCATCTACTCCTACGTCTTCCGCTTCCTCTTCAGCAACTCGCTCCCCACCATCGGCCAGGCGCTCGGGCTGGAGACGCTCTCGACGAGCCTGCTCGCCAACGAGAGCTGGGCCTGGTTCGCCATCGTCATCGTCACCACCTGGGGCTCCATCCCCAGCGCGATGCTGATCTACATCGCGGGCTTCATGACCGTTCCCGGCGAGGTGTACGAGGCGAGCTCCATCGACGGCGCCAGCCCGGCGAAGAACCTGTGGCACATCACCCTGCCGCTGGTGGCCGGCTACGTCGGCATCAACGTCATCGTCGGCTTCAAGGACTACCTCGGGGTCTACGACCAGATCGTCGCCCTGACCGACGGCGGCCCGGGCATCGCCACCCGCTCCGTCGCGTTCACGATCCTGCGTGGCTTCTCGGGCGGCGACTACGCCTACCAGATGGCCAACGCAGCCGTCTTCTTCGTGATCACCATAGTGATCGCACTCATCCAGCTGCGCCTGACGCAGGGAAGGACCAGGGCCGCATCATGAGCACCGCCGTCGTCATGCCCAGGACCAATGGGCGATCCAACACCAGGGGCAAGGTCGGGCAGGAGCGCACCAACTGGCCCGCCACCATCCTCCTAATCGTCGCAACGCTGACAGTGCTCGTCCCGCTGTATGTCACGGTCTCGATGGCGTTCAAGACCACCCAGCAGTCGACCGATGGCAACGCCTTCAGCCTGCCGAACCCGTTCAGCATCAGCGGGTTCACCGAGGCCTGGAGCCTGACGAACTTCCCGCGGGCGTTCCTGGTGTCGTCCATCGTGACCGTGTTCACCGTCGTCGGGGCGATCCTCGTCTCCGCGATGGCGTCGTATGCCATCGTGCGGAACTGGGACAAGAAGTTCTTCCGCTACTCGTTCTTCTACCTGCTGGCCGCGATGTTCATCCCCTTCCCCGTCGTGGCGCTCCCGCAGGTGCGCCTCACCGGCATCCTCGGGCTCGACAACCTCGTCGGCGTCACGATCCTCCACATCGTCTTCAGCCTCGCGTTCAACACGTTGCTGTTCACCACGTTCCTGCGGTCCATCCCGCTGGAGCTGGAGGAGTCGATGCGGATGGACGGCGCCTCCACATGGCAGACGTTCTGGAAGCTGATCTTCCCGCTGCTGTCCCCGATGGCCGCGACGGTGGGCATCTTCGCCTTCCTGCGCTCCTGGAACGACTTCATGATGCCGTCGCTGATCATCTCCACCCCCGAGTGGCAGACGATCCCCGTGGTCAACAGCATCTTCCAGACGCAGTTCAGCAACAGCTACAACGTGAGCTTCGCCTCCTACCTGATGGCCATGGCCCCTGCCATCATCGTCTACGTGCTCTCCCAGCGCTGGGTGATGTCCGGCCTGACCCAGGGCGCGATCAAGTAGCACCCCAACCGGCCGGGGTGCGGCCTCCCGCGCCCCGGCCACCCCTCGAAACGAAGGACCGACCCATGACCGAAACCAACCCGCTCACTGCCCCGGCCTCCCGCCCCGACGGGTGGTGGCGCTCGTCGGTGGTCTACCAGATCTACCCGCGCTCCTTCCAGGACTCCAATGGCGACGGCGTGGGCGACATCCCCGGCATCACCAGCCGGCTGGACCACCTGGCCGACCTCGGCGTCGACGTGGTCTGGCTCTCGCCGGTCTACACCTCACCGCAGGTCGACAACGGCTACGACATCAGCGACTACCGGGACATCGACCCGCTGTTCGGAACCCTGGCCGACCTCGACGAACTGATCGCAGGCGCCCATGACCGCGGCATGAAGCTCGTGATGGATGTCGTCGTGAACCACACCTCCGACCGGCACGCGTGGTTCATCGAGTCACGCGACCCGGCATCGGCCAAGCGCGACTGGTACTTCTGGCGTCCCGCGCGCCCCGGCCACGAGCCAGGCACCCCGGGCGCGGAACCGGACGACAGCGCCGCGGCGTTCGCGCCTTCGGCCTGGACGTTCGATCCCGCCAGCGGCGAGTACTACCTCGGCATGTTCAGCCCCGCGCAGCCCGACCTGAACTGGGAGAATCCGGACGTGCGAGGGGCGGTGCACGAGATGCTGCGCTGGTGGGTGGCGCGCGGCGTCGACGGCTTCCGGCTCGACGTCATCAACCTGATCTCCAAGCCGGCCGCCCTGACAGCCGGAGGTCCGGTCGACCCGGACGCCGCCGGGTTCATGCAGATCGCCAACGGCCCGAGGCTGGATGAGTACCTGGCCGAGCTCAACGGGGCGGTCGGGTTCGACGCGCTGAACCTCATCACCGTCGGCGAGATGCCCGGCGCGACGGTCGAGGTCGCCGGGCGCGTCACCGACCCGGAGCGCCACGAGCTGAACATGGTGTTCACGTTCGAGCACGTCGACCTCGACAGCGCCTCGGGCAGCAAGTGGGACCTGGCCGACCTGCGCCTTCCAGTGCTGAAGGAGAACCTCGCCAAGTGGCAGTACGCCCTGGCGGATGCGGGCTGGAACTCGCTGTATCTGGACAACCACGACCAGCCGCGGGCGGTGTCGCGCTTCGGCGACGACAGCCCGGAACACCGCGTCAACTCCGCGAAGACCCTCGCGACCGTGCTGCACCTGCACAAGGGCACGCCCTACATCTACCAGGGCGAGGAGTTCGGCATGACGAACGCGCCGCTGACGAGCATCGACCAGTACCAGGACGTGGAGTCGCTCAACTACCACGCCCTGGCGACCGCCGCCGGCGTGCCAGAGGCCGAGGTGATGCGTTCGCTGGCAACCAAGAGCCGCGACCACGCCAGGACTCCCGTGCAATGGGACGCCGGGCTGGAGGCCGGCTTCACCACCGGGACCCCATGGATGCCGGTCAACCCCAATCACGACACCATCAACGCCGAGGCCGCCCGGCGCGACCCGGAATCGGTGTTCACCCACTTCAAGAGGCTTGTGGCGCTCCGCAGGGAGAGCGAGGCGGTCCGTGAGGGACGCTTCGAGCTTCTGCTGGGCGACCACGAGCAGTTGTGGGCCTTCACCCGCACACTCGGCGACGAGGTGCTGCTGGTCCTTGCGAACTGCTCCTCCGCCGCAGTCGCTCTGCCGCTGTCCTCGCTGCCCGATCTCGGCGACGCCGAGCTGATCCTCGGAACCCATCCCGAGGGCGCATCGGCAGTGCTGGCTCCCTGGGAGTCCCGCATCCTGCGTCTCGCGTAAGGGCATCGACCCACACGACACGAACATCAGGGCCCGGCGATCCACACTGGATCGCCGGGCCCTGATGCCTCGTGGGCTCTCGTCAGTCGGCGACGAAGGCGGGCAGCGTCGTCGGCTTGATGTCCAGCCTGGTGGCCTCGTAGGCGGCGATCTCGGCGTCGTGCTGCAGCGTCGAGGAGATGTCGTCAAGGCCGTTCAGCAGGCGGTGCTTGGTGAACTCGTCGATCGCGAAGGAGTACGTGGCATCGCCGGCCGACACCGTCTGTGCGGCGAGGTCCACGGTCAGCTGCTGCTCCGGGTTGGTCTCCACGGCCTGCCAGAGCGCCTCGATCGTCGCATCGTCCACGACGCCAACCACGAGCCCGGCCTTGCCGGAGTTGGAGCGGAAGATGTCGCCGAAGCGGGTGCCGATCACGACCCTGAAGCCGTAGTTCTGCAGCGCCCAGACGGCGTGCTCACGCGAGGATCCGGTGCCGAAGTCGGGCCCGGGAAGCAGGATGGTGCCGCGATTGTAGGGCTCCTTGTTGAGCACGAACTCCGGGTCGTTGCGCCAGGCCGCGAACAGCCCGTCCTCGAAGCCGGTGCGGGTGATGCGCTTGAGGTACACCGCGGGGATGATCTGGTCGGTGTCGACGTTGGAGCGCCGCAGCGGGACGCCGATGCCGGTGTGCGTGGTGAAGGCTTCCATGTCAGGCTCCGATCAGGTCGGCGGGCGAGCTCAGGTGCCCGGTGATGGCGGTTGCGGCGGCGACGGCGACCGAGACCAGGTGCGTGCGGCCGCCCTTGCCCTGCCGTCCCTCGAAGTTGCGGTTCGACGTCGAGGCGGCCCGCTCCCCCGGCTTCAGCTGGTCCGGATTCATGCCGAGACACATGGAACAACCGGCGTTGCGCCACTCCGCGCCGAAGTCGGTGAAGACCTTGTTCAGGCCCTCGGCCTCGGCCTGGATCAGCACGCGGGCCGAGCCCGGCACCACCAGCATGCGCACGCCGTCGGCGATCCTGCGGCCCTCGAGGATGGAGGCGGCCAGGCGCAGGTCCTCGATGCGACCGTTGGTACAGGAGCCCAGGAACACGGTGTCGACGTGGATGTCGCGCATCTTCGTTCCCGCAGCCAGGTCCATGTACTCCAGCGCGCGGCGGGCGGTGGCCTGCTCGACCTCGGAGGCGAAGCTCTCCGGGGCGGGCACCTCGCCGCCAAGCGGCACGCCCTGGCCGGGGTTGGTGCCCCAGGTGACGAACGGGGTGAGCTGGGTGGCGTCGATGTCCACCTCGACGTCGAACGTGGCGTCGTCGTCGGTGCGCAGCGTCTTCCAGTACTCGACTGCGCGGTCCCAGTCCTCACCCTTGGGGGCGTGCGGACGGCCCTGGATGTAGTCGAACGTCGTCTGGTCGGGGGCCATCATGCCGGCCTTGGCGCCCCACTCGATCGACATGTTGCAGATGGTCATCCGCGCCTCCATCGAGAGGTTCTCGATGGTCGTGCCGCGGTACTCGACGATGTGTCCCTGCCCGCCGCCGGTGCCGACCTTGGCGATGAGCGCCAGGACGACATCCTTGGACGTGACACCGTCGGGGAGTTCGCCGTTGATGTTGACGGCCATGGTCTTCGGGCGGATCTGCGGCAGCGTCTGCGTGGCGAGCACGTGCTCCACCTCGGAGGTGCCGATGCCGAACGCGATGGCACCGAAGGCGCCGTGGGTGGAGGTGTGCGAGTCGCCGCAGACGATGGTCATGCCCGGCTGCGTCACACCCAGCTGCGGGCCGACGACATGCACGATGCCCTGGTCCCTGTCACCCAGCGAGTGGATGCGGATGCCGAAGTCCTTGGTGTTCTGGCGCAGCGTCTCGATCTGCTTGCGCGACACAGGGTCCGCGATGGGACGATCGATGTTCAGCGTCGGGGTGTTGTGGTCCTCGGTCGCGAGCGTCAGGTCCGGGCGGCGGACCTTGCGGCCGTTCATACGCAGACCCTCGAAGGCCTGCGGGCTCGTGACCTCATGGATGAGGTGCAGGTCGATGTAGAGCAGGTCCGGTTCCCCCTCCGCGGAACGCACGACGTGCGCGTCCCAGACCTTCTCAGCCAGGGTCTTGCCCATGGAATCCACCCCTCCCGGGTAGTGCTGCCTGTTATGCGCCCCGCGAAATCGGGACGCCGGAGATGCTACACCTTTGCATGTCCGGCATATGAAACGGTAGTCTCGCCATATGGACAGCACGAGTGGAGTGGGCGTACTGGACAAGGCAGCCGCCGTCCTTTCAGCCCTGGAGGAGAACCCCCTGACCCTGGCGGGTCTGGTGACGGCCACCGGATTGGCGCGCCCGACGGCGCACCGCCTCGCCGTCGCGTTGGAGCACCACCGGTTCGTCGGACGTGATCTGCAGGGCCGTTTCGTACTCGGCCCGCGCCTGATGGAGCTCGCCGATTCGGCAAGCGAGGATCCGCTCGTCGCAACCGCCACCCCCATCCTCGCCCGGTTGCGGGACATCACCGGCGAATCGGCCCAGTTGTACCGCCGTCAAGGGGATGTGCGAGTGTGCGCCGCCGCGGTCGAACGACCCTCCGGGCTCCGCGACACCATCCCCGTCGGTTCCCAACTTCCGATGACGGCCGGCTCAGGCGCACAGGTGCTGCTGGCCTGGGAGGAGCCCGACCGGCTGCCCAAGTTGCTGGAGGGTGCCGAGTTCACCCTGGCGACGCTGCAGGCCGTGCGACGGCGCGGCTGGGCGCAGTCCGTGGCAGAGCGCGCGGCAGGCGTCGCATCGGTCTCGGCTCCCGTGCTGGCTCCCTCCGGACGCGTGATCGCCGCGGTCGGCGTGTCCGGCCCGATCGAACGTCTCACCCGACAGCCCGGCAGGCTCCACGCACCCGCGGTCATGGCCGCGGCCGAGCGACTGAGCGAAGTACTGCGCCGTTCAGGCCAGCACGACTAGTCTCGTGGCGTCACCCAGCCATTGACGGCATCGATCACCCCGACTGGGTGATGACGGGAACGGGCATCAGCGGGAGAGTGTCTGCTGGCCCGCGCAAGGCCACGGGAGACGAGGGAAGGACAACGCGCATGAGCCCCAACGTCGCAGAACAGGGACCGGGTTCAGTGGACGGGAGCAAGGGGTGGGCCAGGAGCCCGGCGATCGGCCTGCTTTCGACCGAGTCCGCTGTGTACGGGGTGATCCTCGTGGCCGGCCTGGTGGAGATCCTCTCGAGTCCGGCGGTGGCATCCTGGGACGTGCTGGTGAAGGTGCTGGTGACAGTGGTCGTGTTCTGGCTGGCCCACCTCTACGCCGGAACGGTCGCGCATCTGGGCGACGAGCACGAGACGGACCTGCCGGGTCGTCAGCGCCTCGCCCTCGCGGCACGCTACGCCCTCGACCACTCCTGGGGCATGCTGATTGCACCCCTGCTCCCCGTGGCGTTCCTCCTGCTCGGCGTGGTCGGCGTCATCAGCGATGAGGTCGCCATCTGGGGCACCCTGTGGATCGCCGTCGTCGTCCTTGGCATCCTCGGATACCTCAAGGCAGCCGCGTGGACGTCGCGCCTCAGCATCCGCATGACCAGCGCCGCGGTCACGTCCCTGCTGGGGCTGCTGCTCATCGGGCTGAAGATGCTGATCCACTAGGAGGTCGCTCACCGCGGCGCCGGGCCTCGAGGACGGCGTCACGCCGGTTGTCCACACCCAGCTTGCGGTAGATCGCCTTCAGATGTGACTTGAGGGTGTTTGCGCTGATGTGCAGTTCGGCGGCGATGTCGGCAGTCGACATGCTGGTCTGCAGGCGCCCCAGGACCTCCAGTTCGCGGGGGCTCAGGGGCTCGATCAGTGCGTACGCCGCGGCTGCGTGCTGCCGAGTGAGAGCCCGGGCCAGGAACTGCTCGTGGGCGGTCCCGAGGTCAGCGTGTTCCGCAAGGAGCCGTGCAAGGTCCGGGTCGGGGCGCGCGAATGCCCGGAACAGCGACTGTTCGGCGCCAAGCGCAAGTGCCTCCTCGAGTAGCCCGTGCGCGGTCCCGATCGCACCACTGCGACGCTCGCACAGTGCCTCCACCACGAGTCCCCCGATCCTCAGGTAGCCCGGGACCTCGCCACGCAGCAGGGCAGCCTGACGACGGGCGGCATCCAGTGCCCCGCATCGCCAGTAGAGTTCCGCCGCCTGCACATTCGCGGCCGGGATGCCGGGTTCGGAGGCGATCACCTTGTCCAACACCTTCACCGCCGAGTCGGACGAGCCCCGCGAGACCAGGAGCCCTGCCTCGGCGACGCCACGATAGACCGCCCACGGCAATCCCTGGGTGGTTTGGTCCGGGATGTCGTCGAGCATGCCCTCCACCCTTCGGATGGCAGCTGGGTCGCCGGAGTCGACGGCGGCGTCCAGCAGCCAGCATCGGGCCAGGTGGGCGTAGGAGATCAGGCCGCCCCCCTGGTCGACTGCGCGCTGGAACGCATCCATCGCCGCGGCCGGGTCGCCTCGCCAGAAGGCCACCCAGCCCCGGGTGAACCATTCGATGGCGCCATCGGTACGGCGCCACGTCGCGCTTTCCGAACCGGCGGCTTCGGTCTCCGCGACCGCGGCTTCGGCACCGCGGAAGTCCCCGACGAAGGCCAGTGCGAAACCGAGGTTCGCCCTCGCCCGGTCGGCCAGGTCGTCCAGGCCCTCGGCCCGGCAGTGCGCCACCGCCTCGGCGAGGATGGGCAGGGCGGCCCGCGCGTGCCGGAGCCTCAGCTCCGTCCAGCCGATCAGCAGCAGGGCACAGGCGCGCTGGACGCCATCGACAGGGGTCGGTCCGGAGAGACCCTCCAGCGCGCACACCGACTCCACACCCAGGGCCGTGGCATCATCGAGCACGAACAGTCGGGCGAGCGACAGGGTCGGGCCCAGGCCGCTGATCCGTGCCCCGGGCCCGTGCAGGGTCGCGGTGGCCCGACGTTCCAGTGAGAGCGCGCCTGCTGCGTCTCCTGCGTTGCGGCGGCAGGCAGCCTCGACGGCCAGGATCTCCGGATCCTCCGACCACGGGGCAGGGAGCCGCCCGCAGAGCTCCACCAGCTGGTCGGATTCCCCCCTCAGCACCGCGACGAGCCAGTGTGTCCTGAGCAGCTCCGCCGCGAACTCCGGGTCACGGCCGCGAAGCGCATGCGTGGCTGCCGTGAAGGTGTCGAGGGCGCCGATCGCTCGCGCCGCCACGAGGTCGAGGCGGCGGCAGCGTTCCGGGTCGCGACGTCGCAGGATCTCCCTGGCAGCCTGCGCCATCACCGGATGCCAGCGGTAGACAGGGTCCCCCCGGAACGCGCCACGACGTTCCAGCGGCAGGCCAGCCGCCACCGCACGCTCCAACTGTTCGGAGCCGTTGGGGACGCCCGCGAGCGCTCCCGCGAGTTCACCCGTGAGCCAGTCGCACGTGCACGCAGGCAGCACGAACTCGGACAGGTCCGCGGGCAGGTTGTCGAGGACGCTCTCAATCAGGTACTCCGGCAGTTCCGGAATGGGCTGCCCCTCCGTCGGCGGCCGGAACCCGCCCACATGTGAGGAACCCGCGATCAGCGCAAGGCGCACGGCCACCGGCCAACCGCCGGTGCCGGCATGTAGCCGGGACGCCCGATCCGCACTGATCGGGTGCCCGATCGCCCTGCCGACGAGATCGACCTCGTCGGCCGTGAACGGCAGCTCGTCCGTCCCCAAGCGACCCGCCTCGCCGCTCGCGATCAGCCTGGAAAGGCGGAGTTGCGGAGCCGCGCGCCCTGACAGGACGATCCGCAGACCGCTCGGCGGCTGCTCGATCAGGTTGCGTAGCACCGGCCGGGAGTCCTCACCCACCAGGTGGACGTCGTCGATGATCAGAACCGGCTCCGGCGGGCCGGGCGGCAGCCCGTCGCAGGCCGCCACCGCCACCGCCACGCCGCGGGCCAGGTGATCGGCGTGCCGATCGGCCTCCGTGAGGGAAAGCCACGCCACTCCGCGCCCGGCCTGGGCGGCCCAGGTGCCCAGCAGCGTCGTCTTCCCATACCCGGCCGGCGCCAACACCAGGGTGATCCGGTGCCGCTCGACCAGATCGTCCAATCTCCGCAACAGGGGCGGCCGCCCGATCACGTGCGGCCCCGGCGAGGGCCTGGTCAACAGCGCGACGGCGACTCCCGGGGCGATCGCGGGACGAGGCGTCTGCATGATCGGATTCTATTGCCCCAGCGGGCCACGGCCGCGCAGGGCAAGCAACGGAATCACCCCAGCCGGGTGATGTGCGCCGAACGACGCGCAGGAATGCTGAAGGGGTCGGCTACCCGCCGACGGCGAGACCGAGGCAGGACACGGTCCACGACGAATGGAGCCACACGTGGACTTCTGGATGCGGGTGCCATCACCACCGACGAGTATGCGCGGCTAAAGGCCGCCGTGCTCAACTGAGAGGAACGTCGAACCATGACCGATCCGAAGCCGGCATCCCCGGCCATCGTTGCCCAGCACCGCCAATTGCTCGAGTCGTTGCCGTTTGGGGACCGGCAGGACTTCGAGGATGCCCACAGGGGGTTCATCGCCGCGCTCGAGCCCGGAGTCGTGCGGGCCGCCGACGGTCGGGTCGTCTGGGACAACGACTCGTACGACTTCCTGGCCGGCGACGCCCCCGAGACGGTCAACCCGAGCCTGTGGCGCCAGTCGCAGCTCAACTCCATCCAGGGCCTGTTCGAGGTGGTGCCCGGCATCTACCAGGTGCGCGGGCTGGACCTGTCGAACATCACGTTCGTCGAGGGCGATCGCGGGGTGATCGTGATCGACCCGCTGATCTCCGCCGAGACGGCCGCCGCAGCGCTCAGGCTCTACCGGGACCACCGGGGTGAACGCCCCGTGACGGGTGTGATCTACACCCACAGTCACGCCGATCACTTCGCCGGGGTCCGCGGGGTGGTGGACCAGGCCGACGTGGACTCCGGTGCCGCACCCGTCATCGCCCCTGCAGGGTTCACGCACCATGCCGTTGCCGAGAACGTCTATGCGGGCACTGCGATGGCGCGCCGGGCGGGCTACATGTACGGTGCCGCACTCGAGCGGGGCCCCCGCGGACAGGTGGGAGCCGGGCTGGGCCAGACCACGTCGACGGGAACGGTCACGCTGATCCCCCCAACCATCGAGATCCACAAGACCGGCGAGGAACTGACGGTGGACGGCGTCCGCATCGTCTTCCAGATGGCGCCGGGTTCCGAGGCGCCCGCGGAGATGCACTTCTTCTTCCCCGACCTGCGGGCCCTGTGCATGGCGGAGAACGCCACCCATGTGCTGCACAACATCCTCACCATCCGCGGCGCCCTCGTCCGCGACCCCCACGCCTGGGCCCGCTACATCGCGGATGCGATCCGGCTCTTCGGAGAGGGGACCGACGTGGTGTTCGCGTCCCACCACTGGCCGACGTGGGGTCACGAGCGCGCGATGAAGTTCCTTGCCGAGCAGCGGGACCTGTATGCCTACCTGCACGACCAGACCATCAGGATGCTCAACCAGGGCCTGACCGGGAGCGAGATCGCAGAGGTGTTCCAGCTCCCGCCCGCGCTTGAGAATGCCTGGCATGCCCGCGGCTACTACGGTTCGGTGAGTCACAACGTGAAGGCGATCTACCAGCGCTATCTCGGCTGGTACGACGGGAACCCCGCCAATCTGTGGCAGCACCCGCCGACAGCCGCGGGGAAGCGGTACGTCGCCTGGATGGGCGGAGCCGATGCCGTGGTGGCGAAGGCCCGTGAGTCCTTCGCCGAAGGGGACTTCCGCTGGGTGGCCGAGGTGCTGAGCCACGTCATCTTCGCCGAACCCGACCATGCAGCGGCCCGAGAGCTGCTGGCCGACACCTTAGAGCAGCTTGGCTACGGCTCCGAGAACGGCACCTGGCGGTGTGCCTACCTGTCGGCGGCCCACGAACTGCGCCACGGTGGATTCGGCACACCCGCAACCTCCGCTGCGCCGGACCTGTTCGCCCAGCTCAGCCCGGAACAGTGGTTCGACGCCATCGCCATCCGCGTCGACGGCCCACGGGCGTGGGACGAGCACATCACGCTCGACATCGCGTTCACCGACCTCGACGAGGTTCACCATGTGACGCTGAACAACGGGGTCCTCTCCCACACCACCGGCGCAGGCAGCGCCCCCGCCGAACTGGTCCTGCGGCTTGACAGTCGCAGGCTCGGTGCGCTGATGACCGGGCAGGTGCCACCGGGCGCGATGGCCGAGGCCGGGATCACGGCTGAGGGAGACCTCGGTGTGCTCGGGCGGCTGATGGCAGTGCTGGACCAGACCGACCCCGACTTCGCCATCGTCACCCCCTGACGTCGGGAAACGCTGATCAGGATGGGCGCCGACACCCCCGCACGGATGCGTGGCTTCCCCCGGCCGGCATCGGCGGACCTGCGCGCCGGGCTCGTCCACGGTCTGGTCAGCGTTCCCGACGGCCTCGCCTCGGGCCTGCTCGCCGGCCTGAGCCCGGTCGCCGGCCTGTACGGGTACCTGTTCGGGACCCTGACTGGGGCCTTGGCGACCAGTTCTGCGCTCATGTCGGTGCTGGGCACAGGGGCTATGGCCGTCATCATCGCAGACACGCCCGGCTTGCGGGGCGCCGGCGCCCCGCAAGCCCTTGCGACACTGACCGTCCTGACCGGGGTGATCATGCTGGCTGCCGGGCTCGCCAGGCTCGGTTCCCTCGTGCGCTACGTACCGAACGCCGTCCTGACCGGGTTCATCAACGCGGTGGCCGTCAACATCGTGCTCGGTCAACTGTCAGGAATCACCGGCTACGCCGGACGCGGCGCGAACCGGATCACACGGACGCTCGACACCCTCCTCAACATCGGGGCGTTCCACTGGCCCACCGTCGTTGCCGCCGCAGTGACGATGGCGCTGATCCTGCTGCTGGAGCGCACCCGGCTCGCCGCGATGGGCCTGGTCGTGGCGGTCGTCGCTGTGTCCGCGGGCGTCGCGCTGCTGCCCGGCCTCGGCATTCCCCTGATGGCGGATCTGGCCGAGATCCCACAGTCGCTGCCTTTGCCCGTCCTGCCTTCGCTGGTGCTCGTTGGCAACCTGCTCGTCCCTGCGGCCTCCCTTGCCCTCGTCGGCCTCGTGCAGGGCGCCGCGATCGGTCAGTCGATACCGAATCCGGACGGCAACTACCCCGACCCGTCGGGCGACTTCCGCGGCCAGGGGATCGCCAACGTCGTCACCGGCCTGATGCAGGGCATGCCGGTTGGCGGGTCGATGTCGGGCACCGCGCTCGTCGTGGGCGCCGGCGGCCGCGGCCGGTGGGCCAACCTGGCCTCGGCTGCCGTGATGGTGGCCGCGATCCTGGCGCTCGCACCCGCCTTCGGGCGCATCGCCATGCCGTCGCTGTCGGCGCTGCTCGTCCTGATCGGCATCAGGACCTTCAAGCCGGACCAGGTCGTGATGGTCTGGCGGACGGGCCGGACGCAGGCAACCGTCATGTCCGCCACGTTCCTGCTCACACTGCTGGTGCCGATGCAGTATGCCGTCTTGTCCGGGGTTGGCATCTCGGTCATCCTGTTCGTCGCCCGCCAGTCCAACCGCGTGACCCTGAAACGATGGACGTTCGCACCCGGCACACCACTGCCGACCGAGTCCGAGCCCCCGGCGGTACTGCCTGCGGACGAAGTGGTCGTCCTCACCCCCTACGGCAGCCTGTTCTTCGCCTCCGCGACGGTCTTCGAGAGTCAGTTGCCGGCCGTCACGTCGGCCTCAACCGGATCGGTCGTGGTGTTGCGGCTGCGCGGAAAGGAGGAACTCGGCAGCACCTTCATCAAGACAGTGCTGCGCTACCACGACAGCCTCACCGCCGTTGGCAGCCACCTGATCCTCACAGGGCTCGGGGACCGGCTCCTGGCACAACTGGGCAACTCAGGTGCCATCGACCAGCTCGGTGCCGACAACCTGTTCGCCGCCAAGCCCAACGTCGGTGAATCGCCGCAGGCCGGCCTACGGCATGCACGTCATCTCCAACAACTCGGCTGACTGCCGAAGTCAATGGACCGTGCGGCGACTGCGCCGAGCTTCGAAGAAGTCTGCGACAAGCACGCCGGCCACGCCAGCCGGTGCGAACAGCACCATGAACAGGCCGGCTTCGGCGCCCTCGCCGCCGATGATCATCGACACGACGATGATGATCACCCAGACGGCCAGCGCCGCGAGCCGGGCCGCCGATGTGAGGACGGACTTCCGCGGCCCGGTGAGGTCACGGATCGCGGCCACCACCGGGACTGCGAGCCCCGCGATGACTGCGACTGCGACCAGGATGACGAGGGCCCAAGGTCCCTCGGACTCCGGGAACGGGTTCGGGAGGGCCTGCCCGATGACGGCGAACAGCCCCCACACCACGCCGACCAGAAGCGGGCCTCCGAGCAAGGTGCCCAGCACCAACGCGAGCCAGTCAGGCCTGCGCAGCGCACCGCCGTGGAGCCACCAGGTGAGGACCGCCGCCGCCATGGCACCCACCACGATCAGGACCATGTTGATCCACTCCAGAGAAGGATCGTGGTCGCCCACCAGCGACCACACGAGCCATTCCAGGAGCATCACGACCATGAACATGACGCCCGACACCAGGAAGGCGTCTGCACCGAGCAGGTAGTGGTGCCGCGACGGGGCCAGGGTTGGGGTTCCGGTTGCGTTCATGGTGGCCTCATCTCCCTTGTTGAGACGAATCGCATCCGATGGATTCACGGTAACACCGGCCCTGTCCACGCCGTCAGGCAGGGTGCGCGTGCGGGACATGAAAAGACCCCCTCCGAGGAGGGGGTCTTTTCGCACTGGTAGCCCCGACGGGATTCGAACCCGCGCTACCGCCTTGAGAGGGCGGCGTGCTAGGCCGCTACACAACGGGGCCAGGCGGTGAAACGCTACAGCATCCGAGCCGTTGCTGCACATTCCGCTGGGGTACTAGGACTCGAACCTAGACTAACTGAACCAGAATCAGTCGGGCTGCCAATTACCCTATACCCCACCGTGCTCATTGCTGAGCACGAAGAAGAACACTACACGACCACTCGACCCCGCCACAAACCGGGGTCGCCTCCCGGCGGCGGCCCCTCCGCCGAAGCCCGGTCGTCGTGAGGGATCGCTGCGGCATACTCATCGTCATGACCCCACCAGATGAGGAATCGCCCCGGACCGACGCCGCTCAAGCCGTGACGGCCCAGGTCCTCACCGTGGGCATGACCTACCGGGACCTGATCATGACGGGCATGGAGGCACTCCCCAGGCTCGGGGAGGAGAGCTACGCCAGCGCCCTCCACGAGATGTGGGGCGGGATCGCGACCATGGCCCGGGTCTGCCGGTCCCTGGGGCTGAGCACGGCCCTGTGCACCGCCCTCGGAGACGACGCCCAGAGCCGGCGGTTGATGTCCGACATGGCGGAGGCGGGTATCGACACCACCTTGTCCGTGACGCATCCCGGCTGGCGGCTGCCCGTCACCGTAGCCCTCTCGCTCCCGGGCGACCGGGCGATGGTCACCGTCGAGGACACGCCACCGACCGACATCGCCGCCCACCTGGACGACGCCCGCCTCGAAGTGGACGCCGTCGTCGTCGATCTGCGCGATCCCGGCATGGACTGGCTCACGAAGGCACGCTCCCAGGGCACCAAGGTGTTCGCGTCGCGCGGCTTCGACCCGACCGGCAACTGGGGCGAGGAGGAGCTGGGCGCGATCGAGACCTGCGACGTCTGGATGCTGAACGAGCTGGAGGCCAGGGCCTTCACCGGCCTCGACGATCCGGTCGCTGCCGCAACCGCGCTCTCGGCACGGGCACCCCTTGTGATCGTGACGCTCGGGGCCGACGGCATGGTGGGGATCGACTCGACGACGGGCGAACATGCGCGCGTCCATGCCTTCCCCGTGACACCGCAGAGCCTGACCGGCGCCGGCGACTCCACGCTGGCGGCCCTCGTCTTCGCCAGTCAGATCCCGGGCCTCAGCCTGGCCGACAGGCTGGATCTGACGTCCTTCATCGCGGCGTCGGTCATCGAGCGCCCCGGTGGCGCGGCCAACCCGCCGAACCTCGCACAACTGGTCACCCGGGCGCGTGAGCGCGTCGCGGACGATCAGCGACTGGGGCGCATCATCGACATCCTGGAGGCTCGCAGGCAGGGCTGACCGGCAGCCCGTCTCACCACTCGAACGCGAGGTTCCGGGTGGGGCCCACGGACTCGATGTCGCGCAGTATTCCGACCCCGTCCGCGTCCATGCTGCCCTGACGGGCGCCGATGGCCTCGAGCAGCAGGTCCATGACCTCGTGGCTGCGGAGCCTGTCCCTGCTGGTCACCGCCTCGGGGAGCGGGGCGCCGACGCGGTGCACGATGAGGAAGCTGCGGCGCACCTCGACCTCGTCCTCGCCGTGGCCCCCCTCCGGCCTGTGCCCGTGGTCGGTGGTAACGGCGATCAGCCAGTCCTCGCCCAGCTGCTCATGCCGTTCGGCGACCGCCTTCACCAGGTACCTGGTGTGCTCGTCGACCTGCCGCAGCGCCTCCCGGTACTCCTTCGATGCCGCGCCGAACCCGTGCCCGGCCGAATCCGCCCCCTCGAAGTAGACGACGGCGGCATCCGGTCCCTCGTGCAGCAGACGCCAGCTCGCCCAGAGACGGACCGCCTTGTCTGCGTCCTCGATGCCTTCGCCGGCACCCGGCCAGTACAGCTGGTGCTGCCCGGTGCGCTGCTGGTCCACCCGCTGGTGGATCATCGGCCCCGGGCCGGACGCCGAGGTGAAGGCGTCCCAGGTGGCGGCGGCCAGGGTCCGGGCCGCCGGGTTCGCGAAGAACACCCGGGACAGCAGGTCCGGTCGCGTCGCCAACTGATGGCCGACGAACTCATTCCACCAGACGTTGCACTCCTCGTGCGTGGACCCTGTGAGGATCGACGACCAACCCGGACCCGAATCGGTCGGGGGCGTCATCCACATCGGGATGACGGTCCCGCCGGAGACTTCATCCCCCTTCGCCAGGCGTACCAGCGTCGGGGTGAGTGGACCGAGTGCCCTGGCCTCGTCCGGCGGCAGCGTGTTGTCGGGCGCGCCGTTGGCGAACCTGGGGTCGGAGGGGTGGTCGGGCGTCGCGAACAGCGGATCGGCGGCGACGGCGTCGGGCAATGCCATGTCGATCCGGATGCCGTCAAGGCAGATCAGCAGCAGTTTCACCGGTTCCTCCGGAATCGCAGGGTGAGGATCTGGAACGGGCGGAGCCTGAGCGGGATCGCCTCACCCGCTCCGATCGGCCCCTCAGGCAGGGTCTGGGTGGGCTCCGTCGACTCCTCCTCCAGCAGGTCGACCTCGGTCACCGAAGACGCACATTCCGCCAGCCGGAACAACACGTCACTGCTTGCCCCAAGTGCCTCGTGGAGTCGCACCACGACGTCGCCCGAGCCGTCGAAGGCCTGCTTGACGGCATCGACGAATGCAAGGTCGGACCTGCCATTCGGCTGGACCTCGACGAAGGACCCCTCCGGGCGGCGACCGGCGAGCACCCGCAGGGGCTGGTTGCAGCGCAGGCCGGCGGCGTTCGCCTCCCGGATGCCCGCGTCCAGCGTCAGGCAGTACCGCATGGTGTGCTCGCCGAGATCGGCCCTCGGGTCGGGCGACTGCGGGGCCCGCAGCAGCGTGAGCCTGGCGTCGACGCCGGACGTGGGCGCCGACGCGGAGCCTCCCGCCGGGGTCACGTCGTGCCCATGGCTCGAGTCGTTGGCCAGCGCCACCCCATAGCCGGGTTCGGCGACGTGCAGCCAGCGGTGGCCACTCGCCTCGAAGCGCGCCGAGTCCCAGGAGGTGTTGTCCCCCACCGGCCTCTCGATGTGCCCGAACTGGATCTCGGCCGCAGTCCTGGACGCGCGAACCGCGAGCGGGAACCCAACCTTGAGAACGCGCTCCCGCTCCCTCCAGTCGATCCACAGTGTGAAGTCGACCGACTTCGAGTCGGCATCGAGGGCGATGGTCTGCACTGCGCGAGACGAGCCGAAGACGCGCGTCACCTCGACCGCAGCGCGGAGCGGGTCCTGCTCGACCAACCGGATCGACTCCACCTGGTCGACGTCGATGCCGCCGTGCCTGTGGTGGGCCTCGAGTTCCCAGGCATCGAAGCAGCTGGGGTGATCGGGGTGCAGGCGTAGGAGGTTCCCACGCCCACCCCGGAGCAGAACCTCGCGATCCCTGGCCAGGTCGTGCAGGCTCGTGAGCGTGCCGTCGGGGCCGATCGTGACACGCACGAGGCCGTTGTCCAGGATGAACTCCTCGCCGGGGGTGGTGACGACGACGGGGTTGGCCGGCTCCGCCACCGACTGGTCCAGCGGCGCCACAGCGGCAGCGTCGACCTGCACGAGGAGCAACCGCTGCCCCACCCGCACCACCTCACGACGTGCGACAGGGGCCGCGTTGTACACAGAGTTGCCCGTCGCGACATCGCGCATCGCCTCCCACTGCTCCCGCAACAGTGATTCGAGTTCGAGGTTGAGTGCAACGTACTCCTGTTGCGCCTCACGGTTGACCCAGGAGGTGCTGCTGCCCGGAAGGATGTCGTGGAACTGCAGCAGCAGGACCCGTCGCCACAGGCCCTCGAGGGCCTCGGCGGGGTATCCGTGCCCGGACCGGCTCGCGGCCGCCATGGCGGCGAGCAACTCGATGGCCGCCAGGAGGTGCTCGGAGCGACGGTTGCCCTGCTTCAGCGCGTGCTGGGTGGTGTAGACGCCGCGATGGAACTCCAGGTAGAGCTCCCCCGCCCAAGTGGGGGCGTCGGGATACTCCGCCAGCGCAGCCCGGAAGAACTCGGACGGGGATCCGGACCGCACCGCCGGCGCATCCTCAAGATCACCGAGACGGCGGACCCGCTCCATCATCTCGCGGGTGGGCCCACCACCGCCGTCGCCATACCCGAAGGGGAGCAGGGACTCGCGTGCGCGGCCCTTCTCCTTGAAGTTGCGTTCCGCCCGGATGACCTCCTCCGGGCTGACGACACTGTCATAGCAGTCGACCGGCGGGAAATGCGTCCAGATGCGCGTCCCGTCGATTCCCTCCCACCAGAACGTGTGGTGCGGCAGGGTGTTCGTGCGGTTCCACGACAGCTTCTGGGTGAAGAACCAACGCATGCCGGCAAGGCGTGCGATCTGCGGCAGCGCGCCGGTGTAGCCGAACGAGTCGGGCAGCCACAGGCAGTCGGGCCGGACGCCCAGTTCGTCGACCATCCACCGGAGGCCTGAGGTGAACTGGCGGACCAGGGACTCGCCACCGGGCAGGTTGGTGTCCGACTCCACCCACATGCCGCCGACCGGGTGCCACTGCCCACGTCCGATGGCATCCAGAACCCGCTGGAAGACCTCCGGCGAGGTCTCCTTCAGCCACTGGTAGTGCTGCGCCGAGGTGCACGCGAAATGAAGGTCGGAGTACTCGTCCGCCAGCGCGGTGACGTTGGCGAAGGTTCGCAGGATCTTTCGCTTCGTCTCCCGGACCGGCCACAGCCAGGCCGAGTCGATGTGGGCATGCCCCACGGCTGTCATGATCTGGGCCGACGCGTTGGCGGGGCTCGCCAGAAGGGTCGCGAGGAGCGATCGGGCCCTGGCAGCGGAGGCAACGATGCCACCCAGATCCAGGATGTCCGCGACGTCCTCAAGGCCACGGAGCAGCACCGCCCTGCGGGTCGAGTGCTCCGGCAGCTGCCGCATCAGGCCGTCCAGCACGTCCAGGTCCAGGGAGAGGCCCCACACATCCTCGTTGCGCGAGACGAGTTCGGCGCCGCCGAACCTCCAGAGCGGCTCATCCGGGGCCGTCAACGTATCTCCGAGGAGCGTCTCCTCCCCGATCATGTGGCTCAGGTTGGGGTTGGCCGCCGCCTCGATGAACAGGTCGACGGTGCCGTCTGCGGCTATCAGCGGGTTGCCCTGCTCTGCCAACGCCCGCGCCAGGCCTCCGCGGTTCAGCGGGACCGTCCGGTTCATCGGGTTGACGCCCTTCAGCGGGGTGCCGCCCCTCGTGAACACCATGCCCTCCGACTGGTTGCCCGCCCAGTCGCCGAGGAACCCCAGGTCCACGCGCAGCTCCAGCGCAAGGTCCCGCGCGGACTCTGGAACCTGTGCCGACGCATGCAACCACCACGTGCTCCACGCCGGGCCCCACCAGGTGCCTGCGCGGAAGTCCGCGAAGTCCGCCTGGCGGGCGACCGAGAAGTCGACCGGCTCGCCCGGGGCCCGCCACGCCGCGACCCGGACCGGCGCCACGACGGACCAGACCAGCCCGTCGACGCGCTTCCTCAGCCTGTCCAGCCTCTCCTCGACCAGCGATCGGTCGTCATGCACCAGGCGTCTCCCTCAGGTATGCCAGTTCCTCGAAACTCCCGACCAGGTCATCGAGCAACTCCTCGGCGACGTGGAACGAGTCCACGAGCGGGTGGTGCGCGAGCGCGAGGAGGGCATCCTTCCTCGAACCCTTCGTCGCCGCGTCGATCGTGCGCCTCTCGACATACTTCGCGTTCACCACCATGCCGCGGCCGTGGTCCGGGATGGCCGCGCCGGGCAGCGGCGTCACTCCCCCACCAGCCACGCGGCACGGCACCTCCACGACGGCATCGTCGTCCAGGTCCGGCAGCAGGCCGCGGTTGGCGACGTTGAGGATGAGCTCGGCCGGGACGTCGTTCGCGATGGCATGCATGATCGCGAGTGCAACCTTGTCGTAGCCTCCGGATTCCAGGTCGGTGGCGTCGCGCTCGAAGCTGCCCGCCGCCTCCCGATTGGTGGCCATGTAGGTCTCCTCACGCTCCAGACGGGTTCTCTCCCAGAGTTCCGCGGCGCCGGCGCCCCGCGCCTTGTCGAAGAACGCACGCTGCTGGTCGTGGAGGAACACCCCGCGGGTCTGCGCCGTCTCCTTGTCGACGGCCAGGTCCTCACGCGCGAAGTAGTAGAAGTGCAGGTACTCGTTCGGCACAGCACCGAGGGCCCGGACCAGGGGCGCCCCGAACAGGCGCCCCTCCTCGAACGACTCGATCAGGTCCGGGCGGTCCAGGAGCAGCGGCAGCACGTCCTCCCCGTCGACGTGCAGACCGGTCAGCCACCCGAGGTGGTTGAGGCCTGCGTAGTCCATTCGAATCCTGCCCCCACCCATGCCGGGCGCCGGCAGGTCCTTGCGGACGAGGCCCGCCCCCTGGAGCGTCAGCAGGATGCGCCGGGCCAGCCCGACCGGCGAGTCACAGATGCCGATCACCTTGTCCCCGAGATGGCGTTGCATCACCTCGGTAATCACCCCGGCGGGGTTGGTGAAGTTGATCACCCACGCCTCCGGCGCGTACCGCTGCACGTTCCGGACGAGTTCCAGGGCCGCGGGGATGCCGCGGAGCGCGTACGAGATGCCGCCGGCACCGACCGTCTCCTGACCGATCACGCCGTGGCGCAGGGAGACCCGCTCATCCATGGCCCGTCCGGCGGTGCCGCCCACCCTCATGGCCGAGAACACGAAGTCCGTGCCCGCAAGGGCCGACTCCGGGTCCTGCGTCACGACCAAGCGGGGCACGAAGTCCGCGCCGCGCCCCAGTTCGGTCAGCACCGACGCGATCGCCTCCAGCCGGCGGCCATCGGTGTCGAAGAGACGCAGCTCCGTGACCCGTTCCGCCGCAGTGTCCGCCAACAGCGCCTTGTAGACGAGCGGCACGCGGAATCCGCCGCCTCCGACGAGTGTGAGCTTCATACCTTCAGGACCTCCAGGTGGTGGATCTGGCACTGTTCGAGGAGTGCGGGGGGCAACGCGGGCGCGTCGGTGATGATGCCGTCGAGTTCGTCGACGGCGAACGGGGAACTGCCGCCCTTCCCCGGGAACTTGTGTGAGTCGGCGAGCAGGAAGGCTCGGGTGGCGGCGGCACGAATGGCGCGCTTCACGGACACCTGCTCGGCCGAGGTGTCGCGGAGGCGGCCCGAGTCCGACACCCCCGAGCAGCCCAGGAAGGCAAGATCGGCCTGCTGGTGCTGGAGCACGTCCAGCACAGGCGGACCGTAGAAGCACTGGTACTGCTCCGACCAGTAGCCGCCCAGAAGAACGACCTCCGCGCTGGTGCTGTGGCGGAGCTGCTCGAACGCCGGGAGGGATGCAGTCAGAACCGTGACGTCCCTGTCCCTCAACCCCATGGCGACATGGTGCACCGTCGTCCCGATGTCCAGGATCACTGTGGCGCCGTCCTGGACCAGATCCAGGGCGGCCCGCCCGACGCGGCGCTTGCCTGCACCCGAGCGCATGAGCGCCTCTTGGAACGGATCATCCACCTCCCCCGACAGACGCACACCGCCCCAGGTCCGGTCCACGAGCGAGCGCTCCGCCAACTCGGCCAGGTCGCGTCTCACCGTGGCGGGGCTGACTCCGAGGACCCCTGCGATCTCGGCGATGGTGGCCGAGCCCTGGGTCTGGAGCAGTTCCAGGAGCCCGGCCTGGCGATCGGCTTTCAACACATGCCTCACCGTACATGACAAGTGCCGAACTTGCGCATCTTTGAGCAATTCAAGCAAGGGGTTTCACCTTCGTCCGCTTGCTGCTAGATTGTCGTCGGGGACATCGATCGAAGGAGATCAACAGACACCAACTGCAATCCGGACCGGGATTCACGCTCACCCGGCCGCACGCAGCCGAGATCCTGCCAAGGGACTCACAAGGCCCGCCGGGCGACCGAATCGACGTGAACCATCCCAACTCCGGCCGACCAAGTGGGTCACGGCCCAGATGCGACGGAAGTTCTGATTGACTTTGATCAAAGCCCCACCGGTCGGGACACCCCGACCATCACCTGCAACCAAGGAGTTCCACATGTTGGTATCACGACGAGCACTCATCCAGGGCGGGGTCGCGGGCCTCGGCGTCCTTGGCCTGGGAGGCCTGGCCGCCTGCTCGACGGCCGCCCCGAGCGCCACACAGACCCCCACCGGGAGCGCCGGAGGCTCCACCACCAACCTGGTCCTCTGGACCTGGCCGGAGGGCTTCGGCAAGAAGGTGCTCGCGGCCGTCGCCTCGGAGTTCCCGCAGTACTCGTTGCGTCAGGACGTCATCGGCGGCGACTTCAAGCAGAAGCTGACGACGACCTTCACAGCCGGTTCCGGCCTGCCGGACATCACTGGCGTGAAGGGCGAGGACATCGCGTTCTTCAAGACCCAGGCCAAGTTCTTCGTCGACCTCAACACCGTCGGCGCCGGGGACATCAAGAGCACCTACCTCGACTGGAAGTGGGCCCAGGCCACCACGACCGACGGCAAGCAGCTGGGGATCCCGATCGACATCGGCCCGACCGCGCTGTTCTACCGGTTCGACGTCTTCAAGGACGCGGGGCTGCCATACGAGCCTGACGAGCTGGCCGCCGCGATCCGCACGTGGGACGAGTACTTCGCGCTCGGCAAGGAGTTGCTCGCGAAGAAGCCCGACACCTACCTCATCCGCAACGCAGGCGGGCTCTTCGACACGGTCTGGAAGCAGAGCGGCAAGGGCTTCGTCGACCAGCAGGGCGTGTTCATCGGCGGCGAGGCACACATCCGCAACGCCTGGGACACCGCCGTCAAGGCCCTCAACGCGGGCATCGTGGCGACGCTCCAGTCCAACACGGCCGACTCCGCGGCGGCGGTCAACGAGGGCAAGCTGCCGGCTGACTTCGGCGCCTCCTGGCACCTGTCGGACCTGATGTCCGACGCACCGGAGACGGCGGGCAAGTGGCACGTCTGCGCACATCCCGGCGACGCCACGAACAACGGCGGCTCGTTCCTGACCATCCCCGCGGGCGCGAAGGACCCGGCCGTGTCCTTCGAGGTGATCAAGTTCATCCTCAACCCGCAGAACCAGGCCTACGAGTACGAGGACAAGGGCAACTTCCCGTCCACCCCCGCATCGTTCGACATGCCCGAGGTCTCGGGCCCCGTGGAGTTCCTCGGAGGGCAGGTGGCCTCCAAGGTCTTCGGCCAGGCCGCCGAGACGGTGCGCCCCCTGTACGAGGACCCGCAGGAGACCACGGTCAGCGCCCCGTTCTTCGCCGAACTGGACCTCGTCGAGTCGTCCAAGAAGGACCCGAACAAGGCCTGGGACGACGCGGTCAGCGCCGCCCAGCGACTGGCCAAGCAGGTCGGCCTCCAGGTGAAATGAGCGCCTCCACGACCGGGCGGGGAGGCCACCGCGCCTCCCCGCCCCTCGAGGGTTACCGCACAGAGTCCACCGGGCAGCGCGTCCGGAAGTCCCTGTCGCAGTACATCGCGGTGTCCCCGTATTTCTTCTTCTTCTTCATGTTCGGGGCCATGCCAATGGTGTTCACCATGGGCCTGGCGTTCACGAACTGGTCCGGGCTGGGCGACATGCACTTCATCGGACTGGAGAACTTCAGCTTCCTGGTCACGGACCCGCTCTTCTACAAGGCGCTGGTCAACACGTTGATCCTGTGGGTGATGGGCACCGTCCCGACGCTGACCATCGCGACGATCGTCGCCCTCATGCTGAACTCCACCATGCGATTCTCGACGACCTACCGGGTCATCTACCTGATCCCGAACGTCACCTCACTGGTCGCGATGGGCATCCTGTTCAGCTCGCTCTTCTCAAGCCAGTTCGGCCTTGCCAACGCGATCATCAGCGTGTTCGGTTTCGAGAAGATCCCCTGGCTGCAGAACGAGTGGGGCATCAAGATCGCCATCTCCGCCCTGACCACCTGGTCGTTCGTCGGATACAACGCCCTGTTGATCCTCGCCGGGTTGCAGGCCATCGACAAGACGCAGTACGAGTCGGCGGCCATCGACGGTGCCAACGCCTGGCGGACGTTCTTCCTCATCACCTTGCCCCAACTCCGCCCGATCGTGCTGTTCATCACCCTCATGTCCACCATCGGATCGCTCCAGAGTTTCACCGAGGCCCAGGTCCTCACGTCCTCGCAGTCTTCCGGTGCGGCCTCCGCCGGCGGCGTCGGCAACTCCGGCCTGACCATGGTCCTGTATTTCTACTCGGTGGCCTTCCAGGAGAACCGTTACGGCTACGGCGCAGCCATCGCCTGGGGTGTCTTCGTCGTCGTGATGTTCTTCTCGGCGATCAACTGGATCGTGACGAGGGAACGCGAAGGAAGGAGCAAGCCATGAGCATGTCACCCCGTGCGGTTCCTGCCGCCCTCGCCGGCCCGGCCATCGAGACGGGACGCGGCCGGGTAGGGAACATTCGCCGGCGCACGCGGCTCCGGCCCGGCGCCGTGGTCCGGCACCTCTTCCTGCTGCTGGGTGCGCTGGTGTCGTTGTTCCCGTTCTACTGGATGTTCGTGCTCTCCACCCACCCATCCCAGGTGATCTACAAGTTCCCGCCCGTCCTCGTCCCCGGCGATCGTCTCGCCGAGAACGTCGGAACCATCATGGAGAAGGTGAACATCTGGGGTGCGATGTCGAACACCGCGGTCGTCGCGTTCAGCGTGACGTTCCTGGTGCTGCTCATCTCGTCGCTGGCTGCGTTCGCCTTCGCCAAGTTCGACTTCCCCGGCAAGAACGCCCTGTTCGGCATCGTGCTGGCGACGTTCCTGCTGCCGGCCCAGCTTGCGACGATCCCGCAGTTCCTGGTCATGAGTTGGCTGGGTTGGGTGGGCCAGTTGAAGGCCCTTGTGTTCCCCTCGCTGGCCAGCGCATTCGGCGTGTTCTGGCTGCGCCAGTACGCGACCTCCGCCATCCCCAAGGAACTGCTCGAAGCCGCCACCATCGACGGCTGCGGGTTCTTCAGGCAGTACTTCCACGTGGGCCTGCCGACGATCCGCCCGGCACTCGCGTTCCTCGGCATGTTCACGTTCATCGGTTCCTGGAACGACTTCATGTGGCCGTTGATCGTGCTGAACGATCCCACGAAGCTGACGCTCCAGGTCGCGCTCAGCCAGCTGAAGACCGCGCACGGCTCCGATTACGGGATGTTGATGGCCTCCTCCCTGATCGCCGTCCTCCCACTGCTCGCGATCTTCGCCGTGGGCGCCAAGCAGTTCATGGCGGGCATCACAGAGGGCGCCGTCAAGGGCTGATCGCCCAGGTCAGGGTGTCCTGGTGGCCACGTTGAGTCGGGTCCCGACCCACGCGGCCACCAGGGCGAACAGCCCGAAGCCCAGGATGTCGACGGCGGCCTTGTCCCAGCCGATCTCGGTCACGGCCTTGGTGGCTGCCACGCCACCTGTGAAGATGGCGTATCCGAAGGCGAACAGGTTGTTGGCGACGTGGGCTCCGATGCCGGCCTCCAGCCCGCCGGTCCGCAGCACCAGCCACCCGGCCAGCAGCCCGAATGCGAACCTGTCCACGAAGAGGGCGGGGTTCTGGACGCCGTGGAACATGGCGAACAGCAGGGCGGAGCCGACGATGCCGACCCAGGCACTGCCGGACCCGGATCCGATCGCCTGCAGGACGTAGCCGCGGAAGAAGAACTCCTCCGCGGCGGCCTGCAGCGGCGAGAAGACCAGGATCGCAAGCAGGAACCAGGGCCAACCGGGCTGGGCGGGCTGGAAGGCCGGCCCCCCCAGGAGCAGGAACGAGGCCCACAGCACGCCGTTGAGGACGACGACGGCGACGATCAGGCAGATCACCAGGTACCGCCATCGGAAGCCGGGCTGCACGGACACCAGCCAGACCGGGCTCCGGCCGTGCAGGTAGCGCACCAGCACCACCGCGATCACGATCAGGAACGCCAGGCCCAGATGCGAGGCGACGAGGCCCTCCGGAAACTCGTAGGCCATCGCGGCCGCCCGGTAGTCATCGAACGGCGGACGCCCCCGCAGGAGCCAGGTCAGCCGCAGCACCAACGTCGCGATGGTCGGCACGAAGAGCGCGTAGCCGAGGATGCCGAGCATGACACCGAGGATCGGTTGCACCGGCGTCCGGTCCCCTCCGGCCAGTACCAACGGATAGGTGACGCCATGGGGTGGGTCACTGACCCGCCGGGCCAGGGCGGGTACGGTCACGAGGCCGCGACCGGGTTGGACAACCGGCCGAGCCCGTCGATCTCGACGGTGACGACGTCGCCGTCCGCCATCGCCCCCACGCCGGCGGGCGTGCCCGTGAGGATGACGTCGCCCGGCAGGAGCGTGGTGAAACCGGTGACGAACTGGACCAGTTCACCGATGCCGCGCGCCATCTGGGAGGTGTTCCCGCTCTGCCTGACCTCACCGTTCAGGGTGGTCTCAATGCCGAGGTGGGACGCCTCCTCGATGCTCAGGTGCGTGTTGATCCACGGGCCAAGGGGGCAGAACGTGTCGGAGCCCTTGGCCCGAGCCCACTGCGCGTCTGTGCGCTGCCAGTCGCGTGCAGTGACGTCGTTGGCGATCGTGTAGCCGAAGATGACGTCCTTCACCCGATCGGCCGGCACCTCCTTGCAGATCCGCCCGATCACGACCGCCAATTCGCCCTCGTAGTGCAGTTCCTCGCAGCCCGCAGGACGCACGATCGGCTCATCGGGACCGATCACGGCCGTGTTCGGCTTGAAGAACAACAACGGCGCCCCCTGCGGCACCTCGCCGCCCATCTCGGCTGCGTGTTCGGCGTAGTTCTTGCCCACCGCAACGATCTTGCTGCGGGGGATCACGGGAGCCAGCAGCCGGACGTCCTCGAGCGCGTGCCTCTCCCCCGTGTAGTTGACGGCAAGCCCCGCCAGCGGGTCGTTGTTGATGACGGCGATGGTGTCGGGATGCTCCCCTCCGTCGACGGCCAGTTCGATGAGGCCGTAGGCCGGGTCCTTGCCTGCGACGGCGAAACGAGCGATGCGCATGGGGCCAGCCTACTGGCGCGCGAGATGCTCATCCATGAGTCGGCGGGCGGCGAGGCTGAGGTGG
>JBDHZH010000027.1:0-36911 GCA_039811745.1 Arachnia sp.
TCAAGCTCCCGTGCACACCGCGTGCCCGAGCCCAGCGCCTGTTCTCCATCCGGCTGTTGGTGTGACAACTCTTGCACACGTTGGGCCGGGCGTCGAGACGAACTGGACGAATTCGTCGGTGGCGGGTGGTTCCATGGGGGACGTGACCCACAAGAAGGCAACCAGATGGCGGATCCTCCCTCCCGCTGAGTGCAGCCCAGCCACGCCGTCGACGGAGCAGATGGCGGCGGCTGCTCCTGCCCCGGGAATCACGGTGGTGGTGGGCGGGCCCGGGACGGGCAAGACCGAGACCCTGCTTGCTGCCGTCGACGCCCGCCTGTCAGCGGGGGTTTCCCTCTCTCGGATGGCGGTGGTCGTCGGCTCCCGCAGGGAGGCGCAGCGCATTCGACGCCAGGTGCTGCGCAGGTCGGGGAGCGCACAGGTCGCGCCGAGGATCACCACAGTCCACGGGCTTTCCCTCGGGTGGCTGCGTGAGTTCGCCGTTGGTGATGTGCCTTGGCGGCTTCTGGCCGCGCCGGAGCAGGAACTCAGGACGAGGGACCTGCTCGACGAGCTCGGGGCCGAGTTCTGGCCCTCGGCCTACCGTGATGCGGTGAGGACCCGCGGATTCGCGCGTCAGGTCCGCGACGTGATCGCACGTGCCCGGCAGCTGTCGCTGGACCCGTCGGACGTCACCAGGGCGGCGGAGGCCAGCGGTGACGAGCTGTTCGCACGGCTCGCGGACTTCTTCGAGGCATACCTGACCGTCTCTGACTTCGACGGCTCCCTCGACTACGCCGAACTCGTCTTCCGCACGAGGCTGCTGCTGCGGGAACCGAATGCCGCGTCGGCGATCCTCGCCGGCATCGACGCGATCATCGCTGACGACATCCAGTCGCTGGATCCGGCCCAGGCCGGTCTCATCGTCGACTGCGCGGCCCTCGGAATCCCGGTCCATGCGTTCGGTGATCCGCAGCAGCGCATCCACGCCTTCCGCGGAGCCACGCAGGACGCCTTCGGCGTGATCTGTGCGGCTCCCGGGGTACGCGTGCTCGAACTGCGGCAGGGTCACCGCAACGGTGCCGCCGTCAGTGCCGCGGTGGCGGGGATCCGGGCGCGTCTGCCCGCGATGGGTGCACCTCCCACGCCTTGCGCCGCCCCCGGCGTCGAAGGCGAGGTCACGGCACGGGTTTTCGACGATCAGGCGTCCGAATGGGCCCATCTGGCGGCCGACCTGCGGCACGCGGTCGTCGTTGACGGACTCTCCTGGGGCGATCTCGCGGTGATCCTGCGTGCGGGGAGTTCACAGGTACTGCCACTGGCACGGGAGTTGGCCCGCTACGGGGTCCCCGTCGAGTCGTCAGGTGACGATGGGCCGCTGTCCGGCCATTTCGCGGTGAGGGCGCTGCTGGCGGGTCTGGGGGTTGCGGCTTCGGCATCGGGGCCGGCGCCGGAGGCCGTTCCCGGCCTGCTGACCTCACCGCTCGGTCGTCTCGACGGGCTCGGCCTGCGTCGATTGGGTCGAGCGTTGCTGAAGGCGCATCCGGGCCTGGGGGGTTCCGTGGAACTCGTCGCCCGATCGGTGCGGGAGCCCGGCCTGCTGGCGGCATGCGATGCCCCTGAGGCGGAGGCCGTGGTGCAGCTCGCAGGCCTGCTGGCACAGGCCCACGCCGTGCTCGTCTCGGGGGCACCCGTGGAGGAGGCCCTGTGGACCCTCTGGGACGGCACCGACTGGCCATCGGATCTCAGGCGGGAGGCGCTGTCGGGATCACCGCACGCCGGGGGTGAACTGGATGCCATGGTGGCGCTCTTCGAGGTGGCGGCGCGAAGGCCTCACCTGACCGGCCCGTCGGGCGCGCGGACGTTCATCGCCGAGGTGCTCGGGCAGGAGATCGCCGCCGACACCGGCAGGGAGCTCAGGCCCGGGGCGCGCGGCGTCAACCTGATGACCGCGCATGCCGCCGCCTCAGGGGAGTGGCGTCGCGTCTGGGTGGTTGGGGTGCAGGAGGGCAGTTGGCCGCGCACCGTGGAGAGGGGGTTGCTCCTCGACCCCGACCGTCTGTCCCCCGGCGGACTGCTCGAGGCCGGGCCGCGATCGGTGCTTGGCTCCGAGCGCAGGTTGTTCCATGTGGCCTGCAGCCGTGCGCGCGAGCAGTTGCACATCACGGCCTGCGTGGACGAGACGGGCAGCCCCTCGAGATTCCTGGATGAGCTGGGGGTGACCGTGGAACGGGTGCACGGGAGACCGTCCGCGCGGCTGGGGCCGACGGCGCTCGTGGGCGAGCTTCGGCGCGCGGCGGAGGATGCGGCGATGCCGGAGGGGATGCGTCGTGCGGCCGCTCTGCGTCTGGCCCGTCTGGACGGGACCGTCGACCATGACGGAGCGCCTTGGTTCCGCGCCGCCGCACCCGAGGCTTGGTGGGGTGCGCATCGGTTTACGTCATCTGCCCCCAGCCGGTCGGATCCGGTGGTGATCCAGGCCTCCAGGCTCCGGGATCTCCTCGATTGCCCGAGGAGATGGTTCCTCGCGGGCCGTGCCCGGGCGGAACCAGTGAGGGCCCCCGGTGCGTCGTTCGGCGATGTGGTGCACCTGGTGGCCCAGCATGCCGTGACGGACGGGCTCGGATCGTGTGAGCTGAGGGAGGTCGTCGAACGCGCCTGGGAGGACATGGTGTTCGAGTCGGCGTGGCTTGCGCAATCCGAGTTGGAGGAGGCGCTGGCAGCCGTCGAGCGTTTCGCCCGGTGGCATGCGTCCACTCAAGCGGTCGTGCTGGGGGTCGAGGTGCCGTTCACCGTCGAGGTCCTCGTTGGTTCGCGCACCATCGCGCTGACAGGCACGGTGGACCGGCTCGAGCTGTTGGACGGGAGGCTCCGTGTGATCGACCTCAAGACGGGGCGCAAGCTCCTGCGTCCCGCCGACGTGAGGGACCACGCCCAGTTGGGTGTCTACCAGCTGGCGGCGGGCCTGGGGGCCTTCGAGTCATATGCCCCGGGAGTCAGGTCGGTTGCCCCGCCCGGGCTTCTCCTGCTCCGACACGGCGAGTCCATGCCGGTGTTGGTCACCCAGGAGACGCTGGAGGAGGCCCCGACCCTGCCCGACGAGCCGCTCGCAGTGGGGCCGACATGGGTGCACGACGCGCTTGCCGGGGCGGTTGCCGTCATCGACTCGGGAGAGTTCCCTGCGAGGCGGTGTGGTGGCTGCGCCTGGTGCCCGTTCTCGGGGTCGTGCCCTGCCTGGCACCGTACCGGCATCGAGGTGGGGGCATGAGCAGGCTCCGGAGCAGGGAGGACCTGTGCGAGGCGTTGGGCCTGCAGTTCTCCGACGAGCAGCTGGCATGCATCACAGCTCCTCTCGCACCCCATGTCATCATCGCCGGGGCCGGCACGGGCAAGACGACGGTCATGGCGGCGCGGGTCGTCTGGCTGGTGGGCACGGGCCAGGTCCGGGCGGAGGAGGTTCTCGGCCTGACATTCACCCGCAAGGCAGCCCAGGAACTCCGGGAGAGGGTTCATGCGGCGTTGACGCGAGCCGGCGCTGTCCCGGAGGGCGACGAGGACTCTGCGGAGACGGTTGTGACGTACGACTCCTTCGCTGCCGGGGTGGTCTCCGAGTTCGGGCTCAGGATCGGCCTCGATCAGGAGCCGATTCTCCTGTCCGGCGCCTCGAGGTTCCGTCTGGCCGCCCGAGTCGTCGCCGAGGCCGCCGGACCGTTCACCAACATCAACCGGTTGCTGCCCTCCACGATCCACGAGCGGCTCCTCGACCTCGATGCGCAGTTGTCCAGCCATCTCGTGGAGCCGGAGCAGGTCCGGGAGTTGACGCGTCACGTGCTTGGAAGACTCGAGGAAGCGCCCCAGTGGCGTGGGAAGCCGACGCGGGATGTCGCCGCGGCGATGGCCGCATGCGAGGAGCGGCTGGAACTTCTGCGGCTCGTGGAGGACTACCAAGCGCTCAAGGCGAGGCTGGGTGTGGTCGAATTCGCGGACCAGTTGCGACGGGCCGTCGAGCTGGCGCAGCGGGTGCCGGATGTCGCGGCGGCGCTTCGTTCACGATTCCGGGTCGTACTGCTGGATGAGTACCAGGACACGTCCGCGGCCCAGGCGGTGCTGCTGCGCGCGCTGTTCTCCGGTGCCGAGCCGCCTGCCCGGGGGTTTCCCGTCACCGCGGTGGGCGACCCGAACCAGGCGATCTATGGCTGGCGCGGCGCAGCCGCGAACAACATCATGGACTTCCCGACGCTGTTCCCGCGCCATGACGGATCGCCGGCCGCTCGGCTCACGCTCAGCCTGAACCGGCGCAGCGGCCAGGAGATCCTCGACGTCGGCAATCGGATCGCCGCCGGCATGGGTGAGCACGCAGCAGTGAGACTGATGGCTCCGCCCGGCACGCCGTCCGGAGCCGTCGAGGCCCGTCGTCATGACACTTGGGGCGAAGAGTTGGACACGTTGTCGGAGCGCGTCGTGGCCGAGCACTCGCTGGGGACGAACTGGGGTGACATGGCAGTTCTGGTGCGCCGCAACACGACCCTCGTCGAGGTGTTCAACGCCCTGCGGGACAGGGAGGTGCCGGTGGAGATCGTCGGTGTCGGGGGGTTGTTGCATCTTCCCGAGGTGGCTGCCGTCGTCGCGACGCTCCGAGTCCTCGCTGATCCGGCCGCGAACCCCGCAGTGGCGTCGTTGCTGACCGGCCCAAGGTGGCGGATCGGTCTGGCGGACATGGAGGCGCTCGGTCTCAGGTCCCGCCAGCTGGCCGCCCCTCGCCCTGATCGACCGGGGACCCTGACCGATTCCTTGGCGCATGTCCTGGCAGGCAATGACCCGGCAGAGGGTGGCTCGTTGCTGGAGGCTGTGCTTGAGCCGGGTGACGCTCCGGTCACGGCTGGGGCGAGGGCAAGGCTCGAGCAGTTCTCGCGGGAGCTCGGCTACCTGGGCACCCATTCCTCCGAACCGGTTGCGGACCTCGCGCGTCGCGTGGTTGCGGTGATCGGCGTCGAGGCGGAGTTGCTTGCCGCGGGCCGTGACACATCGCAACTGGAGCGCTTCCTCTCGATCCTGGACGGCTATGTCGATGTGGAAGGAGACGGGAGCCTACTCGGTCTCCTGTCGTACCTGGATGCGGAGGACGCGCACGGCGACGGGCTGGAACAGGCAGTGCCCAGCTCGGAGGACTCCGTGAAGCTCCTGACGGTGCACCGGGCCAAGGGGCTGGAGTGGGAGATGGTGTTCTGGCCCAGCCTCGTGGAGGGGATCTTCCCCTCGTCCGCCGGGACCGGGATCTGGCCGACACGCGCTGCGGCACTGCCCTCGCCACTCAGGGGCGACGCCACCGGCATCCCGCAGCTGTCCGACTTCAGCAAGAAGGGCATGGAGGCGTTGAAGGAGGCGACTCGCGCCGATCATCTGAGTTCGGAGGACCGCCTTGCCTACGTGGCCGCCACCAGGGCGAAGCGGCTGTTGATCGCATCCGGGCACGTCTGGACCCCCGGCCTCAAACGCCCGAAAGACGCCTCCCGTTACCTGCTGGGTGTGGCCGAGCAGGCCGGGGCGGTGCTGGGCCCGGAGTCGACTTCGGAGACGAATCCCATGCCGCTCGACGATGTGTCCGCGGTATGGCCGGTCGGGCCCGACCCGGACCTCGCGATGGCCCGCGAGGAGGCGACCACCTGGGTCGCCGAGGCGCGGACTCTTCTCGGGGAAGGGGCGTCCGGCGGGGAGATCTCCGAATGGCTGTGGTCGTCCGGAGTGGCGCCGCTGGATGCTGCCTCGAAGTTCGCGGGTTGGGACCGCGACCTCGCGGGAGCAGTCGAGGCGCTCGGCCGTCGGCATGTGCGTGAAGTGCGGGTTCCGGACGGTCTGTCCACCACCGATGTGATGCTTCTCGCCACGGATCCGGACGGCTTCGCAGACCGGCTCATCCGCCCCATGCCGCGGCGTCCGAGCAGGGGTGCATCACTCGGATCCCGCTTCCATGACTGGGTGCAGGACCGATTCCGGACCGAGACGCCGCTGTTCGAGGAGATGACGGCGGTGGGTCCGGCAGTGCCGGGACTGGAGCGCCTCGTCACGGCCTTCGAGGCGGGCAGGTTCGCCGATCTGCAGCCGGTCGGCGTGGAGGTGCCGTTCCTGCTGCGCTGGGCGGACGTGGTGCTCCGGGGCCGTATCGATGCGGTGTACCGGTGGGACGGTGAGCCGTTCACCCACCTGGTCGTCGACTGGAAGACATCGAGCAGGCCCGCCGATCCGCTCCAGTTGGCCGTGTACCGGCAGGCATGGGCCAAGGCGCAGGGCCTGGCACCGGAGCGGGTCGGCGCGGCCTTCTACCACGTGCTCACGGACGAGTTGGTGTTCTCCTCGGCTTCCGCGGAACTGATCGACGCCGCGTTAGCGCTGGGATAGCCGGGAGGTCAGGTGATGCGTCTCGTCCTGGATCCGTGCGGCAACCTGCTGAAGCTTCTCGCGATGGGCGTTGGCGTGGTGGGCGCAGAACATGAGCTCACCCCCACTGGGGAGGATCACCCGGAGGTAGGCCTGGGCTCCGCAGCGGTCGCAACGGTCCATGGCTGTCAGCGAGGGGTTGGTTGCGGTCTTCGTCATGCAGCCAACGTACCGGTTCGCTGCCCAGAACCAAGGGCTGACACCCTGCGCCGCCTTCGCGGTCGGCGAACCGGGAGGCGGTAGCCTTCTGAGCGTGCAGTCCACCAAGTCGTCCCCGGTCGCGGGCAGGGAGTATGAGGCCAAGAACCTGCTGGTGCTTGAGGGGCTCGAAGCCGTCCGCAAGCGGCCCGCCATGTACATCGGCTCGACCGATGTACGAGGTCTCATGCACTGCCTGTGGGAGATCATCGACAACTCCGTCGACGAGGCCCTCTCCGGTTTCGGCGATGCCATAGAGGTCACGTTGGGGGCCGACGGATCGGTGAGCGTGGTCGACCACGCGCGCGGCATCCCGGTGGACACGGAACCACGCACCGGCCTGAGCGGCGTCGAGGTCGTGTACACGAAGCTCCATGCGGGCGGCAAGTTCGGCAACTCCTCGTACAACGCGACCGGCGGCCTTCACGGCGTGGGCGCCTCGGTCGTGAACGCGTTGAGTTCCCGGCTGGACGTTGATGTGGACCGGGCAGGTGCGACCTGGTCGATCAGCTTCAGGCGCGGTGTGCCCGGCATCTTCGACGGGGATGGCCCCGATGCGCCCTTCACTCCGCAGAGCGGGTTGCGCACGAGCGGGAAGGTGCGGCGGGGCGTCACAGGGACACGTGTGCGCTACTGGCCGGACAGGCAGATCTTCCTCAGCGACGCAGACTGGTCGCTGCCGCATCTCCACGACCGTGCCCGTCAGACCTCCTTCCTCGTGCCGGGCCTGCGCCTTGACGTGACCGACGGGCGGGGGCAGGCGGCGGTGTCGGAGACGTTCCAGCACTTGGGCGGGATCACCGAGTTCGCCGACTACCTCGCGACGGATGCCCCGGTCACCGAGGTGCTCCGGCTCCAGGGGAAGGATCGGTTCACCGAGACCGTCCCGATGCTCGACGACGCCGGAGGCATGACCGCGACGGATGTGGAGAGGGAACTGGACGTCGACATCGCACTGCGCTGGGGGACGGGGTACGACACGCGGGTAAAGTCGTTCGTCAACATCATCGCCACGCCCAAGGGCGGTACCCACGTCGCCGGTTTCGAACGGGGGCTGACCAGGGCCTTCCTGAAGGCACTTGAGGGCACCCGCATCCTGAAGAACGGCGACGAGGTCGTCAAGGACGACTGCCTGGAGGGGCTGACCGCCGTCGTCACGGTCCGGCTGGCCGAACCGCAGTTCGAGGGCCAGACCAAGGAGGTCCTCGGCACACCACCGGTGCAGCGTCTCGTCGCGCGCGTCGTGGAGGACGAACTGGGGGCATGGCTCACGAGCAGCAAGCCCGCGGTCAAGGCAGTGGCTCGCACCGTCATGGAGAAGGTGGTGGCGGCATCGCGCACGCGCGTGCAGGCGCGGGCGCACCGGGAGAACCAACGACGCAAGAACGCCCTCGAGTCGTCCACGCTCCCCCCCAAGCTGAAAGACTGCCGGTCGGCGGATGGGGAGCGAACCGAACTGTTCATCGTCGAGGGCGACTCGGCGCTCGGCACCGCGAACGTGGCACGCAACTCGGAGTTCCAGGCGCTGCTGCCCATCCGCGGGAAGATCCTGAACGTCCAGAAGGCATCGGTCGGCGAGATGCTGAAGAACGCGGAGTGCGCCTCGATCATCCAGGTCATCGGGGCGGGCTCGGGCCGGACGTTCGACCTCGACTCCGCCCGGTACGGGAAGGTCATCTTCATGGCCGACGCCGATTCCGACGGCGCGCACATCCGATGCCTCCTCGCCACTTTGTTCTTCCGCTACATGCGCCCCCTCGTCGAGGCCGGGCGCGTGTTCTCCGCCGTCCCCCCGCTCCACCGGTTCGAGCTGACCAACCCCCGCAGGGGAATGGAGAAGTACGTCTACACCTACACCGACGGCGAGTACCAGCGGACGGCCGCCGAACTGACGCGGAAGGGCATCCGGTTCAAGGAACCGCAGCGCTACAAGGGCCTCGGCGAGATGGACGCCCACCAACTGGCGGAGACCACGATGGATCCGCGGCACCGCACGCTGAGGCGGCTCACCGTCGACGACGCCACGGCCGCCGAGCGGACGTTCGAGATGCTGATGGGCAACGAGGTCGCGCCCCGCAAGGAGTTCATCGTCCGGGGCGCCTACTCGCTGGAGGCCGACCGCATCGACGCCTGAGCCGAACCGTTCACATCAGCTGTTCGAGCGCTCCCGTGTCGACGTCGAACATGAACCCACCGACCTCGGCGCGGCCCCGGATGAGGGGATGCTTGGAGACCTTGTCGAAGTCGCTGCGGAGGCGCTGCAGCTGGTCGGGGGATGCCCCGAAGTCCAGCCAGGTGGTGTCGAGCCCGTGGCGCTCCTCGATCATCTTGCGGAGGTCGTCGTCCGTCCCCGAGGCCATGGCGCACTTGGTGTGCGGGACGAGCAGGATGCGGTCGACCTGCAGCAGGTTGACACCGAGGATGCACCCGGTGAGTGCAGCGGGGTCGATGACGCCACCGGGCGTGCGCAGGATCTTGGCATCGCCGTGGCCGAGCCCGATCATGTCCAGGGGGTCGATCCGGGAGTCCATGCACGTCACCATGAGGACGCCCTTGCGGGCGATGCCATCGAATCCCTGGTGGGGGAAATGGGAGGCGTAGGTGCGGTTGGCCGCGAGGAGGTCTTCGAAACTCACGCCGCGAAGACTACTCCTGTGGTTCGTCGTCGGGGGCGGGCCGACCGGCGAGCGTGGACACGGACTGTGGCAGGGGCGTGCCGGAGCCGTCTCTGCGGTCGTTTGCCGGGGGCAGGACGACGGGTGCGCCCCCGGCGGCGCCGGCCACCACGGGGGCGTGGCCGATCGCGGCAAGCAGGAGCCTGTCCTCGCCCTTCAGGAACCTGTGGCACCTGACGCCGCCGGTCGCGCGACCCTTCGGGGGATAGACGTCCATACGCGTCACCTTCACGGCGCCGAACTCGGTTTCGGGGAGTGCGGTCGAACTGCCGGACACGGTCACCACCTCGTCGGTCACCGGCACCGTGGTCCCGAACCAGATGACCTCGGCACCGGGGGAGAGCTTGATGCCGGCCATGCCGCCGCCGGACCGGCCCTGCGGGCGGACTGCGTCTGCTGGGAAGTGCAGGAGTTGGGCGTCGGAGGTGATGAAGGCGAGGTTGGTGCCCTCGTCGGCGACCTCGACGGCGCCGACGACCTCGTCCCCCTCATCGAGACGGACGACGTCCCACGCGTCCTTGTTGAGGATCTCCGACCGGACACGCTTCACGGTGCCGTGCCGGGTGCCGAGAGCCAGCCCGGGGGAGTTCTCGTCCAGTGTTGCGAGGGCGAGCGGTCGTTCGCCCAGTTCGAGCGGCCACAACTCCGCCGCGGGCGAACCCCCCTGCAGCGAGGGAGCCGTCGCGAGTACCGGCACCACGGGCAGCTCGATGGCCCGGCAGCGGATCAACCGTCCTCGGCTGGTGACGACACCGAAGTCGGAGTGGGCCGTGGTCCGCACCACGGATACGGCGACGTCGTGCGCGGAACGTCCGGCCGGGGGCAGTTGTGAGGCGGAGTCGATGCGGGCGACCAGTCCTGTGCCGGACAGCAGCACCCAGCACGGCTCGTCGGGCACCTCGAGCGGCGCGGCCGCCGTGGTGGGGATGCCGCCCGAGGCCAGCAGGACGGTGCGGCGGGGGGTCCCGAATTCGCGGGCGACGTCGTCGAGTTCGCCTGCGACGACGCGGCGCAGGACTGCGGGGTCGTCGATGATCTCCCGGAGCCCGGCGATGGTGGTGGCGAGTTCGTCGGCCTCACGTTCGAGTTCGATGGTGGAGTACTTGGTGAGGCGGCGCAACTGCATGTCGAGGATGTAGTTGGCCTGCACGTCGTCGAGGTCGAACGCGGCCATGAGCCGGGCCCTTGCCTCCGCGGCATCCTCGGAGGTGCGGATGATGGCGATGACGTCGTCGATGTCGGCGATGGCGATCATGAGGCCACGGACGAGGTGAAGTCTTTCGGTGGCGCGGCGGAGTTGGTACCGGGTGCGGCGCAGCACCACGTCGAGGCGGTGGTCGAGGTAGACCTGCAGCAGTTCCAGCAGGCCGAGGGTGCGTGGTTCGCCGTCGACGAGTGCGACCGCGTTGATCGCGAAGGTGTCCTCCAGTTTCGTGACCCGGTACAGCTGCTCGAGGAGCGCCTCGGGGTTGATGCCGTTCTTGACCTCGATCACCAGGCGGGTGCCGTTGACCAGGTCTGTGAGGTCCTTCACATCGGCGATGCCGGTGAGCTTCTTGTCGGTGACGGCCTTGCGGATCTGTTCGATGATCCGTTCCGGGCCGACCATGTAGGGCAGCTCGGTGACGACGATGCCCATCCGCCGGGCGCTGACCTTCTCCACCTTCGCGGCGGCACGGATACGGAACGTGCCCCGCCCTGTCGCGTAGGCGTCGCGGATGCCGTCGAGGCCGATGATCCTGCCGCCGGTGGGGAAGTCCGGCCCCGGCAGGAAGCGCATGACCTCCTCAAGCCCGATCCGCGGGTCGGCCAGCAGTTGCTTCAGGGCCGCGACGACCTCGATGAGGTTGTGGGGTGCGATGTTGGTCGCCATGCCCACTGCGATACCGGTGGCGCCGTTGACAAGCAGGTTCGGCAGGGCTGCAGGCAGGACGACGGGCTCGGTCTCGCGGCCGTCGTAGTTGGGACGGAAGTCGACGGTGTCCTCGTCCAGCCCGCGGGTCATCGCCAGCGCCGGGGCGGCCATTCGGCACTCGGTGTACCGCATCGCCGCCGGGCCCGCATCCAGGGAACCGAAGTTGCCGTGGCCGTCGACCAGAGGGAGCCGCATCGCCCACGGCTGCGCCATCCGCACGAGCGCGTCGTAGATGGCGGTGTCGCCATGGGGGTGCAGAACGCCCATCACCTGGCCCACGACGCGGGCGCACTTCACGTGCCCACGATCCGGACGCACACCCATCTCGTCCATCGAGAACAGGATGCGCCGCTGCACGGGTTTGAGGCCGTCCCTGGCATCCGGCAGCGCCCGGGCATAGATCACCGAATAGGCGTACTCGAGGAAGCTGTTCTCCATCTCCTCTGTGACGTCGACGTCGAGGATGTGTTCCTCGACCGGTTCGTCGACGCGGGTACTGCGTGCCATGCGGGTTCCTCTCAGATGATGTCGCGCAGCTTATCTGCAAGTCCGTCGCCGTCGGGTGCCCGGACCTCGGGGGCGGTCTCGGCATGCCACAGGCCCTGGTCGGGTGGCTCGGAGAGACCGCCGTGCGCCAGGGCGTGCTCGCTCGCGCTCAGCTGGCGGATCGCGATGGCGCGGACGTGCTCGGGCTGCAGTGTCGCGAACTCGGCGTAGAGGCTCGGGTCGTGCTGGCCGTCGTCGCCCACGAGCAGCCACTTGATGTTCGGCAGGTCGCGGGCCAGCTCGCGCAGGCAGGTGCGTTTGTGGTCCGGCCCCTTGCGGAACCAGCCGGTGTTCGTCGGGCCCCAGTCGGTGAGCAGCATCGCCCCGTCCGGGATGCCGTGCCGGGCGGCGAAACGTCGCACCATCGGGTACGTGTTCCAGGCGCCTGTGGACACGAAGATCAGGGGCGCCCCCGGGTGGTCGGCGAGGAGCCGTTGGTAGAGCCGGGCCATCCCGGGCACCGCCTGCCTCGCCTGTTCGGTGAGGATGAACGAGTTCCATGCCGCGATCATCGGACGCGGCAACCACGTGGAGATGATGGTGTCGTCGATGTCGCTCACAATGCCGAAGGTGACCGAGGGGTCGATGACCTGCACCTGGGCCGCCGTCGAGGCCCCCCGGCTGCCGTCGATTCGCAGACAGTGCCAGCCGGCCTCGAGGCCCGGGTTGGCGACTCGCACGTCCAGATAGCCGCCCCGATCGGCCTCGACAGGCACGCGCCGGTCACCGATCACGACGGTCGCGGGCGCACCGGCAAGGGGGGCGGCGAGGAAGTTGCGCCAGCCCCGCCTCGACAGCAACTCGTTGGCGACCTGGACGATGCCGAGCTGGCTCGGCGGGCGCAGGACGATGCGGCCGAGGACGCGCACCTGGCTCGGCGTCCCGAACCCGGTGTAGGACACCACCGACTCCTGCCAGCCCATCCGAAGGAGCATCCGGCTGACCAATCGGTTCAGTCTGTCCTCGATCCGGGCAGCGAAGAAGGGTCTCGACCTCATGGATCACAACCTATCGAAGGCATGGAACAATGGCCGGGTGACCAGCCTGACGCGAACCCAGTTGCCACCCGACCTGGTCGCCGAGGTCGCGGAATGTGGTTTCTATCCCCAGCTCATCTGCGACACGATCGCCTCCGGATTGGGGGAGGGGACGGTGCTCGGGCACCTCGTCCACCACGAGGCGACCTTCGCCGGCGGCGAGATCCAGCGGCACATGACGGTGCTGGTGCTGACGGAGCGCCAGTTGCTCGTCTGCCACACCGACGACGGCGACAACGGCATCCCGGACCGGGCCCTGACGAGTTCCGAGGTGGTGGCTCTCCGGGCGATCGACTCGGTGGTGGTCACCCGGTCGGTGTCCCACCCAGAGGTGTTCCCCGCCGGGGATGCGCAGGTGGTGGAGACGTGGTTGACGCTGGTCTGGGGGGCGAACACGCGGCTCGACATCGGGCCGGCCGCCTGCGAGGATCCCGAATGCGAGGCGGATCACGGCTACACGGGAGCCCAGAGCCCGAACGACCTGACGATCAGGATGAGCCCGGCCGGGGACGGCGACCTCAACACCAGGCGCCTGCTCGAGTTCGGCACGCTGCTGCAGCGCCGGATCGGCTGAGCGGCGTGCGGTTCGTACTCCCCGACTACGACGGTGCCACCCTCTCGGGCCTGTTGCCCGCCGTCGCCGCCCGGCTCGCAGGCACCGAGCCGGCGATCGAGATCCCGAGTGCCGGCCGCTACGTCATCCTGCTCGTGGACGGCCTCGGCCTGGAGGCGCTGACCGCCCACGCGGACCACGCGGACGAGATGGCGTCGCTCCTGGGCAGTTCCCTGCCACTCACCTGCTCCGTCCCCTCCACGACCGCGACCTCTCTGACGGGCCTCGGCTGCGGTACGTGGCCGGGTCGTCACGGCGTGGTCGGCTACACCTTCCTGGACCCGGACACGGATCGGGTGCTGAACGCCCTGAGCTGGGAGGGCGGGCCGACGGAGGTCGGAGGGTTCGCGCTGCAGCCCACCGAGTTCGAGTCGTTGTCCTCCCGGGGCATCGCCTGCGCGGCGGTGAGTCTCTCCCGGTTCGAGAGCAGCGCACTCACGCGACTCGCCTTCGCGGGGACCGACCATTTCGGCGTCGAGAAGGAGTCCGAGATCCACACCGTGGTGGACCTCGTCACCAGCGCGCTCGAGGATCATCGGGTGGTCTACTGCTACGAGCGCCTGCTGGACCATGCCGGTCACGGCTGGGGCGTCGGTTCCTGGCAGTGGTTGGAGAGCCTCGCCCGGGTGGATGACCTCGTCGCCGCGCTGGGCGCCGCCGTCGGGGACGACGTGTGCGTGCTGGTCACGGGCGATCACGGCATGGTCAACGTGCCCGCCGACCGTCGGATAGTCGCCGAGGACCACCCCGAACTGCTCGGCTTCCGGCACATCGCAGGAGAGGGCCGGTTCCGGCAGCTGCACACGGGCGACGCCCTTGCCCTGAGGAGGGCCTGGTCCGGTTTCCTGGGCGAGCGTGCACAGGTCGTGCTCCGCGAGGAGGCGGTGGAGGCCGGGTGGTTCGGCCCGTCCCACGACGACCGGGCGATCGCCCGGATCGGCGACGTCCTTGTGGCCATGCGGGACGATTGGGCGGTCATGAGCCGCACCTTCCCGCGGGAGTTCGACCTCGTCGGCATGCACGGTTCCCTGACCTCGGCCGAGATGATGGTGCCGTTGCTCGCAACGGGTTGCATGCGATGAGGGTCGCAATCCTCATCGATGACTTCTTCCCGGCCTCCGGCGGGATCGGGAGGTCCGTCCAGACCCAGCTGGAGGAGTTGACGGCGCTGGGACACGACGTGACGCTGGTGGCGCCGGACCGGCACCTGGAGAAGCCGAGGATCGGCCGGGTCATCGAGTGCCCGACCCTGTACATCGAGGGTCTGCCCGCCCATCTCAGCATCCTGCACTGCTCCGCACGGCGGGCGCGCCTGATCAGCGGCACGGCCCGATTCGACATCGTCCACTCCCAGACGGAGAGGGGCGCCCTGCTGCTCGGGGCACAACTCGCCCGGCTGCAACGCATCCCGCACCTGCACACCTTCCACGCCAACATCGCGGGCACCCACCAGACGATCCGGGCGGCGATCCTCGGGACGCTGTCGTACCAGTTGCTGGTCAACCCCGGTCTGACCCTGGCCAGCCGGCGCTCCACCGGACGGTCGAGGCTGCCGAGCGCTGCCAACGAGCAGGGTGGCCTGGCCGCCCGGATGGACTGGGCATCGTTCGCGGACCTCGCGGCGAAGGTGGACGCCTACACCGTGCCCTCCCCGTTCATGAGGGATCTGATCGAGGAGGCCTCCGGAAGCGCGCTGCGCGGTTTCGTAGTGCCAACGGGTGTGAACCGCGGCATGCTCGCCGCCATCCGGGACGCCCGACGGGAGCGGTCGGACGACAGGGTGCGGTTCGTGTCGGTCGGCAGGCTGGCGAAGGAGAAGCGCCTGGATGTGCTGATCAGGGCGTTCCGGCAGGCCGATCTGCCGGACGCCGAGTTGGTGATAGTGGGCGACGGCGACCAGCGCGACCACCTGCGCCGCCTCGCAGCGGGTGCCGACAACATCGACTTCCGCGGACACCTGAGCAGTCTGGACGCCATAGCCCACGAACTGGTCAACGCGGACGTGCTGACGCTTGCCAGCCACCGATTCGATTCGCAGGCACTCGTGCTCGCCGAGGGGGTCGCTGCGGGACTGCCCATCCTCTACTGCGACGGCCGTCTCACGGTCGGCACGTCGCCGGAGAGCGCGCTGCTGACGGGGCCGGGCGTCGCTGCGCTGGCCGCCGGCATGCGCACCCTGATGGACCCGGCCCTGCGGGCGTCCATGTCGGCGGCCACGGCAGGCGTCATGGCCGCCCTCGAGCCTCGCCGCACAGGCGAGCTCTACTCGGAGATCTACGAACTGATGACGGGTGTCGGGGGTGGCGGCCGTGGGTGAGCTCGTGTTCCACACCGGCACCATGGACTGCGGCAAGTCGACTCTGGCGCTCCAACTCCACCACACGCATACGACGCACGGACGGGCGGGTCTGGTGTTCACCTGCCTGGATCGCTCCGGAGCGGCCCGCATCACGTCGAGGGTCGGGCTCAGCGCGGCAGCGATCGAGGTCGGGGACGATTTCGACTTCTGGGGGTTCCTGATCTCGGAGCTGGTGGCGGCCCGCCGCGTCGACTACCTGGTCTGCGACGAGGTCCAGTTCTACACCACCACGCATGTGGACCAGCTGGCGCGCATTGTCGACGAGCTGCAGCTCGACGTCTACGCCTTCGGGCTCCTGTCCGATTTCCGGACCAATCTGTTCCCCGGATCGCGCCGCATGGTCGAACTCGCGGATCGCGTGGAGATGCTGCCGATCGGCCCGCCCTGCTGGTGCGGCAGGAAGGGAACCCACAACGCCCGAACCGTGGATGGTCGGATGGTGTCGGAGGGCTCCCAGGTGGTGGTCGGCGACACGGTGGGCGACGGCGAGGTGCGCTACGAGGTGCTGTGCCGTCTGCACCACCGGCGGCAGGTGTCGGCGGCCACCGCGAAGGCGACGTTCTCGCCGGAGCCGCTGCCCTTCGGCGACGACTGGGAGCAGCACCCCTGACGGTTCCGCGCCGGGATGTCGAGGTTGGTGTCAGCTGTCCTTGCCGCCGAACATGATCTCGTCCCAGGTGGGCACCTTGGCCCGACGCCGCTTCGTGCTGCGGGGACGAACCTGGCCCGGCTCCGGATCCGGCGCCTCGATCAGGGCTTCGGGGTCCGCCTTGGGTTCCTGCCCACGGGGCTTCTCGGGGATGGGCTCCCTCTCCGGCGCGGGAGCCGCCGACGGGGGCTGACCGGAGGGGACCTTCTGCGCCGGGTGCTGTTCCGCGGGGTCCTGTTCCGCCGGGGGTTGCTCTGCGGGGTGCTGTTCTGCGGGTTGCTGTTCCGTCGGCGGCCGTGGGGTGCGGTGCCGCTCGACTCTCGGCTCCTCCGGCTCCTCCAGGCCCACGTAGATCCGCACGGAGTCCTCGCTCAGCCCTCCCATGAGGTCGTAGAGGTCATCGAGCTCCGAGGTCTGCGTGGATTCCTCGTAGAGCGACTCAGCCGGGGCATCGCCCGGTTCCTCGGGGGCCTGCGGATAGGGCTTCAGGGTTGCCCTCACCAGGGCGAACTCGTCGTCGAGGTCGACCGTGTTCTCGTTGTCCGGCTCCGAGGTGCCTGCCAGTTCCTCCCCGATCATCCACCGCGCATCGGCGTTGGAGGTGACGCTGAACCGGGCCCTCGGGTCGAACACGAACTCGGCGCGGCGGGACGCCGCGCCGTCGGTGATCTGGCCGACCACGACCCACTTCTGATCGCCGCGCCGCCAGCAGTCCCATGCAATCAGGTCGCTGTCGAGTCCCCGAGCCGACAGCCGCTCGGAGATGATGTCGGCGAGTCTCCTGTGCCCGGTCCCGTCGCCGCGTCTGCGCACGCTGGACGCCAACGCCGTCCGCGTCATGTGTTCGCGTTCGGCAAGGACCGGACCGGCGAACGCCTGGATCCGTGCGATGTCCACACCGGCCTCGAGCGCCACCTCCTCGACGGACGCGCCGCCTCGGATGCGCGCCTGGATCTCACGTGGGGTGAGTGCGCTTGCCATGTGTTCTCCCGGAAATGATCGTTCCTCGCCAACCTATCAGCGCGACGGCGCCTCACGCGGTCACCGCGACCGGGTCGCCCCTGTTGTCATGTTGTGGTACACATGACGCCGTCAAGGTCGGCCGCGCCCGACACGACCTGCACTTGGAAAGGACGCTGATCATGGCCACCGATTACGACGCCCCGCGCAAGACCGACGAGGAGATGAGCGAGGACTCGCTCGAGGAGCTCAAGTCCCGCAGAGGGGACAAGAACTCCGGCAAGGTCGACGAGGACGAGGTGGAGGCCGCCGAATCCTTCGAGTTGCCCGGCGCCGACCTGTCGCACGAGGAACTGACCGTGCGGGTCCTGCCCCGCCAGTCGAACGAGTTCACGTGCGCCTCCTGCTTCCTGGTGAAGTCCAAGAGCCAGCTCGCGGAGATGCGTGACGGCCTGCCCTACTGCGTCGACTGCGTCTGAGCGGACCCCGGGGTCGTCACCGGCGGCCGATGTCGAGCTTGTTGCCGAGCTTGCCCGGCGCCGCATGGCCCATGTTCTGCTGCCACCGTCGCTGCACGTACCGATTCATCGTCAGCTGCGCGATACCCACCCCCAGACCGCTGGAGGCGGCCCAGATGAGGGCGTGCACGAGCGGCGTCTCCGGATCGTTCGGATCGGGTGGTTCCGAACCGGTGGACGCCTCCCAGGCCATCGTCACCAGTTTCTGCGCCACGACGGTGGTGACGGCGCCCAGCACGCCCGCGTACAGCTTCCACAGGATCTTCTCCGACAAGGCCATGGTGTCCCTTTCCGAGGCTGCGCAGCAGGGGAGCCGCGACGCTGACGAGTCTATCCGTGCACCCGACCGGCCCGGCGGGGTGCGCTTCACCAACGAGGAATTTGGGGGCATCATGGGGCACGTGGATTATGTGGAGCGGCTGCGCGTGCCGTCCTGGTGGTGGTTGGTCGTGGCGTTTTTCGTCCTGAGCCTCGCGGTGGCGGTGTTCGCCTACCTGCCCGCCTGGACCGCTGCGGCGGTCACGGCCGCGCTGGGTGGGGGAGTGGTGCTGGTGGTGATCGGCTATGGATCCTCAACCTTGCGGGTCGACGGTTCCGGCCTCAGGGTGGGCCACAGCAGCATCGAGGGCCGCTGGATCAGCGGTGTGGAGGCGCTGGACGCCGGGGCGGCGAGCGCGGCACTCGGACGCGACGCCGACCACAGGGACTTCCTGCACACCCGGCCCTACATCGCGGGCGGCGTCCGGGTCACCCTGTCCGACCCCGCGGATCCCCATCCCCACTGGATCATCAGCACCCGCCGGCCCGCCGAACTCGCGCGCGCCATCTCCGAGATGGTGGCGGCGCAATGAACATCCCCGTCGTCCTGGACCCGGGAGCCCGCGTACCGACGTACGCCCGTGACGGGGACGCCGGTGCCGACCTGTGCACCACCGAGGACGTGACGCTCGATCCGGGGGAGCGGGCCCTGGTCGGCACAGGGGTGCGACTGGCCCTCCCGAGGGGGCATGTGGGGTTGGTCACACCGCGTTCCGGGCTGGCCGCGCGGGCCGGACTCGGCATCGTCAACTCCCCGGGTGTCATCGACTCCGGTTTCCGCGGCGAGGTCAAGGTGTGCCTGATCAACCTCGACCGTTCGCAACCGATCCGGCTGAGTGCCGGCGACAGGATCGCCCAGTTGCTGGTCCTGCCGTTCGTGACCGCCGTCTTCACCCCCGTCGCCGCGATCGATGACACGGAGCGGGGCGCAGGGGGCTATGGTTCAACCGGGATCGGGGGCCTTCCCCCGATCGGTGAGAGAGGCGATTTCCAGTGACCGATGGGACCAGTGCCGACGAGGTCGGCGAAGAGGTCGAGTTCGACCGGGACGAGGGCCCGTTCGACATCGAGGAGGTTGATCTCGACGCCGACGACACGAGACGTCTCGATCTCGGGTCTCTAGTCGCGACCCCCTTCGAGGGGATGTCGATGCAGTTGCAGGTGGACCAGTCGAAGGAGAAGGTGCAGGCGCTGCTCGTGGCAGACGGCGCATCCGCCCTCGAGGTGGCGGTGTTCGCAGGCCCGAGGCGCACCTCCATGCTCCCGGAGATCCGGCAGGACATCGTGACCGCGACCGAGGAGGCCCAGGGCGTGGCGGAGCTGGTCGGCGGCCCCTTCGGGACCGAGATCCGTCGCAGGCTTCCGGTGAAGGACGCCCAGGGCAAGCCGGCGATCCATCTTTCCCGGACCTGGCTGGTGGGTGGCCCCGGCTGGGTCCTGCGCGGCGTGCTCATGGGCAGGGCGGCGATGGAACCCGACAACGAGGACGCGCAGTTGGCGCTGTTCGAGTTCTTCAGCAACCTCGTCGTCAGGCGCAGCGACGAGCCCGCGGCACCCGGAAGCCTGCTGCCGATGACGGTCCCCACCACGGAGCCGTAGCCATGCCCACCACACCCGGGCGACGCAGCAGACCCCTTATGGAGCGGATGAGGCGCTTCTTCTCGACGCCGGAGGAGCTCGAGGCTGCGGACCTCGAGGCGAGGGCCCGCGACAGCGGAGCCGTGCCGATCGCCGATGCCCGGGAGCGCGAGAGCGTCCGGATCCGGGGCACCATCACGTCCATGACCGCAGTTGCCGAGTCCGGCTGGCTGGAGGCGGACCTGTCGGACGGGACCGGCATCGTCAAACTGGTGTGGATGGGGCGGCGCCGCATCGAGTGCATCATGCCGGGCACCCACCTGGTGGCCACCGGCAGGCTGGCTAGGTCCGGCGAGCACCTCGTGATCTACAACCCGGACTTCGAGGTCGTGTCCTGAACCCTGGACGTCCTGCCCCCTGGGCGCCCGGACCACCGAACGACGTGACTACTGGGCGAACAGCTCACCCAGATCCGTCTCCGAGTCCTGTCCTACGATGAACAGCATCTCGTCGTCCGCCTCGAGCGCCCCGTCCCGGTCGGGCAGGATGGGCTGGCCGTCCCTGATGATGGCCACCAGCACCGCGCCCGCCGGCAGCTCCAGGTCCCTGATGCGCCGCCCCACGAACGGGCTGGTGAGCGGGAGCCGGATCTCCGACAGGGTTGTCGTGGACTTGTTGAAGGTGAACAGGCGTACCAGATCGCCGGTCGAGACGGCCTCCTCGACGAGCGCCGACATGATCCTGGGAGTGGACACGGCGACGTCGACGCCCCACACCTCGTCGAACATCCATTCGTTGCCGGGATGGTTCACGCGTCCCACCGTCCGGGGCACGCCGAACTCGGTCTTCGCGAGCAGTGAGTGGACGAGATTGGCCTTGTCGTCGCCGGTGGCGGCGATGGCCACGTCGCAGGTCTCCAGCTCCGCCTCCTCCAGACTCTGCAGTTCGCAGGCGTCCGCCTGGAACCACTCGGCGCCCGGGACGGAGTCGGGTTTGATGGCGTGGGGGTCACGATCCATGAGCAGCACCTGGTGGCCGTTGGCGATGAGCTCCCGGGCGATCGATCGGCCGACGTTGCCGGCCCCGGCGATGGCGACTCGCATTTCAGTCTCCTACTGGTGCTTCGCGGGCGGTGCCGAGAAGATGGTCTCGATGTCGGAGGTGCGGTCCGTCGTGCACCCCACGAAGATGGTGTCGCCGTCCTGGTAGATCGTCTCGCTGTCCGGGATCATGCCCCGTCCAGTGCGGGAGATGAACGGGATCGGGGCGTGGCAGGCGCTGGACAGCTCACGGATGCGCCTGCCCACCCAGCCGCTGTGCACGAACACCTGGATCAGGCGCACCTCGCCGGAGGGGTCGCGCCACACCGGTTCGCTGCCGTCGGGCAGCAGCCTGCGCAGGACCTGACCGACCGTCCAGCGCACGGTGGCCACCGTCGGGATTCCGAGCCGTTCGTACACGGCCGCACGACCCTGGTCGTAGATGCGCGCGACGACGTTCTCGACCCCGTAGCCCTCCTTGACCACCCGCGCGGCCAGAATGTTGGAGTTGTCGCCGCTGGAGACGGCCGCGAAGGCGTCCGCATGCCGGATGCCCGCCGCCTCGAGCACCTCACGGTCGAACCCGACGCCCTTGACCGTGGTGCCCTCGAACTCGTTGCCGAGCCGTCTGAACGCCTCCACGTCGATGTCGATGACGGCGACGCTGTGCCCCCGCTTCTCGAGCCCGCGTGCCAACATGGAACCCACACGGCCACACCCCATTATCACGATGTGCACGACTTCTCCTCGGTGGCTGTCAGGGTCTAGCTTTGCTGCGTGAACATCCTATCGGGCTTCAAGCGCCTGCTGGTGGGCCGGCGGCTCCCCAACGAGCAGCTGAGTGAGACGTTGCTCCCGAAGCGGCTGGCTCTGCCAGTCTTCGCCTCGGATGCACTGAGCTCCGTCGCCTACGCCCCGGATGAGATCCTCATCACCTTGTCGTTGGCCGGCATGGTCGGCTACCTGTTCTCGTGGCAGATCGGCGTGGCGGTGGCCGTGGTGATCTTCGTGGTCGTGCTTTCCTACCGTCAGACGGTGCACGCCTACCCGACCGGCGGCGGCGACTACGAGGTGGCGGCCCAGAACCTCGGACGTCCGGCTGCGCTGGTCGTTGCCTCGGCGCTGATGGTCGACTACGTCCTGACCGTTGCGGTGTCCGTGTCGGCGGGCGTCATCAACGCCTCCGCCGCCTTCCCGTGGATCGACGGCCACGAGGTGGCGATCGCGGTGACGGTCATCACCCTGATCGCCGTGATGAACCTTCGGGGCGTGAAGGAGTCGGGCTCGTTCTTCGCCTGGCCGACCTACATCTTCATGGGTTCGATGCTCCTGATGGTGGGCATCGGACTGTTCAGGATCCTGGTGCTGGGTCAGCCGCTGCGCAGTGAGACCGCCGACCTCATCGTGGCCTCCCCGGCCGGCGCCCAGGATGCGGTCGGGTGGGCCCTGGTCGCGATCATCGCCCGCGCGTTCTCGTCCGGCTGTGCCGCCCTCACCGGCGTCGAGGCGATCAGCAACGGTGTCCCTGCGTTTCGCGAGCCGAAGAGTGCGAACGCGGCGCGGGTGCTCAGCCTGCTCGGGGGCATCGCCATCACGCTCGTGCTCGGCATCATGGCGCTGGCGAATCTCACCCAGGTGCGCCTCATCGACGAACTGACCGGGACCCACTTCGTCGACGCGTCCGGGGCCACGATCCACGAACAGGCGGTGACCGTGACCGGGCAACTGGCGCGGGTCGTGTTCGGCGACTGGTTCCTACCGGGCTTCTACGTGGTGGTCACCGCAACCATGGTCATCCTGTTCCTTGCCGCGAACACGGCCTTCAACGGGTTCCCGAGTCTCACGTCGATCCTCGCCAGGGACGACTTCCTTCCCCGGCAGCTCCACTCCCGTGGCGACAGGCTCGCCTACTCGAACGGCATCATCACCCTCGCGCTGACCGCGATAGCACTGGTCTGGGCCTTCGACGCCTCCGTCACGGCCCTGATCCAGCTCTACGTCGTCGGTGTGTTCATCTCCTTCACGCTCGGACAGATCGGCATGGTCCGCCACTGGAACCGTGAACTCAAGGGGGAGACGGATCGTGGCCGCATCCGCAGCATCCGGAGGTCCCGCGTCGTCAACATCATCGGCTCGGGGCTGACCGGCACGGTCCTCGTGATCGTGCTCATCTCCAAGTTCACACACGGTGCCTACCTGGCCGTCGTTGCGATGGGGGTGCTGTACCTGCTCATGACCTGGATCCGAAGGCACTACCGTGCCGTGGCCCGCGAGGTTGCCCTGACCGCGGACTCGGAGCGCGCTCTGCCGAGCCGCGTTCGCGCAGTGGTCCTCGTGCAGGACCTGGATCTGCCCACGCTGAAGGCGATCAACTTCGCCAGGGCTGCGCACACGAGTTCGCTGTCCGCCGTGCTGGTGGCCGTCGATCAGGACGTGTCGCAACGCGTCGTGGACAAGTGGCGCGAGGAGGACATCGCGCTGCCTCTCACCGTCGTGGCCTCGCCCTACCGGGAGATCACCAACCCGTTCATCCGGTTCGTGTCGGACCTGCGCACGTCCAATCCTCGCGACGTGGTGGCGGTGTACATCCCGGAGTTCGTCGTCGGCCACTGGTGGGAGAACCTCCTGCACAACCAGACAGCGCTGTTCATCCGCACCAGGCTCCACTTCATGCCCGGCGTCATGGTGATCAGCGTGCCGTACCAGCTGCGCTCTTCCGGCGTCGCGAGGGAGCGGGTCAGCAGGGCCTCGAGCCCGAGGGGCAGGGGGATCAGCACGTGAACCCTGTCGAACTCGAGCTCGAACGCGTCGCCCACGGCGGTTGGGTCGTCGGACGGCACGACGGCAAGGTCGTGTTCGTGTCGGGCGGTTTGCCGGGGGAGTTGCTGCTGGCCGAGTTGACGTCGTCCTCCAGGCGCTTCGACCGCGGACGGGTGGTCGAGGTGCTCAGGGCCTCGGGGGACCGTGTTGCCGAGCCCTGCCCGATCGCCGGTTCCTGCGGCGGCTGCGACTGGCAGCACGTGCTTCCGGAGGCGCAGACGAGGCTGAAGACCGCGGTGGTCGCCGAGCAGCTGTCGAGGCTTGCCGGGATCGACTGGGACGGCGAGGTCGTGGCGGTCGGCGGGGCCGAGGGGTCCCGGACCCGCATGAGGTACGCCATCGATGCGGACGGGAACCCCGGGCTTCGGGGCAGGCGCAGCCACGAGGTGGTGCCACTGCCCGCCACAGGCTGCATGGTGGCAGCGGCGGGACCGACCGTCCCGGAGTTGCGGCGCCTCGGGGCGGGTGCTCGTGAGGTCGAGGTCGTCAACGCCGACGGTGTGATCTCGGTCCTGGCCGACGGGCGTGTGGTGGTCGGACCCTCGACAGTTGCCCAGAGGGTGGGCACGCGTCGTTTCGAGGTGGCCGCCTCGGGATTCTGGCAGGTACATCCGAGGGCGGCGGAGATCCTGTCCGGGGCTGTGCTGGATGGTCTGGCGCCCGTGGGCGGCGAGGTCGCACTCGATCTCTACTGCGGGGTCGGATTGTTCGCCGCCGGCCTGGTGGATGCGGGTTGCCGTGTCACGGGAGTGGAGGCCGATCGGGAGGCCGTGGGCATGGCACGGCGCAACGTTGCGGGGGCGCGGTTCCTGGCCTCTCCGGTGGAGCGTGCCCTCGGGGCTCTGCCCCAGGCATGCGACCTCGTGGTCCTCGACCCGCCGCGCAGGGGTGCGGGCGCTGATGTCGTTGCAGGCATCGCAGGCATGGGGCCCCGGGCGATCGCCTACGTGGCGTGCGACCCTGCGGCCCTTGCGCGGGACCTCGCGACCTTCGCGCCCCTCGGGTACCGCCCGGCGCAGATCCGGGCCTGGGACCTGTTCCCCATGACCGCACATGTGGAATGCGTCGCGATCCTGCGGCGTTCCTGAGGCGCGCCTAGACTGCGTCGAGGGGTTGGTGAACGCCACCTCCGACATGATATCTTGACGTCAAGACAAAACAGTCGCATCAGAGAAGATTGCATGAGGTGAGGGATGAGCATCAACAGCTTCGGGGCCAGGGCGAGTCTGCAGGTCGACGGCCAGGACTACGAGATCTTCCGGGTCGACGCGGTGCCCGGCCACGAGCGGTTGCCGTTCAGCATGAAGGTCCTGCTGGAGAACCTCCTGCGCACCGAGGACGGCGCCAACATCACCGGGGAGCACATCGGCGCGGTGGGTAGTTGGGATCCGGAGGCCACGTCGGACCAGGAGATCCAGTTCACCCCGGCACGCGTCATCATGCAGGACTTCACGGGCGTCCCCTGCGTCGTCGATCTGGCCACCATGCGCGAGGCGATGGTTGCGCTGGGCGGGGACCCGGCGAGGATCAACCCGCTGTCGCCCGCCGAGATGGTCATCGACCACTCCGTGATCGCCGAGGTCTTCGGCGTGGCCGGCGCCTTCGAGGCGAACGTCGACATCGAGTACCAGCGCAACCGTGAGCGCTACCAGTTCCTGCGGTGGGGCCAGACCGCCTTCGACGACTTCAAGGTGGTGCCGCCCGGCACGGGCATCGTCCACCAGGTGAACATCGAGAACCTCGCACGCGTGGTCTTCCCGCGTGTGGTCGACGGCGTGATCCAGGCCTACCCGGACACGCTTGTCGGCACCGACTCCCACACGACCATGGTCAACGGCCTGGGTGTCGTCGGTTGGGGTGTCGGCGGCATCGAGGCCGAGGCGGCGATGCTCGGGCAGCCCGTGTCCATGCTGATCCCCAGGGTCGTGGGCTTCAAGCTCAGCGGCAAGCTGCCGGAGGGCACCACGGCGACCGACCTGGTGCTGACCATCACGGAGATGTTGCGTGCGCACAAGGTGGTGGGCAAGTTTGTCGAGTTCTACGGCGACGGCGTGGCAGAGGTCCCGGTCGCGAACCGGGCCACCATCGGCAACATGAGCCCCGAGTACGGCTCCACCATCGCCATCTTCCCGATCGACGAGAAGACCATCGACTACATGCGGCTCACGGGACGCGACGCCCATCAGCTCGCGCTGGTCGAGGCCTACGCCAGGGAGCAGGGCCTTTGGCATTCGCCCGGTCATGAGCCGGTGTTCTCCGAGTACATCGAGCTCGACCTGTCCACCGTCGTCCCCTCCATCGCCGGCCCCAAGCGCCCGCAGGACCGCATCCGTCTCGACGAGTCCCAGGTCGCGTTCCGCGAGGCCGTCGCCGCCTTCGTCGGTGAACCGGACCACAGCCACGAGCACGAGTACTCGGGCTACGACGGCGCCGTCGCCGGCACCATGCTCACCTCCGACCCGACCGAGCCGAGCCCCCACCAGGTGGACGACTCGCCTGCGCCCGCCGAACAGGGGCACTCCGGCCTGAAGCGCCGCGTGCGGAAGTTGGTCCCGACCGAACTCGTCGACGGCACCGAGTTCGAACTCGATCACGGCGCGGTCGTGATCGCCTCCATCACCTCCTGCACGAACACGTCGAACCCGAGTGTCATGATCGGCGCCGGACTGGTGGCCAAGAAGGCGGTCGAGAGGGGCTTGACCCGCAGGCCCTGGGTGAAGACCTCGCTCGCGCCCGGCTCCCAGGTGGTCACCGACTACTACGAGAAGGCGGGCCTCACCGCCTACCTCGATGCCATCGGCTTCAACCTCGTCGGCTATGGCTGCACCACGTGCATCGGCAACTCCGGCCCGCTGATCCCCGAGGTCTCGAAGGCGGTGAACGAGCAGGATCTCGCCGTGTCGGCGGTGCTCTCGGGCAACCGGAACTTCGAGGGCCGCATCAACCCCGATGTGAAGATGAACTACCTGGCCTCGCCGATGCTCGTCATCGTCTATGCGCTGGCAGGAACCATGGACATCGACCTCTTCAGCGATCCCATCGGGCAGGATTCGGACGGCAATGACGTCTTCATGCGCGACATCTGGCCGACCCAGGCAGAGATCGACGAAGTGGTCGGGTCCTCGATCAGCGCCGACATGTTCACGACCCGTTACGCCGATGTGTTCTCGGGGGATGAGCGCTGGCGCTCGCTGCCCACGCCCGAGGGTGACACGTTCGAATGGGAGGCCGACTCCACGTACGTCCGCAAGGCCCCGTACTTCGACGGCATGCCCGCCGCTCCCGAGCCCGTGGCCGACATCTCCGGCGCCCGCGTCCTGTTGAAGCTCGGCGATTCGGTCACCACGGACCACATCTCACCTGCCGGGGCGATCAAGTCGGACTCGCCCGCGGGCAAGTACCTCACCGAGCACGGCGTCGGGTGGCGTGACTTCAACTCCTACGGCTCGCGCCGCGGCAATCACGAGGTGATGGTGCGCGGCACGTTCGCCAACATCAGGTTGCGCAACCAGATCGCCCCCGGCACCGAGGGCGGCTTCACTCGCGACTTCACCCTGGCCGACGGCCCCGTGGCCACCGTCTACGACGCCGCCATGCACTACGCCGATGCCGGCACCCCGCTCGTGGTCCTGGCAGGCAAGGAGTACGGTTCCGGTTCGTCCCGGGACTGGGCGGCCAAGGGTACGGCGCTCCTCGGTGTCCATGCGGTGATCGCGGAGAGCTACGAGCGCATCCACCGCTCCAACCTGATCGGCATGGGCGTGCTGCCGCTGCAGTTCCCCGATGGTCGGACGGCCGACTCGTTGGGTCTGACCGGGGAGGAGACCATCGCCATCCAGGGCGTGGCCACGCTGAACGAAGGGATCACCCCCAAGACCATGCGTGTCGTCGCGACCGGGCCCGACGGCGCCGAAGTGGCCTTCGATGCAGTGGTGCGCATCGACACGCCGGGGGAGCGCGGCTACTACCTGCACGGCGGCATCATGCAGTACGTGCTGCGGAATCTCGTGCACGCCTGACGACTCGTTCACGGCGCGGGTGGCCCGGCGATGGCCGGCCACCCGCGCCGTCTGCGTCAGTGGGCCGAGACGAGGCCGGTGAGCGAACCCCAGGCGATTGTGTGTTCCGCGATGTCATCGATCACCTGCCGGCTGGATGATCCCTCGACGGGACTGTCGAGCGCGTGCACCGCGAAGATGTAGCGGTGCCTGCCGCTGGGAGGGCAGGGCGGGCACCAGCCACGTCTTTGGGCACTGTTGGTTCCCTCGATGGAACCCGGCAGCGCCGAGCCCTCCGGGAAGCGACCGTCCCTGGGCGGCAGCCCTGTGACCAGCCAGTGGAGGAAGGTCCCGTGCGGCGCGTCCGGGTCGCTGACCACCACGGCCAGCGCCTCCGCCCCGGCAGGGACACCGGACCACGCGAGGTCCGGCGAGGGTCCGGCGCCCTTGCAGGTGAAGCGTGCCGGGATGCTGCCCCCCTCTGCGAAGGCGCTGCTCGTGACCCTGATGGTGCGCGGCAGCGCCGGCGGCGTGATGTCCATGTGTCCTCCTCGTCCCCGCCTCCAGTATCGGCCCGGCCCGGCGCCTCTGGACAGGAAGCGGGAAATGGTGTTGAATCGAACGCGTGTTCGATGCCGAAGAGGTTGCGCGCGTGTATGTGCCTCCCGGGTGGCCGGCGGCCGTCCGGCCCCCGGGTGCACCCGGTTGGGTGAGGTCCGCCACGGCGTTCCTCCTCGACTGCTGCCCGCCGGAGTACCGCGGGTACGCCGTCATGCAGCGCCACCCGGTGGTGCTCGCCCGTTGTGCCAGGGAGTTCGTGTCCGGTCAGGTTCAGGCAACGCGTCGCAACCTGGCGGAGGCTCGCCCGGATCTCGCGGGGCTCGTCGATGCGGGCACCACGGACGCCGTGGTGGCGGTGCTGCAGCAGGAGGAGGCCCGGCTGGCACGGGTGTTGCGCGCCGTCGTGCTGGTCGAGCAGGCGCTCCGGGACGTGCGATTCGTCCCGAAGCTGTGAGCCGTGGCCGACTTGGTCGTTACCATTGGGGCCATGCCCCTGCTCGATTCGATATCGGCTCCATCCGATCTCCGGTCGCTGACCAAGCGCCAACTGATCGAGTTGGCGGACGAGACCAGGGCGTTCCTGGTCACCAAGGTGAGCCGGACCGGGGGCCACCTCGGACCGAACCTCGGCGTCGTCGAACTCACGCTCGGCATCCACAGGGTCTTCGCCTCTCCCAGGGACCCGATCATCTTCGACACCGGGCACCAGAGCTACGTCCACAAACTCCTCACCGGCAGGCAGGGCGGATTCGACGGCCTCAGGCAGGCGGGCGGGCTCTCGGGGTACCCGAGCAGGGCCGAGTCCGAGCATGACTGGGTGGAGAACTCCCACGCGTCGGCCGCCTTGTCCTGGGCCTCCGGGATGGCCAAGGGCTTCCGCCTCCGCGGTGAGGACCGCACCGTCGTGGTAGTGGTCGGCGACGGCGCACTGACGGGCGGCATGGCATGGGAGGCCCTGAACAACATCGCGACCCAGGACGACCTGAGGATCGTGATCGTCGTCAACGACAACGGCCGCTCGTACACACCCACCGTCGGGGGGTTGGCCAAGCACCTGTCCGGCCTGCGCACCGATCAGCGGTACGAACGGACGTTGAGCCTGATCAAGCGCGGCGTGACACGGATGCCACTGGTCGGTCAGGGGATGTACGACCTGATGCATGGCTTCAAGACCGGGGTCAAGGACATCCTGGCGCCGCAGGGGATGTTCTCCGACCTGGGGATCAAGTACACGGGCCCCATCGACGGGCACGACATCGGACAGGTCATCTCGCACCTGGAGTCCGCCCGTCAGTTCGGCGGCCCGGTGATAGTGCACTGCATCACCCGCAAGGGCAAGGGGTTCCAGGCGGCGGAGGCCAACGAACAGGACCAGTTCCACTCGATCGGCCGCATAAACGAGTTCACGGGCGAGCCTCTGTCCGCAGCCGTGCAGGCCACATGGACCGATGCCTTCGCCGAGGCCATGGTCCAGATCGGTGAGCGGCGCGAGGACGTCGTGGCGATCACGGCCGCCATGCTGCACCCGACCGGGCTGGGCAGGTTCGCTGCAGCCTTCCCGGAGAGGACCTTCGACGTCGGGATCGCCGAACAGCACGCCGTCGCGGCCGCCTCCGGGCTAGCAGCCGCAGGGTTGCACCCTGTGATTGCGCTCTATGCGACGTTCGTGAACCGTGCCTTCGACCAGGTGCTCATGGACGCGTCGCTGCATGGCGCGGGCGTGACCTTCGCACTGGACCGCGCCGGGGTCACCGGGAACGACGGCGCCAGCCACAACGGCATGTGGGACATCTCCCTCCTCGGGCTGGTGCCGACCGTCGAGATCGCCGCCCCTCGCGACCAGAAGCGGCTCGTGGCAGCGCTGGAGCGGGCCGTCACGGTCGACGACCGCCCGACGGTGGTCAGGTACTCCAAGGAACGGCTCCCGGACGAGATCGCGCCGGTCGGGCACCGGGGAGACGGACGCGACCGGGTCGACCTCCTTCGTGCCGACGAGGAGGCGGAAGTGCTGCTGGTCGGGTACGGGCAGTTCGCGGGCATGGCGCTGGACGTTGCGCGTCGTCTGGCGACGGAGGGTGTGCGGTGCACGGTGGCCGACCCGTTGTGGTGCGTCCCGGTCAGCCCTGAACTGGTCCTGTTGGCGGGCCGTCATCAACTGGTCGTCAGCCTGGAGGACAACCTGGTGACAGGGGGGCTGGGGCAGCGGCTCCGTGGCGTCATCGACGAGACCCGCATGCCGGTTGGGGTGATGGCATTGGGGATCCCCCAGAGGTTCCTCCCGCAGGGGAGCCGGGACGAGGTGCTGGCCGCGGCAGGACTGACCGACAAGGCGGTTGCCAGGCTCGTCCTGGAGCGCGTAGTCGCAGGCCACAGCACGACACCGGCGGGGATTCAGACCGCCTGACGCACCTCGTCGAGGAGCGGGGCCAGGAACGAGACCTGCCAGTCGCGTGAGCCGTGTCCCGTCAGCCAATCGGCGAACATCCCCGAGGTGGCCTGTTCATAGACCACTGCCTGGAGGACGGCCGACGGTGCGATGAGGCTGGGCTGGATGCCCAGTTCGCAGGCCAGTTCGTCCACCGCCGCCCTTGCCAACGGCCACATCCTCGCGGCATCGGGGCGTGATCTGTCCCAATTGCGCGGGTGCGGGGTGCCCGTTGCCGGCGGGCGCCGCGCGGGGTACTGCGACGGCCGCAGTTCGGAGGTCTCCCGCATGGTGCGCACCCAGGCCGCACGATGCCGGCGCGCACCCCGGTGCCCGAATCCGGGGATCGATTCCATCGCGGCTCCGGAGGGGAGGGGGCCCTCCTGCTGTACCCGCAGGGCCAGCCCGACGATCGCCTGGTCCGGCAGGATGTGCCCAGGGGGCCGGTCGCGTTCCCGGGCTATCCGATCCCGCTCCAGCCACAGTGCACGAGCCACGGCCAGTTGGCGCGTGGTTCGGAGGTCCGTGATCCCGCTGAGCCTGCGCCACGGCTCCTCGCGGGGAAGGGGCTCGACGCTGTACTGGGCAAGTTCCGCCTCGAACTCCTGCCGTGCCCAGTCGAGCCTGCCTGCGGACTCGAGTGACTGCTCCATCCAGGAGGCCAGTTCCAGGAGATAGTCGACGTCGAGTGCGGCGTATGCCAGCCAGTCGGCAGGCAGCGGGCGTGTGGCCCAGTTCTGGGCCGAGTGCGCCTTCCGCAGCCGGACCCCGAGGTGCGTCTCCAGAAGCACGCCGAGGCTGACGAGCGGTTCACCGAGCAGCCTGCCCCCGAGTTCGGTGTCGAAGAGGTTCGATGGGGTGATGCCGACCTCGCGCATGCAGGGCAGGTCCTGGCTGGCGGCGTGGAGTACCCAGGTGGCGTCCCCGCATGCTTCGACGAGCTGGGACATGTCGGCCGGACCGCCGTCCTCGAACGCGACGGGATCGATCAGCCACGTACCCGTGCCGGCACGCCTGATCTGGAGGAGGTAGGCCTTCGGCCAGTACCGGAAGCCGTGCGCACGCTCGGTGTCGAAGGCGACAGGTCCCGAGGCCAGGGCAAGGCTGTCCAGGCAGCGATCCAGCGCGGCCGGGGTGGCGACCACCGGGCGCAGCGACTCCTTCGGGTCGTCGGTGTATCCGGTCATTGGCGTCCCGGGAACTGGACGATGCCCGGCGGCAGGGAGGGGGTCCCTCCCACCAGCCTCAGAAGTTCCTGCCACGCGGACAGGTGTCCCGCCAGGGTCCTTCCCTCTTCCAGCCGGGGGGTCCACGACGCACGAACCTCGACCTCGGCCTGCTCGGCGTCCCCCGCCATCCGGCCGAACCCTCTGCCGTAGGAGGCGGTCACGGTGCCTGCGAGGGCGGCGTGATCTGCGGCATGCAGTTCCAGGGCGTCGGTCAGCCAGGACCAGGCGACGTCGGGGAGGAACGGGTCGGTCACCATGTCCAGGCCGACGTCGGCGCGTGTGAGGGTCACCACCCGGAAGGTTCCCTCCCATGATTCGTTCCCCGCGGGGTCGTGCAGCAGGATGAGACGGCCGCTTGAGACGACCTCACCGGATGCCAGCAACTCCGCGGAGACGGCCACCGAGAATGGTGCGATCCGCTGCGGTGAACCGATCTCCTCCACGAGGAGGTCCGACGCCCAGGCCATTGTCCGCAACTCCGTCAGGGCATTCGAGAATGCGCGGGGTGGGTTGCTCGTCACTGGTGTCGCCACGGCAGAAGACTAGGTTGTGGGTGCATCATTCGGCCGATGGCTCGCCGGGGGCGGATCAATCCGCTGAGCGGAGCACCAGCGACACCGAGTTGATGCAGTACCTGAGGTCGGTGGGCGTGTCGTAGCCCTCACCCTCGAACACGTGCCCCAGGTGCCCGCCGCAGGCAGAGCAACGCACCTCCGTCCTCGGTCGCCCGGGCAGCGAGTCGTCGGCGATGTAGCGCACCCGATCCTCTGCCAACGGGGCGTAGAAGCTCGGCCAGCCGCAGTGCGACGAGAACTTCGTCGTGCTGCGGAAGAGTTCGGTGCCGCACCCCCGGCACACGTACACGCCCGGGGCGGTGGTGTCGGTGTACTCGCCGACGAACGGGCGCTCCGTTCCGCCTTCGCGGAGCACGCGGTACTCGAGCCGGCTGAGCTGCGTCCGCCAGTCGTCGTCCGGCTTGTCCAGGGCAGGGATCCAGCCCTCGTCTGTCGTCATCGTTTCCTCCTGTGCCACCCAGTCTACGAACCGCGATCCGTGGACCTGTCGACCTTCAGGGCGTCAGGAGGGGAACGGCTCGTCCGGGCCGAGTGGCTCGAGCGGCTCGGAGTCGAGCAGGTCCATGGCCGCGAACGCGTACCTGGCGAGAGCCAACTCCACGATCCGCGGGTCGGCGCCGATGACGTCGGAGACCGCGATGGCGCCGGCCCGCTGCGCGGCGAGGGCCTGCCCACGGTAGATCGGGCCGGGCGTCAGGAAGAGCGAGCCGACGGCGATGTGCCTGCGGCCCTGGCCTCGAAGGGCCGCGATGGCCTGGGCGGTTCCCCTGCCGGTCACGTCGTTGACGGCGAGTTGGACCGGGAGCCTGTGGTGCGCGGACCACTGTCGGGCGCGCCTAGCGAGGAGACCCTGCCCACGGACGTCTCCGCCCTCGGGTGCCGCCAGGACGAGCGCATCGACCTCGACGGCGTTCGCCTTGTGCAGCGAGTCGCGCAAGCGCTCGTCCACGGCGCTCAGCAGTTCGGTTGCTGGTCCGATGGGGCGTGCGATGACGATGTTCACCAGGCTGTGGGCCTCGCGGATGGCATCGCGTGCACGTGCCACGACGGGGGAGTGGTCGGCGGCGGACACCAGGTCCAGGGGGATCACCGCGATCTCGGTGGTGTGCCCTGCGGCAAGTCCCTCCACGACCTCGATGACGCCCGGCTCGCCGCCCCCGAGGAAGCCGAGGTTGACGTCGAGGTCCGGGCGCAGCTGGGAAAGGCGCTCGGTGATGGAGGTGAGGGCGGCATCCACGGCCGGATCGCCGTCGCCACGGGCGACCAGCACGATCGCGGGTGCGGCCACAGGTCTCCTCCTCGGCGTGAGAGAACCCACGGTTCTCGCGGTGGGCGATGGCGGTTTCGAACCGCCGACCTCTTCGGTGTGAACGAAGCGCGCTACCACTGCGCCAATCGCCCGTGCGGGACCACAATCTAGCGCAACTGTGCCGGAATCCCAAAGTCCCTCTGCCGGCAAGGTTCGGCCGAACGCCCATCGGAGCGCCGACGATCATTCGGTGACCCGCCTGCGGAAAATAGCGAAGGTTAGTCTAACCTAAAGCCATGGGTTCGATCGTTGAACGTCTGACGCGCCGCCGCTGCGTCACAGCCGAGGCACTGTCCGGCCTGTCCAGCCTCCCGCTGGACCAGATCGGCGACGACCAGGTCGCCACCATCGTCGGCTTCGCCTCCCAGGATGTCATCACCCGGAGGTTGTTCGACCTTGGTTTCGCGCCGGGTCAGGAGATCCGGCTGCTGCGGCGCGCGCCGCTGCGCGACCCGCTCATGTTCCGGGTGGGCGGGACGGAGATCGTGCTGCGACGGCGCGACGCGCGCCGGATCCTCGTCGCCGCATGAGCCACGAACACCACCACGGTGGCGGGGGCGCCGCAGTGGCCGAGGGGCAGCCGCGCGTCGTCATCGTCGGCAGCCCGAACGCGGGCAAGACGACGCTCTTCAACGGACTCACCGGTCTTCGGGCCAAGACCGGCAACTATCCCGGCGTCACGGTGGCCAGGTACCAGGGCGTTGTGGAGACGCCTTCGGGGGCGGTGGTGGTCGAGGACCTTCCCGGCACGTACTCCCTTGACCCGATCAGCCCCGACGAGCAGATCGTGGCGGAGGTGTTCGACGCCGGCGACGGCGTGGATGCCGTGGTGGTCGTCATCGACGCAACGAACCTCCGGCGGGGGCTGGGGCTCCTGGCCCAGGTCCAGCAGGCCGGGCTGCCGACCGCAATCGTCCTCAGCTTCGTCGATGAACTGATCAGGCGCGGCGGCAACGTGGACCACGAGGCGCTCGGACGCGCGGTCGGCGCCAGGGTGCTGCCGATCGTGGCAGGTGAACGCCGCGGCACCCGGGCGCTCGCCGAGGCCGTCGCTGAACGCGGCACCTGGCCAAGCCCGATGCTGCCGCCGCCGACGGAGCCGTCGCAGGTCGTCGGATGGGCCGATTCCGTGCTCGCCGCGGCCCGGTTCCGGCCGGCCGACCCGTGTTCGCGCACAGCCAGGGCCGACGCAGTCCTGCTGCACCCCGTCTGGGGGACGCTGATCTTCTTCCTGGCGATGCTGGTGTTCTTCCAGACCATCTTCCAGGTCGCCGCTCCGTTGCAGGCGGGGATCGAGGCGGTCTTCGCCTGGCTCGCCGAGTTGGTGCGGGGGGCGGTGCCCATCGGTTGGCTGGCGTCCTTCCTCGCGGACGCGCTCCTGGGCGGTGTCGGCGCCGTAGTGGTCTTCATCCCACAGATCGCGTTGTTGTTCGTCCTCATCTCGCTGCTGGAGGGCAGCGGATACCTCTCGCGGGCGGCGTACCTGCTGGACAGGGTGATGGCGGGGATCGGGCTGGAGGGTCGCGCCTTCGTTGCGCTGCTGTCCTCGCTGGCGTGCGCGATCCCCGGCATCATGGCGACTCGCACCCTGCCGTCGGCCAAGGATCGGATCGCAACGATGCTGGCGGCGCCGCTGATGACCTGCTCGGCACGCCTGCCCGTCTATGTGCTTCTGATCGGCATGCTCGTTCCCGGGGACATGCGCGTGGGCCCGCTCGGAGTGCAGGGCCTGGTGATGTTCGGTCTGTACGTACTCGGTGCACTGTCCGCCATGGGGACCGCGTGGTTCTTCAAGACGATCATCGGGCGCAAGGGCGTGTCGCTGCCGTTCTACCTGGAGATGCCGAGCTACCGGATGCCGAGGCTGCAGAGCGTGGCGATCGCGGTGTTCGATGCCTGCCGCGCGTTCCTGCGGAAGGTCACCTCGATCATCCTGCTCACGACCATCGTCATGTGGGCGCTGCTGAGCCTGCCCCTGCGCAGCGGCCAGGAGTTGCAGGCGGCCGGGATCGATCCGGCTGATTCCGCCGCCGTGCAGACCTATGTGATCGACCACTCGGCGGCTGCGGCGATCGGGCACGCGATCGCGCCCGTCTTCGAGCCCCTCGGCTTCGACTGGAGGGTCAACGTCGGCGTGCTCAGCTCGCTGGCGGCTCGCGAGGTGTTCGTGTCGACCATGGGGCAGATCGCCTCCGCCTCCGATCCGGAGAACCCCGCATCGGCCCTGTCCGCGATGACGCACGACTCGGGCCCGCACGCGGGAGAGCCCGTCTTCACGGGTCCCACGACGGTGGCTCTGCTCGTGTTCTTCGTCTACGCGCTCCAGTGCATGTCGACCATCGGCGCCATGCGGCGCGAGACCGGTGGATGGCTCTGGCCGGCCGTCGCCTTCGTGTACATGGGGACCCTCGCCTGGGTCATGGCCTTCCTGGCGCACTCGCTGGCCGGGATCTGGCTGTGACCGTGCCCCTGATCCACCCCGAGGCCGTCCCGGGGGAGCCGAGGGCGGTGCGATGGGTCACTGACGTCGACCTGCCGGCCGGTCGTGTCGTGACGGCCCCGGGGACGCTCGGGCCGCTGCTGTCCTACGGGGTCATCGAACGGATCCTCGTCGAGCGGGCCGGGGTCTGGATGTGGCTGGCGGAGGGCCACTCCTGGGCCGAGCACGGCCCACGGTTGCGGGATGCCCTCGTCGCCGCCCTGGGGCTGGGTGGCTGGGAGGTTGACGAGTCGTCCCCGGAGGTGCTCCGACTCGTCGCGACCCACGTCCTGGAAGTGGAGTTGAAGCCCTACATCTCCTCGCATGGTGGCGCCATCACGCTCCACTCGGCAACGTCCGACTCCCTCGTGCTGGACTTCAACGGAGCCTGCGCCGACTGCCCCGCCGCCGGCCTCACCCTGCACCTGCGGGTCGAACGTGCGGTCCGGCTCCGATATCCCCAACTGGCCGACGTCTCGAGACGCTCGCAGCCGAGCGGGGCGGGTGCGTGGTTCGCGAGGGCTTCGGACGGTTGGAAGCGCAGTCCGAAGCCCTGATTTTGCTTCGGCGGAATGGGTGCGCTAATCTTCTCAACGCGCCGGGGAAACCCGGGAACGCAGGCGGACGTGGCTCAGTTGGTAGAGCATCACCTTGCCAAGGTGAGGGTCGCGAGTTCGAATCTCGTCGTCCGCTCG
>JBDHZH010000028.1:0-36510 GCA_039811745.1 Arachnia sp.
CGAACCGCCTCGTCCTTGAATTCCTGACTGAACTTCTTGGGGGCCATTCCATCCCTTCCATTTCTCCCAACGAACCCTACCGTTGGATGACGTGGTCCGGAATCAAACCCTCACTCCAGACGTGATGCCGGTGGCTTTGAGGGAGCGGGAGCAGGCTTCGATGAGGCCTTGGGCGTGGGTGGTGTTGTGGTTGCCTGCGGTGAAGAGGGCGTCTTTGGCTTCCCGGATGGCTTGTTCGACGAGGGCGCCGTCGAGGGGGTCTGCTTCGAATTCGAGGTGGAAGCGGCCGCCTGTGGTCCACATGGCCAGTTTCGGGTCGTCGCGGTGGATCTCGGGACGGGCGGGCGGCTCGGGTTCGGCGGGTTGGGGTGCTTCGGGGAAGTGGTAGCGGGGTAGTACGCGGCGGAGTTGGTTGACGGTGGCTTGGGGGACGAAGCCTGCCATGTCTGCTGAGTAGTTGGCCGGTACGTGGCGGGCGACGACGGCCATCTGGTCTGCGCTGACCTGGCCGGCGTGGAATTGTTGCATGAGTTCTGGGAAGTCGGTGTGGCGGCGGGCGATGGTGACGATGTCTCGGGAGTGTGCCGGGGATAGGGCGCACATGATCTGGAGCCAGTGTTCGGGTGAGGCGATGCCGTCTCCTGCCCAGGCTTCGGATTCGATGAGTTCTGCGGTGAATTCGACGAGGTCTGCGTTGATCTGGGCGAGTTGGCCTGCGAGCAGGCCGGCGGTGGCGGCTGCGTGCCGCCACTGTTCGATGCCTGTCAGCTCTGCCAATCCCATTCCCATATCGTACAGGCGTTCGGATAACTGTTCAAGGGTTTCGAACAAGAATCCACAACAAGTTTCCCGGGGAGCCGGAACTGTTGGAGGTCGACGGCTGGCCGGTGCTGGCGGGCATCGAGGGAATGAGAGTGACCGACGCCGACGTGGCAAGGTGGCGTGATGACGTCCAGCCGTGACCGCGTCACTCACCCGCGTTGACCACCACCAGCCCGGTTGACCACCGTCATGATGGTGGTCAACGCCAACAGTGGTGGTAAACCGGGGAGGGGGACTGCGGGACCGCTACCTGTCGCCGTGGCGGATGCGGAACAGCCAGTGGCGGTTGGGCCACTTGCCGACCTGGTCCTGCACCTCGACGGTGTGGCCGTCGGTCCGGGCCCACAGCGGGACCTCCATGGGGGCGAACCGGTCACGGCTCCAGATCTCCAGCACGTCGCCGGGGGCCAGTGTCTTCATGAGCCGCGCCGCCCGGATCAGGCCGACGGCGCACGGCGTCGACCGGTTGTCCAGCAGCGTGATGTTGCCGGCGGTCGCCTCGGGGATGACTGGCTCAGTGGCCGCCACCGGGGGTTCCCTCCGGCGCCGACTCCTGGTTCTCCAGGTCGTCGAGGTTGCAGACGCCCTGCACTGGTGAGCAGTGGCGGAACAGCGGGCAGGCGATGAACACGGCGACGAGCGCGATGATCGCCCCCACCTTCAGCGGGATCAGGACGCCGGGGAACTGCACCCACCACTCGATGGGGAAGGCGCGGTAGACGCCGGCCATGATCAGGCCGGTGACGATGATCGTGGGCAGGGCGAAGCGGACGACCCAGCGGAACCGGTCGAGCTGGTGGGCCCCTGCGACGACGGCGTCGACGTTCGCATGCTTGCGCCCGGACGGCATGGCCACCCAGATGTTCCAGACGGCGCCGCCGAGCCACAGTGTGAAGGCGCTCAGGTGCGCGACCCGCACCCAGGCCTCCCAGTCGAATGTGCTGCCGGTGTCGGCGAATGCCCACACCCCGACTGCCGCGAGGCTTGCCAGGACGGCGACGGCGCTGGCCTCCCGCCGGTCGATGCCGACGAGCAGGGCCGCGGCCAGGGTGACCAGGGCGACGACGAGCGTCCACTGCAGGCCGGGCTGCACGGCGAGGTAGGGGGTGAGCAGCGCGCCGCCGAGCCCGAGCAGCACCACCGGCGCCAGCACCCGCCCGACGAGCTTCGCACGGGCCAGCGCCGTCGCGTTCAGGGCGTCGACTGCGGCCTGGGCGGCCTCGGGGTCGGAGTCGCGCAGGTAGAAGGTGCGCCACACGGCGAACCCGCCGGCGAGCCCGACGGCCCAGATGGTCACCCACCTGGCGAGGATCTCGTACCAGGTCAGCCCGGCGAGCGTGCCAGTGAAGGACGCGCCACCCAGCGAGGCGAGCGTGATTAGCGTGAACGCCACCTTGGGCAGGAACGGTGTCTCCTGCTTGACGATCACCTGTAGACCGCTCACCTGGGGCAGGTTGGTGAGGTTGTTCAGATTGCTCAGATTGCTCAGATCCGTCAGGGCGGGCACCTCGCTGGTGGAACTCACCGGGCCTCCTCAATTAAGTACATGCGGCTTGTGTAAATGCTAGGTGTCGCGGATCTGTGCAATCAACCGTCCGCATCCCGGGCGCGAACGGCGCCTGAGTAGGGTGGACGGCACGGCGTGCGGCCAGCGGGCGAAGGGGAGACGATGAGAGTCGGCTCCTCGGCTACGAGCCGGCATACCACCGCTGCGGCACCCGGCGACCGGGCGGCGCGCACGGACGCTGGCATCGATCATCGCCTCGCGCGCGTTCATCGACCCCGCGTGCGGGCCCCGATCGTGCATGTAGTAGCTTCATCGTTCGAGACAGATCTGTATCCGGATCGACCCGCCGCTCCGTCAACCGAGGATGATCGATGCCCAAGACCACTGTTCGCGCCGCCGCAGCCACTGCGGTCGCGCTCCTGCTCGGGGCGGCAGCGCCGCTCGCCGCGCAGGCCGACGTCACCTACGACTCCGGTGACTACACGTTCACCAAGATCTCCCACCCGGACCAGCCGCTGAAGTCCCCGGACGGGATCGTCGACTTCAACGGCGCGCCCGACCGGGCGCAAAGCTACTCCTGGTCGGCAGTCGGGCACGGGGACGACGTCTACGTCGGTACCTGCTATGCCGCCGTCTACACCACCATCCGCATGATGGGCCGCCAGGCCGGGATCGACCAGAAGGTCCTCGACGCCGGGCTGAAGGCACTGTGGAACGGCCACCTGTTCGTCGACCCCGCCGATCCGTTCGTGACGCGCGGCGTCATCGTCAAGATGAACACCAAGACCGGGGCGCTGAAGCTGATCGACAGCCCGCACAAGAACACGAACTACCGCTCAGCCATCGAGTTCAAGGGCAAGCTGTACTTCGCATCCACCATGCCGAGCCTGGTCGAGATCGACCCGGCCAACAACGACACCGCCCGCGTCGTCTACAGCGTCCCCCGGCCGTCCGACCCAGGCATCTCGTCGGGCATCCGCGGCCTCGCCGTCGTGGGCGGCGAACTCGTGTCCAGCATGATCAGCGACGCGGGTGCGTCCATCATCTCCTCGCCGAACCCGTCGGCCGGCCAGAGCTCCTTCCGTGTGATCGCCACCCAGAAGGACCTGTTCGACTACCCGGCCAACCGCTACACCGACAGCATCTTCGGCGGCTCGATCTGGGACATCGTCCCGTTCAACGGCAAGATGTACGTCTCCATCGTCACCGGCAAGAGCGGCGACAAGCGCCCGTTCGCGATCGTGCGCGGCACTCCTGCCGCTGACGGCAAGTGGGCCTGGGAGGCCCTCGCGGGTGACCCGAAGGACGGCGCTGAGTACCCGTTCGGGCTGGGGGCGAAGCGCTCCGGCGCAGCGAACCTCGTCGTGTTCGACAACCACCTCTACATCGGTGGCTACAACGACCCGATGGTGGCGCTGCCCGCCGCCCTGTTGAAGTTCCAGTTCCAGGACCTGTACAAGGACCTCTCCTCGCCGGTGAAGCTGTGGAAGATGGGCGCCGACGAGAAGATCCAGCTGGTCGCGGGTGACACCGATTCGCTGTTCCCGAAGCGCACCGGCAACTTCGGCTCCGGCCTGGGCAGCAACTCCAACCAGTACATCTGGCGGATGACCGAGTACGACGGCAAGCTGTGGGTCGGCACATTCGACATCTCCAGCCTCGCCTACCCGCTCGGCCAGTTCGCAAACGGCGACATCCTGCGCATGTCCCCCGAGGAGTGGAAGACGCAGATCCAGTACCTGGCCGAGTTCATCAAGGTGCTGCGCGAGCAGTCCGGGACGCAGTCCAGGTCCGCCCAGACCCTTGACGCGGACGTCGTCGAGGCGAACATGGCCAACGTGACGTCCACCGAGCCGGCGGCTCTCCAGGAGCTGGCCGACGGCGTGGCGGCGGTCGAAGGCCGTATGGACGCCATGACCGACGACCTGGCTGCCGAGCCGAAGGCCGTCACCGGGGCCGCGGACCTCACCGCACGCAAGGCCGACGCGGAGGGCTTCCTCAACGAACTGCAGCTCCTGCAGAAGGACTACGCCGGGATTCGCGACCAACTGCCAGCCGACGTGCAGGGCGCGCTCGACAACCTGCTGTCCCCTGAGAACATCGCGAACTTCAAGGCGTTCATCGGTGTCATGCGGTACCTGCGCGTCGCAGAGCGCGGCTTCGACCTGCTCGTGTCCACCGACGGCGACAACCTCAAGCCCATCACCCGCAATGGCTTCGGCGACCCGTACAACCACGGCCTGCGCGTCTTCGCGGAGACGAACCAGGGTCTGACCATCGGCACCGCCAACCCGTTCTACGGCACGCAGCTGTGGCTGCTGAAGGGCCACGGTGGCGGCGGCAAGCCGACCGAGCCTCCGACGACTCCGCCGACGACCCCACCGACGACCCCACCGACGACCCCGCCGACGACTCCGTCGACGCCGACGACCCCGCTGCCGAGCCCCACGGAGCCGACGGTGCGTCCGATGCCCCCGAAGACGGGCGTGTGATCGTTGGTACCCAGCAAGGGTGAGGTCGAGCCCGCAGGCTCTGCCGCTCTCGCCGCCCGTCCGGGTGCGTTGCATGCACTCGGACGGGTCGGCGTCGCCACGATGGGCACGGCCGGCCTGATCGGCCTCTACCTCGAGTTCTACACGACGCTGGGTTGGCGGGGACTGGCCGACTACGCCGGCTACTTCACGAACCTCAGCAACCTGCTGTTCATCCTGACGAACCTCGGGCTGGCGTTCTTTCCTGCGTCGCGGACGCGCACCGGGGCCTTCCTGGTGCTGCGTGGCACGGCGACCGTCGGCATGGTGGTGACCGGCATCGGCTATGCCGCCCTGCTCAGCGAGACGGCCGGCTTCTTCCAGCATCCCTGGATCAACTACGTCATCCACGGCATCATGCCGGCCCTGGCGCTGCTCGACTGGCTGGTCTTCCCGCCCGGGCCGCCGCGGTTGCGGCTCCGCGACGCCTCCCGCTGGCTGGTGTTCGGCCTGGTCTGGCTGGTCTACACCATGGTGCGGGGCGCGATCCTGGTCTGGTACCCGTACCCGTTCATCGACCCGGCCGTCGTCGGCTGGCTGGGGGTCGTGGCCGCCATCTCGGCCCTGGCCGTCGTGATGGCGCTCGTGGCCCTTGCCCTGCTCTGGTACCAGAACCGACGGTGCCGGCCCGCCGCCTGATCACTCATCCCGCCACTCATCGAGTAGGCCGCGAGGTGTCCCATCCCGCTGATCGAGTAGGCCGTGAGGGACGAGCGGCCGTGTCGAGATCTGGTGACGATCCGCGGGGACTTGGTCGGGGTCTCGACACGTGCCCGGCTCGTCACTTCGACACGCAGCGCTCGTTCCTCGCGCCGCTACTCAGTACAAGTCCTCGCGGGGCACTACTCGACCAGCGGGACCACACATCCGCTGATCGAGTAGCCGACGAGGTACGAGGAGGCGTGTCGAGATCTGGTGACGATCCGCGGGGACTTGATCGGGGTCTCGACACGTGCCCGGCTCGTCACTTCGACACGCGGCGCTCGTTCCTCGCGCCGCTACTCAGTACAAGTCCTCGCGGGGCACTACTCGACCAGCGGGACGCCGACGGACCCGCCCTCAGCCGGCCAGTGAGTGGCGGAGGCCCGCCAGGACGGTGCCGTTCCAGATGCTGGTGGTGAGGTCGTCGGTGCGGACGGCCAGCACGTCGCCGCGGTTCTTCAGCACGACGACGGCGATCCTGGACAGCAGGTCGACGCCGCCGTCGGCGTCCATGGCGATCTCGCCCGTGACGTCGTCGAGGTGGCCGCGGAGGTCCTTGGTCATGTCGAAGATCATGGTGCTCACCGCGCCCATGACGGCGGCGCGGGCCAGCTGGGCCAGGTCGGTGACGGCGAGCCCGGACGTGAAGCCGTTGCCGATGCGCTCGGCCAGTTCGTTGACCGTCGCGTTCGTGAGTTCGCCGATGCGGGAGCGGATGGCGGCGTCGATCTGCTCGGGCTTCAACTCGTCGGCGGCGCCCGGGACGGCGACGACGTCACGGCCCGACAGGTTCCCGCGGACCATGGACGAGACCGGGTCGTTGCCGAATACGAAGAGCGGAAGCCTGCCGTTGGGGTCGACGTGGCGCAGTTCATCGGTGACGGCGTCGGCGACGACCTTGCCGTAGCGTTCCAGCAGCACCTTCTGACCCTCGTCGCCGCCGAGCCGCCGGCTGTACTGGCGGCCGCGGATGGTCATGCGGTTGGTGGCGTCGGCTGCGTCGGCCGGGTGGTCCCCGACCAGCTCCAGTTCCTCGACGCGCGTGGTGGGTGAGGCCTGCCACAGGTTCCAGCCGTTGGGGGAGACGGTGAGCGCGAACGCCTGCTGCGGTGTGGTGACGGCGCGCACCAACTGGGACAGGTCGAAGTGGTCGCTGACGGTGACGTTGTTGACCAGCTCGTTGGGGAGGATGAACTCCTCGACGACGCCCGGCGCCAGCAGCACGACCAGCGAACGGGACAGGCTGCCCCAGAGCTTGAAGTCTGCCGAGATCTCGGTCCACTGGGCCCGCAGCGCATCCTCGGCGGCCTGGCCTCGGCCGGCTGCGCGCAGTGTGCGGATGCCCTCGTCGACGCCGCTCTTCACCGCAGTCCTCGCGCGATCTCGGCCCTCGGGCGTCGGGTCGGTCGTCACGTAGATGGTCACGGCGTCCTGGTGCTGCTCGCCGAGGCGGATGAGCTCTTCGGTGTCGGGAAGCTGGTAGCGGATCATGGTTTCCCCTTCGTCGCGGATATGAGCCGAGCCTACTAGCCGCCTAGGATCGAGGGACCATGTTCGTGACCGAGCTGTCCGTCCAGGACTTCCGCAACTACACCGAGGCCAGGCTTGAGCTGTCCCCGGGCGTGAACGTCTTCGTCGGGTCGAACGGGCAGGGCAAGACGAACCTGGTGGAGGCGGTGGAGTACCTGTCGACGATGACGTCGCACCGGGTGGCGGCGACGGCCCCGCTGATCCGGGCCGGCTGCGAGTCCGCGATCCTGCGGGCCAGGGTGCAGCGGGGCCGCGACGACGACCGCATCATCACGATCGAGCTTGAGGTCGCCAACGGCCGCTCCAACGTGGCCCGCCTCAACCGGGCGCCGGTGCAGCGGCCGCGCGACATCGTCGGGGCGCTGCGCACCGTCGTGTTCTCGCCGGTCGACATCGCGATCGTCCGGGGCGACCCGTCGGACCGCCGCGCCTGGCTGGATTCGCTGGTGGTGACCAGGTGGCCGCGGATGGCGGGCGTCAAACAGGACTACGACCGGATCCTGAAGCAGCGCAACACGCTGCTGAAGTCCATGTCCGGCAGGTCGCTGCACTCCAGCGGCGGCGACGCCGAACTCACGCTGGGGGTGTGGAACGAGCAGCTGGCCGCGATCGGCGCCGAGTTGTTGCACGCGCGCCTCGACACGCTCGCCGACGTCCTGCCCCACGTCCGCCGGACGTACGAGACGATTGCGCCGCGCAACAACGTCGTCGACGCCGCATACCGCAGCGGGCTGGACCTGACCGGGCTCGCCGGGACCGACGACGTGCGCGCCGGCCTGACCACCCGCCTGCTGGAGGCGTTCGCCCAGCAGCACGACGAGGAGGTGCGCCGCGGCGTGACGTTGGTCGGGCCGCACCGCGACGACGTCGACCTCGCCATCGGGGCCCTGCCGGCGAAGGGGTACGCGTCGCACGGGGAGTCGTGGTCGCTGGCATTGGCGCTGCGGCTGGGGGGTTTCCTGCTCGTGCGCGCCGAGGGCACGGAGCCGGTGCTGGTCCTGGACGACGTGTTCGCCGAGCTCGACGTGACCCGCCGCGACCGCCTCGCACACGCCGTCGCGGACGCGGAGCAGGTGCTGATCACGGCCGCCGTCGGGGCGGACGTCCCGGACTTCCCCGCCGAGCGCCGCTTCCGCGTGGACGCCGGGACCGTCGCGAACCTGGAGCCGGACGATGAGTGAGGGCCCCGAGGTTCCTCCCGGCGCCGACCCGCCTGCCGACGACGCACTCCCCGAGCACGATCCGACGGGCCTGGATCTCGCTTCCCGGATCGCCAGGCAGACCGCCGGCGGCAACGTCGCGCTGCCGCCCCCGACCCCGTACAAGCCGTTCAAGCGCAGGCCGCGCATCTTCGACGAGCAGCGCTCCGGCGCCCGCCCCGACGACCGCGACCCGCAACCCCTCGGCAAGGTTCTTGGCGACGTCAGCCGCAGACGGGGCTGGCAGAAGCGCGTCTCCCTGTCCACGATGCTGCAGAACTGGGCCGGCCTCGTCGGCCCCGACAACGCCGAACACAGCCAGCCGGTCGATTTCGCCGACGGCGTCCTGGTCGTCGTCTGCGACTCGACCGCCTGGGCGACCGGAATGCGATATGCGGCGTCGAACCTCGTTGCGAAGCTGAACGGCGAACTCGGCGACGGCACAGTGAAGCGGGTGGACGTTCGCGGCCCGAACGCGCCCAGCTGGAAGAAGGGCCCCCGCACCGTCCGCGACGGCCGCGGCCCGAGGGACACCTACGGCTGATTCGGGATCGTGCGGGTCGGTCTCCGGGTCTCCAGACCCCCATTCCGTTGGTCGAGCCAGCCCCGCGAGCGCCAGCGAGCCGGGCGGCGGTCGAGACCACTGGTGAGGGTCCCTGCGGGCCTGCGGGAGGTTTCGACCGTCGCCGCGCGCTCGTGCCTCGCGGGCGGCTGGCTCAACCAGCGTGACTTGCCCGCCGGGCACGTGCCGAGACCTCGGCCAAGTCCCCGGGGACTCTCACCGGATCTCGACACGGCCGCTCGTTCCTCGCGGCCTACTCGATCAGCGGAAGGCGGCAGCTCGTCGGCGACTCGATCAGCGGATGGGTGGTTCTCGTCGGCCACTCGATCAGCGGATGGGGGGGTTCGCTGGTCGAGTAGTGCCCGGCGAGGAACGAGCCGAGCACGTGTCGAGACCCCGACCAAGTCCCAGTGGACTGTCACCGGATCTGATTCGAAAACCCCTCCCGACTACAGCGTGTCCCGGCCTGCGCACCACCCCACCCGTCGGGGTTTTCCACTGCCCCCAGTGAGGCCGAAGGCCGCCCCCTTACTCGACACGGCCGCTCGTTCCTCGCGGCCTACTCGATCAGCGGAAGGGGGCAGCTCATCGGCGACTCGATCAGCGGTCGGGGAGGTGGTCGAGCGTTGTGGTGAGGACCCCCGTCAGAGGGCGGCGGCCAGTATCGTCGTCGGCATGGCGAAGCGACGACGTGGTCTGCTGGGGAGGATCCTGCTGGGTGTGGCGTTGGTGCTTGTCATCGCGGTGGTGGCGGGCTACTGGTACATCCGGCCGCTGCTGCTGACCGGCACGGGGTACGCGGCGCACAACGCGTGCGCGCTGAAGTTCGTCGCAGGGCGCGACGACGCGGCCGCCGACCTGCCGCCCAACCCGCTGGTGCCGTATCTGCGGACGAGCGTCGACGCCGCGCAGGGCAAGGCCACGACGACGGTGCTCGGGTTCCTCGCCGGCCAGACCGCCTGGTACGCCGACGGTTTCGGCTGCACCATCTCGTCGAAGCGTCCGGTGTTACCGGAGGCCTCCCCGATCACGGGCTCCAACGCGATCGCAGAGGCGCCTATCCCCGTCGATGGCCCCAAGGCCCTGGACAAGGCCCTGGCCGCGGCGTTCGCCGACGGCTTGGGCACGCGCGGCGTCGTCGTCGTGAAGGACGGGAGGCTGGTCGCCGAACGGTATGCCGCCGGGTTCTCGAAGGAGGTGCCGCAGCTGGGCTGGTCGATGAGCAAGAGCGTCGCGAACCTGCTCACCGGCCGGGTGGCGGCGGAGGGGAAGGTCGCCGTCGGGGACGCGGGGCTGCGCCCGGAGTGGACCGACGACCGCGCCGCCATCACCGTCGAGGACCTGATGCGGATGCGCTCCGGCCTTGCCTGGGACGAGACCTACGATTTGGGCACCCCCATCACCGAGATGCTGTACCTCGCGCCCGACATGGGGGCGTTCGCGGCCGGCCAGAAGCTGGCGCACCCGGTCGGGACGTTTGAGCAGTACTCGTCGGGGTCCACGAACATCCTGTGCGACGTGCTGCGGGACAAGACCGGAACCGACGCGAACCTGCCGCGCGACCTGCTGTTCGAGCCGCTCGGGATCTCGTCTGCCGTCTGGGAGCCGGACGCCTCGGGCACGCCGGTGTGCTCGTCCTACATGTGGGCGACACCCCGCGACTGGGCGGCCCTCGGCCAGTTCGCCCTCGACGACGGCGTCGTCGGCGGGCAGCGGCTGCTACCGGAGGGCTGGCTGGCGTCCTCACTCACCCCGACCGACGCCCAGACCCGCGAGGACGACGACTACGGCGCCGGCTGGTGGCTGAACACCAACGTCGACGGATCGGCCGTGTACCCGGCCCTGCCGAACGACGCCTACTGGATGAGCGGCCACGACGGCCAGCGCGTGTTCATCATGCCGTCGAAGGGCCTTGTCATCTCACGGTTGGGCTTCAGCCCCGGCCTCGACGGCGACAAGCTAGCGGCGTTGGCCGCAGACGTCGTCGCCGCCGTCGGCTGAGCGGGTGCGTGGTTCCGCTGGTCGAGTAGTGCCCCCGATCCGCTGGTCGAGTAGTGCCCCGCGACGAAGGAGCCGGGCACGTGTCGAGACCTGGCGAGGGTCGGCGGGGACGGTCACCGGATCTCGACACGGCCGCTCGTTCCTCGCGGCCTACTCGATCAGCGGTGGGGGGGGGGCCGCTGATCGAGCCAGCGAGCGCCAGCGAGCGACGGTCGAGATCACCGGAACGTCCTCAGGAACCGCCGATCCCGGCGTGTCCGCTTCCTCGGCCCCAACCGGCTGGATAGCGTCGAGGTGCGGCGGGGGCACTGCGGCTCCGGGCTGCGCGAGGAGTGCTCATGACCGAGTTCGTCAACCCGTACAACTTCGTCCCGCTGCCATCGACGGTCGTCCGACGGCGACCGTGGTGGCACACCGGCCCCGGCTCGGACCCGGCTGACGGCGTCCTGTACTCGGGCGTGTTGGACGTCGAGTGGACGCTGCTGTCACCCCTGCTGATCCCGGACGGGCACCCCGGCAACCAGATGGTGCAGCCCGACGGGCGGGTGAGGCTTCCGGGGTCCAGCCTGAAGGGAGTTGTGCGGTCGCTGCACGAGGCGATGTTCAACGGCTGCCTCCGGGTGTTCGACTCCGACTTCCTGCCCGGCTACCGGATGCCCGCGCAGTCGCCGGACGACGACGAAGCCAAGGATTGGACACTGGGTCTCGTCACCAAGTCCAAGGACGGTGTCCCAGCGGAGATCCAGTTGGGCGGAACCGTCGAGTGGGTCAAGGCCAGCGCCCTGGCCGACGCCCTTGGGTCCCTCCCCAGGACGGGCGACCTCCTGGAGATCGACGGGATCACTGAGGGCAACGTCCAGAAGGCGCCGGGCCACCACCGCGATCAGATCATTCCGACCTGGGCCCGGAAGATCACGGCGCAGAGCCGGGTCGTCCAGGAACTCGCCGCAGGCGATGCGACGCTGTCGGGTCGCATCGTCCTCATCACGGACCCCAGCATCCGCAAGGTGATACCGGCATGGTGGGCGTCGAGTGAACTGACGTCAGAGCGCATCGAGCTCGACCCCCAGGACCCAATCGACGCCGAGGTGCTCACACGATTCCGTCAAGCGAGCGACGGGACGGACGATCGGCGGAAACTCAGCAACGGGAACGAACCGTGGCGTTCGGCCACCCAGTTCGAGCAGGTAAGACAGGGCAACGTGAGCCTCGGGTGGCGGGCCAAACAGTCCGGGCTGCTGTTCCCGGGGGACGTGGTCTGGGTCAGGGTCCGGGACGACGGGGAGCGTGTCCGGTGTGAGGAGATCCTGCTGGCGCAGATCTGGCGCAGGGTGGGGGAGTACAGGACGGGGGAGAGGGTGCCATCGGAACTCCTGCCCTGCGACGACCACGAGGACCTGTGTCTGAGCTGCGCGACGTTCGGGTCGGTCGACGCGACCGGTGCCGACGGTGGGCGGGGCGACAACAGCGGATACGCAAGCCACGTCCGGTTCTCCTCAGCGACTACGGTTGGCCCGGTGGAGATCGAGTCGATCATCCGGGCGGCGATGTCCACTCCGAGGCCCGGCTCCGGCATGTTCTACATCAACCGGCCGGCACCAAAGAACGACCCCGCCCTCGAAGGTGACGTCGCCTCCCACTGGGGCAGCGACGGCGACGTCGAGTCGAGCCTGCGGGGAAGGAAGTTCTACTGGCACTCCGACCCGGATGCGCAGTCCCGCCACTGGCAGGGCAAGGGCGCCCCTGCCGCAAGGCCTCGCTACAAGGCGGCCGACGGCCAGCCGATGACCTCGGCAGCCAGGATCGCTCGGCGGGGTCCGGGCGCCGTCCTGCGTGGCACGATCACGTTCGATCGCCTGCCCTGGTACGCCGTCCAGGCGCTGTTGGCGGCGATCGACCCGAGGCGTCTCCCCGCCGTGACGAGGAAGGGCGTCGGCCCCACCCTCGCCGTCCACCTGGGTGGCGGGCGCCCGCTGGGCCTCGGCAGCGCCACGGCTAGTGTCACCGGCCGGATCACTACGGCCGAGGGACGCTATGCCGGCGCCGACCCCGTGCAACTTGGTGACGAGATGACGATGGATGCGTTGAAGCTGATCCTCTCGCGAGCGGGCACCGTCGGGGCTGCCTGGTCACGCCTCCTCAGGCTGCTCGACTGGGACGCTCTGGGCGATGACAAGCATCTGGTCGCCTATCCCCCGGGCAGGGAGTGGGACCAGTTCGGGACCAAGGAGTTCGCGCAGAGCTTCAAGTTCTTCCAGGAGAACAAAGGTCTTCAGCTCGCCAGGAAGCCCAGGGCATACACGCCGCTGCCGGATGCGGCGGCTTCCTCACAGGTGATCGGGAGGAAGCGATGACCACGTATCTGGGGGTCGGAGCCGTGCAGGTCCAGACGTGGATCACACGCACGGTTTCCCGGCTGGCCCTGCTGCGGGGCGCGTCCATCGCCCTCAGCGAGCACACCGATCACCAAGCGGTCGACGCTTGGCTGAAGGTGCAGGGCTACCGCAGCCGAACGGCGCCCGACGCAGGGAACGTCGACGGCGTCGTCGCGCTCGCGATGGCCGATGACGAGATGGCGACGCTGCCGGGGGCCCTCCTCACCCACCTGCACCGGCAACTCCCCGGCGTCCAGTGGGAGGCGTGGACCGCCAACGGCACGAGCTACCTCGACGCCTACCGACGCCAGGCTGCGGGTGGGGGCCTCGCCGAGTTCCGGCTCCTGCCCGCGGTCCCGGAACTCGGCATCGTGCGGCGATGCGGCTCATGCGGGTCGGAGCCGGCAATCCAGCAGGAGACCATCGGCGGCGACGCCGAATGGTTGGGTGCCGACTGTCTGGCAAGGCTCACGAGTTGGCGGCGGGCGCAATCACAGGACCGTGCAGTCGCGGCGACGCTGCCAGGCGCCCAGGACTGGGCCTCGATTCCGGGCAGGTGGCCGACGGATCTCGGGACCCTGGCGGCCAAGGGTGGCCTGCCCGCAGACGGTGGCGGCCGGACGGCGGTGGGTCGGAAGGACTCCAGGTCGCACCTGGCCCTGATCGCGGCAGACGGCAACGGCATCGGGAGGCTGTTCGAGCGCATCGCGGAGGCGAACCTCCCGGAGTTGCGGCGGAACGCCGTCGCCGAGCTCACGGAGGCCACGCGTGAGGCCGTGGTTGCGGCTGCGAGGGCATTCTGCGCGGACCCCGAGTACAAGGTCGTCATCCCGCATTACGTCGGTGGCGACGATGTGCTGCTGTCGGTGTCGGCCGCTGCGGCCTGGCAGGTGGCGGCTGAACTCGGAAGGCAGTTCGAGCGGCTGGCATGGCGGCTCAGGCAACACGTCCCCGACGGGCGGGTAGTGCCGGAGGAGTTGACGGCGGCCATCGACGACGTGGGGATCGGCATCGGCATCGTGTTCGCGCCCAGGGCCCATCCCGTGGCCGATGCGGTTCCGGTTTCCCATAGGGCACTGGCAGCCGCGAAGGCGCTCACCGCGGGAGGTCGTTCGGCGATCGGCTGGCTGGACATCACCTACGGCGCAGGTGCGGACGACTTGCACGCGATCGAGCTGGACAAGGCCTTGGCCGACCTTCGGCCCGACAACCGTCCCGACGTGTTCGGGCTGGGCCCCTCGGCGCGGGGCGCGCTCGGTGTCATCGTCCGGGGACGGACGGAGGGCTTGGCGGAACGCGTCGCGGAGTGGTCCAGACGCACTGGAAACCCCCTGACCAGCCTCCCTGCGGAGCTACCTGGACTGCTGTCGCGGGCCCGTTGGTGGCCGAACGTGTCCGATGACGAGGAGGACCGGTCATGACCACAATCGAGTTCGCCATCCAGTTCCACGGCCCGTTCCGGGTGGGTGCCGGGGCGGCCGTCCCGGGCCTCGACGCGCCGGTGGACCGCGACCGTCTGCTGCCGGCCAGCAGCCTCAAGGGGCTGCTGCGGGCCGAGGCCGCCGAACGCCTCCGACTCCCTGCCCCGCTGGTGGACGCCGTCTTCGGCTCGCCGTCGCACCCCTGCCCCTGGTGGTGGAGCGACGCCCGGATCACGAACCCGCGCATCACCCCGTCCACGAAGATCAAGGTCGACGAGCGCGGGCGCGCAGAGCGGGGGTTCCTGCGCTTCGGGGAGCAGGTGTGGGCCGACGGCGGCACCTTCACCGTCGAGCAGCGCCTACCGCTCACGGCCGACGAGGTGGACCTCCATACGAACGTCCTTGTGGCGTCGGCATTGAGCGTCAGCTCGCTCGGGTCGTCCCGTCGCCGCGGCGAGGGCTGGGTCACCATCTCGTGTGGCATCGACGTCGACGTGAAGGGGCTGGTGACGGCATGAGCACCTGGCTGCAGTACGAACTCGTCCCCGACGGCCACCTGTCCGCGGGCAGATCCGGCGAGGTCATGAACGACCGCCCGGTGCACACCGTCCTGCCGGGCAGCGTCGTCCGCGGCGCACTGGCGGGCGCCTGGTGGACCAACGGGATCGGTGCCAACGGGCAGGCGGCGTTCGACGAATTGTTCGATGGGCAACTCGTTGTCGAGGCGGCCGTCCCGAGCCTCGACGGCAGGCGGGCGGAACTCCGGCCCATGGGCTGGGCGCGCTGCAAGTACCCCGACGCCCGGCACGGCGGCTGGCGGGAGAACCTGCGCAACCCCGAACGGCGCTGCGAGTGCGGCCAACCGCTCGTCTCAGGCAAGGGCTGGGAGGTGCCCGACGGCGTCCTGACACTGACCACGCGGACGCAACTCGAGGGCGGCGCCTCCAAGGACGGCGCCCTGTTCACACGTCGCGCGGTGGCGCCGACGGTTCGCTACTCCGGCATCCTCCGGCTCGACGGCGACGTCGACCCTGAGCAGGTGGCGTGGCTGCTGGACGAACGGCGACTCTCCATCGGGGGCCAGCGGTCCGTCATGGGCCGCTGCACCTGGACGTGCCGCGAAGTGCCCGACCCACTGCCGCTCCCGAGGGGTTCCGGGCCCTTCGTCCTGACCGTGCTGCAACCGGCGATCCTGCTGGATCGGTTCGGGGCGAACAGTCTGGACCTGGCCGGGGCCGTGGACGACGCGGTCGCCGCTGCCGGCGGCAGCATCAGGCTCGGGACGAAAGCCGTGGTGCGGACCACGCAGGTCAGCGGCTGGCACGGCTTGGCGGGTATCCCCAAGCCGACGGAGTGGGCGCTGGAGGCCGGTTCGTCGGTCTGGATCGAGCACGCCGATCCCGCGGCGCTTGCCGCTCTGTGCCGAGGCATCGGCATCAGGCGTAACGAGGGGTTCGGGGCCGTCGCCATCACCAAGCCGGGTGCTCAGCCCGGCTTCGGACACAGCCCGGCCGTGGCGAGGCCGCCGATGCCGGCCGTCGAGGCCGCTCCGGCAGTGGCGGTGCACCCGATTCTGGCGCTTCTCGACCGGTTCCCGGAGGAGGACCGGCCGAGCGTCCGGAGCAAGCTGCGCGAGGCCGCGGAGGCCGTCGCCCGAAAGCAGGGCCCGGCGCGGGGGCCGGAGGCGGACAGGTGGCTCACCCAACCGTGGGCATCGAACCTCGCCGAGGACCTGCGTGGCGAGTTGAGACGGGCCCTGATCGCCCGGGACTCGGTCGGGACCATCAATGCACTGAGGGGGTGGCAGCCGTGAGCAACCTGATGACGCTGATCGCGGTGGACGTGGAGATGCGGGGGCGCTGGGGCGTCGGTGGTGTGGCGACCGACGAGTCGCTGGTCCGCCTGCCCATCATCCGCGATCCCAGGACCGGGCGGCCGTGGATTCCCGGCGCCTCCGTCGCGGGTTCGTTGCGGCACCACCTCGGGGACGTCGCCGAGCAATGGCTGGGTGCACCGCCCGGGGGGTACGAGCAGGCCACCGGCAACGCGGACAGGACGCCGAGCCGCCTCGCGGTCCTCGGGGGCATCGTCGCGGCCGCGGAAGTCGACGAGGTGACCTCCACCTCGGTGGACGGGGCCCGCGGCGCGGCAGCCGGCCGAACCCTGCGCACCGCGGAGCTCGCCCGTCCCACGAAGGTGACGCTCGCCTTCGAACACGCCGGATCCCACGACGAAGATCTCCTGCGGAGGCTGGCCGAGTGGGTGCCGGTGTTCGGCAGAGGACGCTCCTCCGGGCTCGGGCGAGGTGAGGTGCGGCAGGTCCGGGTGGTGACCGCGGACCTGGCCGGCGACGATGGCCTGGCCTGGTGGCTGCGCGACAGGCAGGCGTGGTTCTCGACCGGCTCGGCGCCCGAAGCGTTGGTGCCGCGCGCCCCGATCGAGGGCAGCGCGCCCGGGACCGCCGCGCTGGCCCAGGACTTCATCGTCGTCGAACCCATCCACGTGGGCTCCGGGGGCCGGGTGCTGGTCGGTGGGCGCGAGCATCTCGACATCCAGATGATCGGGACGGCAGCGGTCATCCCGGGCAGTTCGTGGAAGGGGCTGTTCCGGCACCGCTGCCGGATGATCCTTGAGGCGGTGGGTGCATCTCAGGTGCAGGCCGACGGCGTGACCGCGTGGCTGTTCGGGTCCCTGGAGAGCGGGCGGGGGCGGCTGTCGTTTGCCGACACCGTCGTCACCCATCCCGGGTTCAGCCACCAGACGCACGTCTCCATCGACCGCTTCACGGGCGGCGCCATGGATGGTGCCCTCTTCAGCACCCGGGCGCTAAATCGTGGCCATAGGCTGCCGCTGCGCGTGGAGTGGGAATCGGGATCGTTCCCCGACGCCGTGGCCGGTCTGCTGCGGCACGTGATGTGGGACCTGCACGAAGGCCTGGTTTCGGTTGGCGGTATGGGGTCCCGGGGATATGGATGGGTGCGGTTCGCCTCCGGGGATCAGGGGCGGCCCGGCCCGGTGGACCTGGCCGCTCTGGTTGCGGAGGTTCCACTGGCTGAGACGGAGGCGGCGTCATGATCGAGGCGATGACGGGCGTGACCTGGGAGTCCCTGCGTCGGCTGAAGGTGTCCGAGTGGCTGTGGCTGGACATGGTTGGCCAGGGCCTGCACCGGGCGGACGCACTCCCGGAGGCGCAGCCCGCGCAGCTCTCCCACCTATGGGGGTGGGGGTCGGAGATGCTGTTCCGGATCCGTGCCGACCGCAGCCTGCCCGGCGGCTTCGTTGGCGCGAGTGTGGCGCGGGAGGGCCTCGGTCCGGGCGCGGAGGCCATCCTCTGGCCTGAGGGAATCGGCCGCGTCGGCGACCAGACGGCTGCCCTGCGCAGGTCCCTCCGCCTGACGGCCCACGAGGTGAGGGTCGACGAGGCGTCCGTGACCATGCACATCACGTTCTACGAGGGGCGCGATGAGTAGACCCTCCGGTGCCCGACGCTGGTGGCGATCCAACAGGTCGAACCTCCTGGTGAATGCCTTGTCCTTGGCCGCCATCGTGTTCGCGGCACTGGTTGGCCTCATCATTGAGTCCTTGGTGCCGGTCGCGGTCTGGTGGCGGGTCGGGGCCGTGGCGGTTTCCCTTGCCCTGGTCGTGGCCCTCTACTTGTGGCGGAACCGTCAGGACAAGGCCGGTGGCACCCTCTACTACGTGCGGCTGCTGTTCCCGTCGATGTCGGACTGGAGGGAGCAGGCGGCGGCCGAGGCGAGCCGGGGTCTGCAGGACGTGCGAATCCTGCAGCGCTGGATCGTTGCCGAGCCAGAGGGAGCGGGGCTGGATGTCGCCGACGAGGTGGGGGACCTGGGCCTGACGCTTGAGGCAGAGATGAACCGGGACTCGGACTCCACCGGGTTCCACATCGCGCCCAACATGCTGTTCCCCATGGCACTGGCCCTCGGGTATGACATGCAGGTGCGTCCCGGGTTCCAGTTCGACGAACTGGACAGCCGCGAGGATGAACCGCGTTCCTGGCCCTTCAACCCGACGCGCGACGAGATCGCGTGCGGCGGCCGGCAGCGTGATGGGTTCGATCTCCCGGCCCTGATGCAGGTGGGCGAGGACACCGGTGACGGGCCCGTCCTGCTGACTGTGTCCCTCACCTCGCTTACCGGCCTCAGCCCGGTGAACTGGCGGACCGGGAGCCATCTTGCCGTCGGAGTGTTCCGGGACGGGAGCCCGCGGCCGGTGGAGTTGGGTGTTCGTCCGAAGGCGAACGCCGTGACCACCCGCGTCCATCCATTGGATGCAATGCTCGCTGTGCGGAAGGCCATCCGTGACGTCATCCACGACCACGACGGGCACCAGGTCCTGCTCAATGCCCGGATGCCGAAGACGACTGCCCTCGGGGTCGGGTGGTTACTCGGCAACGACGCCGACTCCCAGCCCGGAAGGGCACATCCCGGATGCGGTCACGCGGGTTGCCGGCAGCCCGGATGCCTGCGGCCGTGGAGCGTGCTGGTGCCGCTGCGCCTGGACCAGGAACGTGGCGGGAACTCATACCTTGCGGTGAGGGCCCACCGGGCACAACCGCCGATCGACGAGATCCTGCGGCAGCTCACCGCAGCCTCGGACGGGAAGGGATAGCGATGCCGCGTCGCTACTGGATTCCGCTGCGCCTGCGCGAGTGGCCGCTGCAGCACCACGTCCACGCGGCGCTGACCGCCTGGTTCGACGGCGACCGGGCTCCCGGCGCTCCCGGTGCCCACGAGGTGCCGGCTGTGGCCGGGCACGGCGACCGCCTCAAGCCCTACACCATCTCCTGTCCGACGGTGCGGGACGGCGTACCGGGCGTGGAGATCAGCACCCTCGCCGAATCGGCCGACGATGTGATCCGACGGGTCGCCTCCGAGCGGCCGGTGCTGCGCCTGGGACGCCAGCCGGACGTCCTCGTCGGGGCGCCTGTGGTGGCGTTGGAGCGCACGTGGGACCAGATCTCCCGGGCCGAGGCACCGTCGGGCGGCGGGTGGCGCATAGAGTTCCTGACGCCCACGATGTTTCGGACCGGCGACGTGATCGACCTGTTGCCGACCCCGGCCCGCGTGCTTGGCGCGGCGGTGGCCGAGTGTCGCCGCGCGATCCCGGGGGCGGTGCCGGACGAGTCACTGGGCCTGTTCCGGCAGTTGCGAACGTCGGAGTTGCGGCTGGAGACCTCCGACCTGGCGTTCGGCCCAATGACCTACACCGGCCTCGTCGGACACCTGACATATCGCTGCGATGATGCACAGGTCGCCCAGGCGCTCGCACCCTTGTTCGCCGCGCTGCCCTTCACCGGCGTCGGTTCGTACCGGGTGCGCGGGCTCGGGTGCGTCGAGGTCACCGGCCTCGGGCACGGCAACGCGCGCGGGTACGCTCGACGGCAACCAAGACCAGCCGGGAGCACGGGATGATGCAGACAGCGAAGGCGCCACTGGGCGCACCTTGTGGGCCCGGTCGACCTGGTCGACGGGGTGGTCCCGGAACCACCGAAGAGCGCCCCAGGTGTGTTGGGCCGTTGACAAGCGCAAACACCCCTCACTGCGAGTCCCAGAGGGTTCCTTGGAGCCCACCGCAAGGCCACGTGTGCAGACACGCCGCAAAGACCCTTGTCAGAGCCCCGAAGTCCGGGGTAGGGTCGGAACCGACTACCGCGAAGAGAGCGGATTGAAACCGCTGCTATCGGCGTTGACGCTCAGCACCCAGCCGGTGGTCGGAACCGACTACCGCGAAGAGAGCGGATTGAAACCTCGCTTGCTCGGCATGAGTGGCAGGGGCCCGGAAGGGTCGGAACCGACTACCGCGAAGAGAGCGGATTGAAACTCTAGGCTCCTCTACGTACCTAGCCATAGTTGGACCCCCTGTCGGAACCGACTACCGCGAAGAGAGCGGATTGAAACCCGCCGAGGTCGAGGGCAGGCCATGCCTTCGCTGTGGGTCGGAACCGACTACCGCGAAGAGAGCGGATTGAAACTCGGCAGGAACTCGATCGTCGAGCGCAGCTTGTCGTCGGAACCGACTACCGCGAAGAGAGCGGATTGAAACGCGATGCAGATGAGTGTGTTCCTGATGGCACCTGGTAGTCGGAACCGACTACCGCGAAGAGAGCGGATTGAAACGTCGGAGATTACGGCGGTTACGACATGTGTCGTAGTCGGAACCGACTACCGCGAAGAGAGCGGATTGAAACCAGATAACCTCGATCGTCGCGAACCTCGCGACGAAGAGTCGGAACCGACTACCGCGAAGAGAGCGGATTGAAACCATACTCGATGGTTGGCATGCCAGCGGCCTCGATGGTCGGAACCGACTACCGCGAAGAGAGCGGATTGAAACCGTCGTTGCGCTGCTGGTCGAATCCGATCTCCAGTCGGAACCGACTACCGCGAAGAGAGCGGATTGAAACGTCCACTGGTCGTCGACGGCCTTGTATAGGGTCGCGAGTCGGAACCGACTACCGCGAAGAGAGCGGATTGAAACCCGGAGGCGGGACCGGTGCATGATCCAGCAGACAGGTCGGAACCGACTACCGCGAAGAGAGCGGATTGAAACTCGGCCGTGGCCGGCCATCCAACGCTCACCCCACTGGTCGGAACCGACTACCGCGAAGAGAGCGGATTGAAACTCGCATGATCCATCGACCTAAAGACAGAACTCCCGCGTCGGAACCGACTACCGCGAAGAGAGCGGATTGAAACTTGCACTGTGCCTCTCCATGTTTCTCCTTCCGGAAGAGTCGGAACCGACTACCGCGAAGAGAGCGGATTGAAACGATTAACCATCTCTTTATTTATTTGTATAAATTACAAGTCGGAACCGACTACCGCGAAGAGAGCGGATTGAAACCACGGCCGGCCCATCCGAGTCGCACTCATCCCCGAGTCGGAACCGACTACCGCGAAGAGAGCGGATTGAAACGTACTGGCTGGCATACCCCATCGCGCTGTTGTTGGTCGGAACCGACTACCGCGAAGAGAGCGGATTGAAACGCCCGATCCTCCAGCCACATTACGGGCCACACCGCCGTCGGAACCGACTACCGCGAAGAGAGCGGATTGAAACGAATCGACATCACGAAGTCGACGATCGCGTTGAAGTCGGAACCGACTACCGCGAAGAGAGCGGATTGAAACCGCATGACGAACCCGGAACCGTTCAACAAGATACGGCCGTCGGAACCGACTACCGCGAAGAGAGCGGATTGAAACTCACGGCGTCGAACGTGAGCCCGCTCGTGAACGGCAGGTCGGAACCGACTACCGCGAAGAGAGCGGATTGAAACCAGAACGGGCTACCGCAATGGTACCGCAGTTCGGCCCGGTCGGAACCGACTACCGCGAAGAGAGCGGATTGAAACCGGACACGAGGCCGATCCCCGCCACGAACGTCTGTCGGAACCGACTACCGCGAAGAGAGCGGATTGAAACGGACCGCGCACCCAGGCTGGAGTCGTAGTCCGCGATGGTCGGAACCGACTACCGCGAAGAGAGCGGATTGAAACCTGTGGACCCCGGAGAGGACGCCGGCGACCCAGCTGGTCGGAACCGACTACCGCGAAGAGAGCGGACTGAAGCACGACTGTCTCACCGTGAGACAGTCGGTTCAGTATCGGAACCGACTGCCGCGAGGTGAGGGGGCTCGATGAAGAGTCGGTGCCGGGACGTCGGACCCGTGTCATGAGTCGGGGGTGGACTTGAACGTGTTCAGCGTGGATGCGCTCACCCGGGCGTGGGAGACAGTGCTGGCCAACGACGCCGAGGACGGGGTCATGTCGGCGGGCGTGACCCGGTTCGAGGAGGAGGCTGAGGCGCGGATCGCCGAGTTGGCGGTGGAACTCGCCGACGGCGGCTACGTGCCCAGGGATGTGACAGAGGTCCGGATGGAGCAGGGCGCCAAGGAGCGGGTGCTGCACATCCCTGCAGTCAGGGACAGGGTCGTGGAGCGGGCGGTGCTGGCGTACCTGACGCCGATCGTCGATCCGCTGCTCGGCCCGGGAGCGTACGCCTACCGGCCGGGTCTCGGGGTGGACGACGCGGTGCAGGCCCTTGCCGCGCTGCGGGGCGAGGGGCTCGGGTGGGTGGTGCGGACCGACGTCAAGAACTGCTTCCCCAGCCTGCCCGTGGCGCTGATCCGCCGCCGACTGACCGCACTCATCGACGATGTGGCCGTGCTGCGGGTGTGCAACCTGCTCCTGGACCGAGTCGGCAACGGGCCCAGGGGCAGGCGCGCGTTCCCCGGGCTGCCGCAGGGCTCGGCGCTGTCGCCGATCCTTGCGAACCTGGTGCTCATGGACGTGGACGCGAAGCTGATGGAGGAGGGGTTCCCGATGGTGAGATACGCGGACGACATGGCCATCGCCGCCGCGGACCCGGACGAGGCGCAGGAGGCCTTGCGCCTCGTGAGCCAGGCGGTGGGCGAACTCGGCATGGAACTGGGCACGGACAAGACGCGCATCATGTCGTTCGAGGAGGGCTTCGCGTTCCTGGGGGAGGACTTCGGACCCCGCTACCCGCCGGAACTGACGGACTCCCGGGCACCAGAACCCGACCGGAAGGTCCTCTACGTCGGCCGACAGGGGAGCCGGGTCCAGGTTCATGCCGGCAGGATCGAAGTCGAGAAGGACGAGAAGGAGCTGCTGTCCGTCCCGACGACGCACGTGGAGCGGATCGTGCTGTTCGGTTCCGTCGGGCTCACGGCAGGGGCACGGACCTGGGCGCTGGCCAACGACATCGACGTCATCCTCGCCTCCTGGCGCGGCAACTACCTCGGCGCGCTGGTCAGCGACAACTGGCCAGCCCGCAGCTCCCGCCTCACCGCCCAGCTCGACATCGAGGGCACCGACGCCGCAACGCTCATCGCCCGGGTCATCGTAGAGGCGAAGATCGGGCACCAGATCGTCGTGCTGCAACGCTTCGGACGCCGATCGCACAGGGAAGAGGTGCGCGACGCCGTCACCCAGATGCGCCAGTACCGGCTGATGCTTCCCGACGCCACGACCCAGTCCGAACTGATGGGCCTCGAAGGCGCCGCGGCCAAGGCGTACTGGCCCTGCTACGGCTCCATGTTCCCGGACGAGCTGCAGTTCGTCGAACGCTCCCGCCAGCCCCCAATGGATCTCGCCAACTCCGCACTCGGCTTCCTCTACACCGTCCTGCAAGGCGAGTGCGTGACCGCGCTCCACGCCGTCGGTCTCGACCCCGGCATCGGCATCCTGCACAGCGCCAGCGACCGAGCCCCCAGCCTCGCATTCGACCTCATGGAGGAGTTCCGCCCCCTGATCGTGGACAGGGTGGTTCTGCAGGCGGCCCGTCGCGGCTCCCTCGGAACGGAGCACGCCCGCACGGCCAACGACAAGCCCGGAGTGCTGCTGACTGCGGCCGGCCGGACAAGCGTCCTGACCGCCTACGAGACGATGATGCTGACCAGGGCCTCCGGTGCCCTGCCCGGGTTCGCGGGGACGTGGCGGCGCCACCTGTACCGGCAGGCCCAGCGCTTGATGGCCGCCGTCGTCGACCCGGCCAGCGAGTGGCGGGGCATGTCGTGGCGCTGACGACGGTGGCCACCTACGACGTGCGCGAGGACGCCCGCCGCGCCCGGCTCGCGGCCCTGCTCCAGGCACACGGCGACCGCATCCAGAAGTCGGTGTTTCTGCTCGCCACGGCTCCCGACGAGTTGGTGACGCTCTGCGACAGGGCCGCCGACATCATCGACGCTGAAACCGACTCCCTGTGGATCATGCGCCAGTGCTGCGACTGCTGGGACGTCGTCGTCCGAATCGGGCAGGCCGAGCCGCCGGCCAAGGTCCTGCTCTGGACCGTCATGTGAGTCCAAGGGCTCACATGCCCGGGTCCGCCGGGCGCGCCAGCAGACGGAACCCGACGATGTCACCCGCATCGTTGCGGACCAGGCCGGCTGGGAACGCGAGATCGGTGCGATCGGGCAGCGCCCCCACCACCAGTTGGGAGACGAGATAGACCACCCCGTCGACCGGCCGGGGAAGGCCATCGGCGTCCCCGTACCCGACCTGCGTACATGGCAGCCCGTTGGGGAACGGCTTGCCCGGCCTGAAAGTCTCGGTGAGCCTCACGTTGCCCAGCTGCGGCAGCACCAACTCGGAACCCTCCTCGGGCATGTAGACGAGCATCTTGTGGGGCGTGTAGTTCTGCAGTGTCTCCATTTCCGTCCTTTCTGACGACGCCGTCGTCGTCGCGATCTGACATCAGTCGCGATCAGGTCCCTGCGCCGGTGTGGGAGGTTTCGACCGGTCGGCGGCTCGTGTCGAGTAAGGGGGCGGCCTTCGGCCTCACTGGGGGCAGCGGAAAACCCCGACGGGTGGGGTGGTGCGCACGCCTGGACACGCGGTGGTCGGGAGGGGTTTTCGAATCAGACCCCAGCCAAGTCCCCGGGGACGGTCACCGGATCTCGACACGGCCGCTCGTTCCTCACGGCCTACTCAACCAGCGGGGGTGAGGGGTTCCGCTGATCGAGCCAGCGAGCGCCAGCGAGCGACGGTCGAGATCACCGGAGCGTCCTCAGGCGTCGGTCCGGCGGCGGTCGAGGATGGTCTGGTAGGACTCCGGTTCCCCTTCGACGGCGAAGTCGCCGAAGACGGTGTGCAGGAAGCGGACGGAGTCGGCAAGCCAGGGCGCGACCGACGGCTCGGCCATGTCGGCTCGGCCGTTGGCGGTCAGCTTCTTCGACAGGCTGAGGCCGTGCGGGCCGAGCAGGTAGATGTGCGACTCGAAGGGCACCCGGTGCGCCGCAAGCGCGGACAGCAGGTCGACGGAGTTGCGGATCGGCACGACGGTGTCGTCGGAGGTGCTGAACAGGAACGTCGGCGGGGTGGCGGGGTCGACGTGGCTCGGGATGTCCAGGAGTTCCTTGCCGACCGGTGGCCCGAACTCCTCCAGCGTCACCGGGTAGCCGAGTACCAGCGCGTCGGGCCTGACCTCGACGACGCCGAGGCTGGCGGCCAGGTGCCCGCCCGCAGAGAAGCCGACGGCGGCGACCTTGGCAGGGTCGACGTTCAACTCGGCCGCGTTGGCCCGGATCCAGGCCAGGGCCGCCTCCGCGTCTGCGAGCGACTGGCTGAACGGCGACTCCGGCCCGACGGCGTATCGCAGCACGAACGCGTTGAAGCCCTCGGCGAGGTAGGCTAGCGCGATCGGCTCCGCCTCCCGGTCGGACGTGAAGAAGTAGCCGCCGCCGGGCAGCACCAGCACCGCTGGACGGACGGCAGCGGTGGCGAGTTCGTCGCTGGAGTCGAGAACGTAACAGGTGAGGCCGGCGTCGGCGCCGACGGTTTCCGTGAAGACCTTCATGGGTTCATCCTGCCAACTCCGCGGGCACATTTCAGGGCCCGTGTGGCATGGTTTCGACCAGTCGACGGCTCGTCCCCTTCGACCATGCTTCGCTCGTTCCTCGCTCGCAGCCCAGGGACCGCCTCGCGCGCCGACGCTCAACCAGCGGGGTTGACCAGGCCGGCGCGTTCGGCGAGGACCGCCAGCATCGTCCGGTTGGCCAGGCCGAGCTTGGTCTGGATGGCGGCGAGGTGCGACTTCACCGTCGCCTCGGCCAGGAACAGCCGACCCCCGATCTCGGCGTTGGTCAGGCCCTCCGCGACCGCGACGGCGATGGCACGCTCCCTGTCGGTGAGCTGCGCCATGCGGGCGGACGCCTCGGCGCGTGGTGAGTCGTCGCGTCGGCGCAGCGCCTCCAGCAGTTGCCGGGTGCTGCTCGGCGACAGCATCGCGTCCCCGGACGCCACCGCCTCCAGCGCCCGCATGATCTCGTCCGGGCCGGCCGACTTCAGGATGTAGCCGGACGCCCCGGCCGCGACGGACCGGGTCACGGCCTCGTCCACGTCCCAGGTCGTCAGCACGACGACGTAGGGCGGGTTCGGCAGCTGCTGCACGGCCGCGGTGGCGGCCACGCCGTCGACCCGGGCCATGCGCAGGTCCATCAGCACGACGTCGGGGGAGCACCGCCTGACCGCGCCGACCGCCTCGTCGCCGTCGGAGGCCTCGCCCACGACGTCGAACCGTTCCGAGCTGGACAGCAGCAGCCGCAGGCCCGAGCGCACGAACGGGTCGTCGTCGACCAGGAGGACGCGGATGGGTTCGGCCACGTCAGGAGCCTATCCCCCGCAGGGGCGCACTTCACTGCCAGGGAAGCTCCACGCGGACGCGGAAGGTGACGCCGCCGTCGTCGAGGCCGTGCTGCAGCGTGCCGCCGAGCAGCTCCGCCCGCTCCGCGATGCCCGTCAGCCCCCGGCCGGCGCCCTTCGCGGCGGTGCCGGGGGCGAGCGGGTTCCGGACGTCGATGGCGACGCCGGTGGCGGGCCCGCCGCGCACGTCGAGCAGGACCCTCTGGCCGGGGGCGTGCTTGCGGGCGTTGGTCAGCAACTCCTGCACGATCCGATACACCGCCCGCGCCAGCGCCGGGGCGGCACCGGCGGCGTCCTCGATGAAGATGGACGACGACAGCAGCTGCCCCGCCCCGAACGACTCCTCGACGACGCGCGGCAGCTCCGTCAGCGGCAGGTCCGGATGCGACGGCGTCGGCTCGCGCAGCATGGCGAGCAGCGAGCGCAGGTCGTCCATGGCGCCGCCGGCCGACTGTCGGACGAGCGCGGCAGAGGCCTTCAGCTGCTCGTTGTCCTTCGCGTTGGCCTCCAGTGCGCCGGCGTGCAGGCTCAGCAGCGACAGGCGATGGCCCAGCACGTCGTGCACCTCGCGGGCGATCTGTTCGCGTTCCTGGCGCCTGGCCACCTCGTCGGCGAGCACCGACGACGTGGCCCGATCAGCCTGGGAACTGGCAGCGGCCACCCGCTTCTCCCTGACGGATCGGGCCAACAGGCCCGCGACGACGCTCAGCCCCCAGCCGAGGAGCGCGACGGTGAGGGTGACCCCGAAGCCGACCTCGATGCCCGTCAAACCCGGCGTGCCGCTGGAGGAGATCATCGACTTCAGCACCGACGCGTCCCGGGGCTCGGCCGCGGCGTCGGCGAACACCACCCAGAACGAGGTGATCCCCACCAGGCCGGCCACCGCCCACACGCCGGAGCCTCGACGCCGCCCGATCATGCAGGCCAGCGCGATCCAAGGCAGCGTGTTGCCGATGGGCACCAACACCGACGCCACCGCGGCCGCGACGGTGAGGACGACGGGGATCCGGTTCCGCCAGATCAGGGCGATCGGCCCGGCCACTGCGAGGATGAACGCGAGGAGGGTGATCAGGAAGCCCGGGCCGTTGGTGTCGATCGTCATGGCCCACGCGGCCGGTGACAACGCCACGCTGACCAGCGAGCCGAGCAGGGCGATCACGACGAGCAGCGCGGTGCGCCACCACGGTGACCGTGGCACCCCCTCGACGGCCTCGATGCTCAACACACCCTCAGGCTAGAGGGACGGTACGACATTCCGCACCCGCCGAACGGCTTCGCCGGAACCAGCCGATCGGCGGTGCCGCTGGACCCGTTCGGGCGATGTGCGCGGGCACGCCCGACCGGTGTGATGGAGGCAACGCAGAAGCAACCGTCAACTCAGGAGGTTCCCCACCATGTCCACCAACCCGGACACCCAGTTCCAGCCGCAGGGCCCCGGCGCCTACCAGTCCGGCGGCCTGCCGCCCCAGCCCACACCCCCGGCCGGTCCGACGCCGAGGACCCGCAACACGATCGCGATCGTGGCGCTCGTCGCCGCCATCGCCGGGTTCGTCTTCTCGATCTGGGAGGGCGCCTACATCGTCGGCTGGCTGCTGCTGCCGGTGGCGTTCGTGCTCGCCATCGTCGCCCTCGTCGTGAAGGACAGGCCCAGAAAGATGGCCGTGTCGGCGCTGGTGATCTCCATCGTCGGGCCGATCGCAGGCGGGATCGCGTTCATGGGGTCGGTGGGCAAGGCCCTCGACGAGTCGTTCGGCACCTCGACGCCGACCGTGAAGGCCTCCGCGCCGGACGCCGGGGCGAGCGAGCAGCCCGCCGACCAGAAGACCGAACCGGCCGCAGCCGAGACCGGCACCCGTGCGAACCCGCACCCGCTGGGCACGACGATCGCCACGGATGAGTGGGAGGTCACCGTCAACTCGTTCACCGCCGACGCGACCGACGCCGTGCTGGCCGAGAACCAGTTCAACGACAAGCCGGCAGACGGAAGCACGTATGCCCTTGTCAACGTCACACTGAAGCGTTTGGCGGCCGAGGCCGGGACGCCGCTCGAGGTCGCCGTCGGCTACGTCACCGCTGGCGGGAACGTCGTCACCGCCGCGGACGCGTTCGCAGTCGGCCCCGACGCTCTGGGGTTCAACGAGATGTATGAGGGCGCATCGGTCACCGGCAACGTCGTCCTCCAGATCCCGGCGGGTGACGCCGGCGTCCTGCGGATCCGCCCGGGCATCCTGGCCGACGAGGTGTTCTTCGCGACCTCGTAGCCCGACCCACAGACCGCGCCGGGTGGCAGCAGGGGGACTGCCACCCGGCGCTCCTTCATGTCCGGCCGGGTCCTGATCGCCGCGGCAGCGGCCCCAGTTGGGGCGCCTGCCAGACTGGGCGCATGACCATCCACGGCTCGCACCCGTACCTGCCGCCGGAGAACCAGCGAGACCCGGCGAGGCGGCTGCGGGGGCTGCTGCCGTCGCCGGTGACCGTCTGGACGAGCGCCGACGGTGGACGTCGCGACGGCTGGACCATCTCCTCGGTGCTGGTGGCCGCGGGGGAGCCGGCCGAGCTGGTGGCGCTCGTCGACGAGGACTGCGACTGGTGGGACCTCTTCCGCGACACCGGGCAGGCGACGGTGAACGTCCTGGCTCAGGGACAGGGCTGGATCGCGGACGTGTTCGCGCGGGTCGCGCCGTCGCCCGGCGGCGTGTTCCGCACAGGAGACTGGAGCGGCGACACCCACGGCCCGAGGCTCGCGGGCGCCGCGGCATGGGCGCGCGTCAGGCTGATCGACGCCGACCCCGGCCACGCCGGCTGGGGCCTGCTGGTGCGGGCCGTCGTGGAGTCGATCGAGTTCGCCGACGGCGTCGACGCCATCGAACACCGCAGGGGCCACTACCTGTAGGCGGGGCGACCGCGAGGCTGGCCGGTTCCAGCGGTGGTGGCCGAGGAGGGGTGCCTACGCTGCGACGATCCGCACGCTGGCAAGCGTGCGGCCGATCGACGTCTACTACCGCAGTAGCCGAACCGGTACTACCCTAGTAGTATGACGCAGGTGAAGCTGAGCGTGAGTCTCTCGGAGAAGGACGTGGCCACACTCGACAAGTACGCCAGGGCGGTGGGCCTCAAGTCCCGTTCGGCGGCGATCCAGCAGGCGATCAAGCTGCTGGGCGATGCCGAGATCGAGGATGCCTACGCGGCTGCCTGGGAGGAGTGGGAGACCTCGGGCGACGCCCAGGCATGGGAGTCCACCACGGCCGACGGACTGGCCGATGCTGCGCGGTGAAATCCGCCTCGCCGATCTCGACCCCGCCCAGCCGGGCGAGGCGAACAAGCGCCGTCCGGTAGTCGTGGTGAGCAACGACCACGCCAACACGACGGCCGCAAGGCTTGGACGCGGCGTCGTCACTGTGGTCCCGCTGACGAGCAACGTCGCGCACGTCTACCCGTTCCAGGTTCTGCTGGCTGCCGAGGAGACGGGGACGCGGGTGGACTCAAAGGCGCAGGCCGAACAGATCCGCTCGGTCTCAATCGAACGGCTCGGCCCGTTGATTGGCCGCGTCCCGGCACACCTGATGGCCGAACTCGACGACGCCATACGCCTGCACCTGCATCTGTAGAGCTCACCGGCTGGGCATGGCCCAAGCCGGAACCTGCCTCAACCGTGGGTCTGTGGACACCCTTCGTTCAGTGAGCGAGGACGTCGAACGACGCTGTCAGCGCGCAATCCGACGAGCCGCCGACGAAGACGTCGATCGTCGTGGCGTCCTGGAGCCAGCCGCGGGTGACGTCGCTCCAGTAGCGGAGCTGGTCTCCTCCGAGTTCGAACGCGACGACCTGCGACTCGCCCGCGCCCAGGTGGATGCGACGGAACCCCTTCAGCTCCCGGATCGGCCGCGTGGACGTGCCGTAGCGCTGATGGATGTAGAGCTGGACCACCTCGTCGGAGGCCACGCCGGAGGTGTTGGTCACCCGCACCGTCACCTCGCCGACGGCCCCCACGGCCAGCCCAACCGGCACCTGCAGGTCCGAGTATTCGAAGCTCGCATACGTCAGGCCGTGCCCGAACGGGTACAGCGGCGTGCTCGGCTCGTCCCAGTACCGCTCGCCCTGCTCCTGGGGCGCGAACGTGCGGTAGTGCGAGTACGTCATCGGCACGTGTCCGACGTGCCTGGGCCACGTGAACGGCAGCCGCCCCGCCGGGGAGACGTCGCCGAACAGCAGCGCCGCCACGGCGTCGCCGCCCTTGGTGCCCGGGTACCAGACCTGCAGGATCGCGGCCGCGTTGGCATCGGCCCAGCGAAGGTCCAGCGGCCGGCCCGACATCACGACCACGACGGTGGGCGTGCCCGTTGCCTGCACCCGCTGCAGCAGCTCCAGCTGCCGGCCCGGCAGATCCAGCGTGGAGGTGGACGCCTTCTCGCCGATCATGTTCTGGGGCTGCCCCACCACGACGATCGCGACGCCGGCCTGAGACGCCAGCCCGACCGCCCGGTCGAGCTCGCGCTCCTCGTCGAACCCCTCCGGGGTGGCGGGCACGCGGCCCAGCTCGTGGTCGTCGAACATGGACGCGAACAGCCGCTGCGGCACGGCCACCCCGGGTGCGTACTCGACGGTGACACCCGCGCCGGCCCGGGCCCGGACGCCGGCCAGGATCGTGACGGTCTCGTCAGTGTCGTGGTCGAACACCCAGGGGCCGAGGGTGTCGCGCTTCGAGTCGGCAAGGTAGCCGACGACGGCGATCCGCCGATTCCCGGCCGTCAGCGGCAGGGTGCCGTCGTTGGTCAGCAGCACAGCCGCCCGCTCCGCCGCCACCTGGGCGACGTCCCGGTGCGCCGGGTCCGCCTTGACGGCCTCGGTCGCCCCGGCGTCCACGTATGGGTGCTCGAACAGGCCGAGCGCGAACTTGGCACGCAGCACCCGCCGCACCGCCTCGTCGACGACGGACTCGTCGAGTGAGCCGTCCACCACCGCCTGCGGCAGCCGCGAGTAGGCCGGGTCGGACATGCACATCTCCATGTCCAGCCCGGCGGTCACGGCGCGCACTCCGGCGTCGGTCAGGTCCCTTGCGAAGTGCTGGGTCTCCAGCGATCGGACGGCGTTCGCGTCGCTGACCACCCAGCCGTCGAAGCCGAGCTCGCCGCGCAGCACATCGGTGAGCAGCCGCCTGTTGCCGCTTGCCGGGACGCCGTTCAGGTCCATGTAGGCACCCATGATGTTGCCCGCGCCCGCCTCGACGGCCGCCCGGAACGGCGGCAGGTAGACGTTGTGGAACTGGGAGTCCGAGATGTCGGCGTCCTCGTAGTCGCGGCCGCCGAGCGCAGCGCCATAGCCCGCGAAGTGCTTCGGCCCAGCGATCACCGACTCCGCGCCGCCGTCGCCCTGGAACCCCCGCACCTGCGCCGCCGCCATGACTGCGCCGAGATACGGGTCCTCGCCTGCGCCCTCGATGATCCGGCCCCAGCGCGGGTCGCGCGCGATGTCCACCATCGGCGCGAACGTCCAGTGGATGCCCGTGGCCCTGGCCTCCCTCGCCGCGACGCGCTGCCCGGCCTCCGCCACCTCCGGGTCCCAGCTCGCGGCGGTCGCGATCGGCACCGGAAGGATCGTCCTCATGCCGTGGATGACGTCGAAGCCGAAGATCAGCGGCACGCCGAGCCGCGACCCTTCTACGGCCAGCCGCTGCAGCCGGTTCGCCTGCTCGGCGTTCTTCACAAACAGCAACGACCCCGCCAGACCCGCCGCGACGGCCTCCTCGGCGGCCGCCGCGTACTTCAGGATCTCACGTTGCCCCTCCGGCAATGACTCGACGTCGAGGTCGTCCGGCAACCGGGGCGGCGCGAAGTAGAAGTACTGGCTGAGCTGCCCGGCCTTCTCCTCCAGCGTCATCCGGCCCAGCAGGTCCTCGACGCGATCCTCAGCCCTCAGCGTCGAATCCTGGTAGGGCAGGCTGGTCATGGCGTCTCCTCGCGTCGCAGAACAGGGGATGATCCGACGCTATCGGTTCCGCCCGGCACCCGCGCCAACCGGAGGGAACCCGCTTCCTCGCCGTTTGGTCGAAACCTCCTGCGGCCGAACGGTCAGGTCCTCGCCGCCAGCCAGGCGGCCTGGCGCGGCCACTGGTGGGCGCCGCCGCCCGCCGCCGCCGATCCGTCTGGATCGGCGGCAGGCTCACCCCGGGTGCGGGCGCCGTGATCGAGCGCCGGGAACCACCAACTCGGGCATTGCCCTGATCAGGAACTGGTCGAAGTGCGGGACGGTGAACGCCGCGTACCCGTGCTCCGGCGTGTAGAGAAGGCCCATGTTGATCAACTCGGCCCGCGTGGGTCCGAGTTGGGTCGACTGACGATTCAGGACCGTGGCAACGTCGGACGCCTTCTGGGGCATCGGCCCAAGGGACGCCATCGCCCGCAGATAGGCCCGCTGCAACTCGGTGGCCCGATCCAGCCGAACCCGGAAGAACGACGCATCGAGTTTCGACTCGTAGATCGGGATTGTCCGTTCGACGTCGTCGCGCGTGATCCGTCGGCCCTCGGCGACACCCCACACCGCGTAGCCCAGTTCCTGGATGAAATAGGGGTAGCCGCCTGTGATCGTGACAGCCAGGTCCAACCCTTCGGACTCGAAGGCCGCGCCCTCCTGTTCCGCCGGGTCGGACAAGGCCCTGCGGGCGTCCTGAGGGTTGAGTTCGCCGATCCGAGGGAACTTGAACAACCGCTCCGCGTACGACTTGGCGTCTCCGGCGAGCTCGGCGATCTGCGGTAGCCCGGCTCCAACGAGCGTCACTGGCAGTTCCCTCTGCACAACCTTGTGCAGCGCCGCGATCAAGGCCTCCAGCTGGGGTCTCTGGAGGAACTGGATCTCGTCGAGAAGTAGGACGACGCCTCGGCCGACCGATCTTGCGGCCTCGCCGAGCGCCACGAGCAGGTCGGTCAGGTCCAGGACCAGGTCCCCGTGGTCGGCGTAGCCTTCGGCAGGGGGTGTCGCCATGCCGAGGGTGAAGGAGCCGGCACCGTCGACGGACAGGGTGAACGACCGAAGCACTGCAAGGGCGTGTTCGAAGCGGTCACCCCAACGTGCCTTGGGAGAGAGCTCCAGCAGGGCAGTACGGATTCGGGAACCCAGTTCGAATCGGAATCTCGCCTCGTCGTGCTTGCTGACCTCCAACTCGAGCACGACCCAGTCCTCCATGAGTGCCTTCGAGCGGAACTGCCCGAGAAGGACGGTCTTGCCCACGCCGCGAAGGCCCATGATGATCATGGACTGCTCCGTACGCCCGAGCTTCAGGCGTCTCAGCAACACGTCGAACGAGCGCAGTTGGTCGTCGCGCCCGACGACTGCCTGAGGTCGTGCACCCGCGTTCGGGGTGTAGGGGTTGGTGATCGGGTCCACGGGCGCACCTTATCAGTCTTATCCAGCTTTATCTGGCATGGAAAAAGGTTGGAAAAGTCAGAAAGACCGTGCTGGAGCCGGGACGCAGCCGAGCGCGCCCTTCGACAGGCTCGCGACAAGCAGCGAGCGACGGTCGAGATCTTCGGGCCGGGTCCCTGCTGGCTGTCGAGAGGTTTCGACACGCGCCGGCTCCTTCGTCGCGGGCGCTACTCAACCAGCGGAGCAGCGGGCTCCTCGACCGTCGCTGCGCGGCCCTACACCCGCCAGTCGGACTCAACCAGCGGAAAGAGGGTCTGGTTCGTCGCGGGCGCTACTCAACCAGCGGAGCAGCGGGCTCCTCGACCGTCGCTGCGCGGCCCTACACCCGCCAGTCGGACTGCTGTCCCAGGGTTCCGACCAGAGACGCCGTCGCGCCGTCCGCCTGCAGGTCCTCCAGCCGGGAGCTGATGGCGGCGCGACGGGCGACGAGCCCGAGGCGCTGGGCCGTGTCGCCGTGCTGCGGGTTGCTGGTGAAGTGGTCGATGGCGGCGACCGAACGGGCCAGGTAGGCCGACTCGTCGTCGCGCAGCGACTTCAGCCTCTCCGCGTACCAGTCGGAGGCCAGCACCGACTCGCGGCTGAACATGGCCCGGAACTCGGGCGTGTGCAGGCCCCAACCCTCGGCGCTGACGCCGTCGGCCATGATCTCCAGCAGCGCCCGGATCGGCGGCACCGCCAGGACGATGCTGCCGTCGGCGATGTAGCTCCTGCCCACGCGACGGTGCGTCTTCACGATCGTGCGCACCGACTCGACGTACGCGTCGATGTCCTGCAGCTCCGGTCGCAGCATCTCCGGGGTGAACACCGCGTGCGGATGCAGGAAGATGCGGCCGAAGTACTTGGTGGCGAACTTGGCGGTGATCCGGTGCCCGAGCCTGCTGGCGAGGACCAGCTCGCCGTCGTGCTCGAAGTTGGGGATCGGCTCCAGGCTGCCGTCGGCCAGCAGATTGCCTGCGTCGCGCTCGGCCTCGGTCATCCGGGAGAAGACCTCGGGGATGAGCAGCGAGATGTCGTGGTCGACGCGCATGTGCGGGCCGATGACGCCGGCCGACGACAGCCAGCCGTCGTAGCCGGTGAGGGCGAAGGACAGGAAGGCGGCATTCAGGTCGATCACCGAGGTGAGCGGGTTGAACGGCCCCTTGGTCATGGCACCCTCGGAGCCCGCACCCGTCGTGGACGGCGACTTGCCCGTCATCGACGAGATGAACTCCATGAACAGCTCCGGCAGCTCCATGTGATGCAGCGGGCCGTAGGCGCAAAGGGGCGGGATGCCGTCCTCGGCCGGGTTGTTCCGCCTGCCTGCGGCGACGATGTCGACGGGGTTCGCCACCTGGTCCCGCACCGAGACCTTGCGGTTCAGGTGCACCGCCAGGTCTGCGGTGGCAGTGGCGCGCGGATTGGCCAGGTCGGGGCGCGGCTGCAAGTAGCGCGGGTTCTTCGACGGCGCACCGTCGACCAGCCTCGGGTGCGCGGACGACACGAAGTACGACGGCATGTCCGGGCCGCCCTTGGCGACGCGCGCGATCAGCTCCTGCATCGGCGGCGAGAACTGGCTGAAGGCGATTGCGTCGTCGACGAGGGCACGGGCGTCGTCGTGGGTGAACGGCTGGAAGTTGGAGAGGAACGTGCCGGGCGAGGCGATGTCGGCCTCGGCCTGCTTGTCGTAGCCGCGGTGGATGGCGTCGTCGGGCCGCTGGAACAGCAGCTGCTCGCAGTTGTACACGAACTTCCGCGACGTCTCGCGCCCGAGCACCGAGCCGGGGACGACGATGCTGGCCGTGATGTCGTCCTCGGTCTGCACCTTGGCGGCGGGGTGGAAGTCGTGGCGAAGCCCGAACAGGCGCCACGAACCGTCCTTCTCGAAGCCGACGCGCAGCATGTTCACCCGGATCTTCTCGCCGTCGAGCCGGAGCGACGTGCCCTTGCGGCCGTTGATGATGCCGACGGTGAAGTGCTCTTCCCAGTCCGTGCCCCATTCGGGCTGGTAGAACCGCTTGACGACGTACACGAGCTCCTTGACGTGGTGCGGGATGCCGCCCAGCCAGGCGTTGTACTCGTCGGTGTAGTCGGTGTTCGGGGTCAGCAGCTTGATGACGGAGCCGACGCTGCGGGCGTCGGACAGGATCGAGCGGCCGTCGTGGCCGCACCGCTCGGGATCCGCGAAGCGGTAGGCGTAGTCGGTCTCCAGGATCTCCCTGACCAGCGCCATGTCCTCGTCGTAGTCGCGGACGTAGGCGTCGCCGAAGATGAACGC